>JBAWXY010000033.1:0-18204 GCA_037143835.1 Bacteroidota bacterium
AAAAAACTTCATCATCATTTATGCATTAAAATTAGAAAGTGGTAAATCTAAAGGGATGACAGGGATTCTCCAAGTGTCCGCAAATTTGGGAGTTTTACGGAAGATCTCCATAAAATGGCTCAATGGCTTAAGCAATGTAATATTGACACTGTTGCAATGGAATCAACCGGAATCTATTGGGTTCAACCATATTTAATATTAGAAGAGTATGGTTTTGAAGTTTATTTGGTAAACGCCCGTCATATTAAAAATGTAAGCGGTCGTAAATCGGATGTACAGGATTGTCAATGGATTAGACAGTTACACTCATATGGATTACTTAACCGAAGTTTTCAACCCGAAAGCCTTACCAGAGAGCTACGTGCCTATATGCGGCATCGAAAACATCTTGTAGAAAGTACGGCCAACCAGATATTGCATATGCAAAAAGCATTTGAACAGATGAATATTAAGCTACATGATGTGATTTCTGATATTACCGGCCAATCGGGTACGCGTATGATAAAAGCTATCCTGGAAGGGGAACGAGATGCTAATACTTTGGCTCAACTGGCAGATGGTCGAATTAAAGCTACACAAGAACAAATAGTTAAATCCTTAACAGGCGTTTGGCGTGAAGAACATCTTTTTGAGCTAAAACAAGCTTTTGATCTTTATCAATACCTGAATTTAAAAATAATTGAATGCGACGCTCAGGTAACCAATGTTTTGACCCGTTT
The DNA here is from genome assembly GCA_037143835.1 of Bacteroidota bacterium. Lineage (GTDB taxonomy): Bacteria > Bacteroidota > Bacteroidia > Bacteroidales > VadinHA17 > LD21. The sequence goes on from JBAWXY010000033.1 coordinate 720, forward strand.
GATTGGTAATAATAGTTCCAATGAGATTAAAAGACATAAACGCAGTCATAAAAATAGTTTCCACTTCGATGGAACCAAGTATTTAAAGCAAATATTAGGAATAGACGTAACCAGAATTTACGGTATCAGTGAGATTACTGCCACAGAAATAATTTCTGAAGTTGGCACTGATATGTCTAAATGGTCAACAGAAAAACATTTTGTCTCGTGGCTTAACCTAGCTCCTAACAACCGGATCACTGGAGGAAAGATGCTTAAACCTAAAAAGACTAACAAAAGAAATAAAGCCGGGCAGGCTTTTATGATGGCTGCTTCTACATTAAAGAATAGTGATCATTGGTTAGGCGCCTTTTATAGACGTATCAGAGCTAGACGAGGAACAGGAATAGCTATAAAAGCTACTGCTCGAAAAATTTCCTTAATTTTTTATAAGATGCTCAAAGATAAAATTGAGTTTGATCCACTTTCAATAGAAACATATAACCAGTACTTCAAAGAACGTAGAATAAAAAGCATTGAAAAACAGGCGCATTCATTAGGCTTGAAGTTGGTGCCAATATTTGTTTCTTAAGAGAAACGAACCAAAGAAAAGGGCGCCGGAAATGACAACTTCAACCCGTCCGTACGCTCGCTACACAAGCCTTGTTGGCGCTACCGGCCGGGATGAAGTTCGCACCATTTCCGGTTTGCCTACGCACTTCCATTTATGAAATTTAGTAACATTATGAATACTTTTTGGATTTCAAACGGCATCAGAGAATTTTAGGAAAAATTCTTATTTTTTCCGTAAGCCTTTCGGTTTTATGAAATGAGACTTAGGTACTGAATCCTTCTTATACCAGAAGAAAAACTCCTTCTGCCGCTTCTTATCCTCAATACTTCTTGCTACATAAACCTTCTTCCCGGTATATGGATCAAATCCTGTATAATACATAAGGGTTGACAGGGTCATTGGGGTCGGAGTGAAATCCTGGACCTGTTCAGGTTTTATACCAAGGCTTTTTACCTCTGAAGCAAGTTCTGCCATATCGGTATCTGTACAACCTGGGTGCGATGAAATGAAATATGGAATAATCTCATATTTAAGTTCATGCTTGGTTTTTATATTATCAAATCGCTTTTTAAGCTTTTTAAACAGGTCAAACGGAGCCTTACGCATATGTGACAAAACCCGAGGAGATGTATGCTCCGGGGCGACCTTCAGCCGGCCTGATACATGGTTTGTAATAAGTTCTTCAAGATATTCTACCTCTTCCCTTCCTGCACTCTTATTCCATTCCGGAAATAAAAGATCATAGCGCACACCACTGCCGATAAATGATTTTTTGATCCCCTCCATCCTATCAACTTTTCTATAAAGTTCAGTGAGCTGTTTGTGGCTGGTATTCAGATTCTTGCAGACAGCAGGCCAGATACAGGAGGGTCGTGAGCAGACCTGGCACAGTTTCATATCTTTGCCTTTCATCCTGTACATATTTGCGGATGGTCCACCCAGGTCGGACAGGTAACCCTTAAAATCGGGCAGTTCAGAAATTTTTCCAACTTCATTCAATATCGACCTTTCTGATCTGCTTATGATCTGTTTCCCCTGGTGTGCCGCTATTGCACAAAAACTACATCCGCCAAAGCATCCGCGATGAATATTCACAGAGAATTTTATCATTTCATAAGCAGGGATACCTCCCTTCTTATTATATCGCGGATGAGGCATATACATATAAGGAAGATCAAAAGAGCGGTCAGCTTCTTCCTCTCCCATCGGTTGAAACGGAGGATTGATTATTACCTTAAAGTCGCCCGATGCTTCATTCAGTCTGGCAGATTCAATCTTGTTCGATTCCTTCTCAAACTTCACAAAATTTTCTGTAAAAATATTCTTGTCCTTCAGACATTTTTCAAATGAATGAAGGGAAATATCTTTCCAATTTTTCTGAACCGGCAGAGGGTCATCCCTTCTTGTAACTATTGCTGTCTGTGGAATTGTTTTAAGAGATGAAAATGGAACTCCTTTTGATAACAGTCTTAAAAGCTCTCTCAAAGGTTGTTCTCCCATTCCATATATTAACATATCAGCACCGCTGCTTAAGAGGATGGAAGGTTCCAGTTTATCTTTCCAGTAGTCGTAGTGTGTCAGCCGGCGCATAGAAGCTTCAATGCCTCCGATAACTACAGGAACATCGGGGAATATCTCCTTAAGAATCTTAGTGTAAACAATTGTCGGATAATCAGGTCTGAAGCCGGCTTTATCACCCGGAGTATATGCATCGTCGGATCGTAAACGGCGGGCAGCTGTATAATGGTTAACCATCGAATCCATATTACCTGCTGAAACTCCAAAGAAGTATTTTGGCCTTCCCAGTTTTCGGAAATCCCGCAAATCGTCTTTCCAGTTTGGCTGCGGCACAATTGCAACACGGAATCCCTCATCTTCAATAACCCTTCCGATAACTGCCGGACCGAAGGAGGGATGATCAACATAGGCATCACCGCTGAAAATGATAACATCAACCTCATCCCATTCGCGGAGTTCCATCTCTTTCCTGCCGGTTGGCAACCAATTCAGTATATTATTTTTATCTTTCAAATTAAAATACTTCTATAATGCCTCAAAAGTAAGTAATGTTTCATACACCTGCTCAACGATCAGGTTTTTAAAAGTTACGGCCTGATTGTTGCAGATATTGTTTTTACAAAATGAAATGATTTTTTGTCATATATCATTGCAAAAGAAGTGAAAAGATGGATGTAGCAAAAGTGATACAGCAACATAAAAGGCTTTGCAATTTTGTATCCGATAAGAGAATAAAACAAAGTCTTGATATACTGGCTGATATGATTACCAGTTCGTCATCCGGTGATTTGCGTGATGAATACGAGAATATTGTTATGACCTACAGGAATATGCTCACCTATACCATTGAAGGAATAAAGGATCCCGAGCGCAATAAAATATATCTCAAACTCATCCAGTCAATTCTTGGTCTTTCCGACCGGGTCAGACAGGACATATTGTCACATTATTCCGGATGGCATACATACTGGGTAAAGCAGCAAGCCGAAAAAGAGATGAAGTTGAGTGGCAAAACGATAGTGGAAACTGTTGATGACCTGATGTTTAAATCGGAGCTTGATGAGTGGTTAAAATTGAGTAACGAGATAAATCCCAACCCTGATTCAGAAATTTCTAGAAAGCATAAGCATCTTATTAAAAATATTTTCAATCATCTCTGGTTAACGGATTACTATGGTGAAGCTGAAAACAGCCTGATAAACATTATTCTGAAGTCCGGTAAGTTCAGATGGTATGAAGCAAGCATTTTTACAACAGCTGTTACATTGAGTTCGCTCAGGACATGGCAATCGGATAAACTTCTACATCTGATCCGAATCTATGAAGCTGGGCAGGAACAGGTTATGGAGAGGGCGCTTTCAGGTCTGATTCTGAATCTGCATTATTATAACGGAAGAATATTGTTGTATCCGGACTTAACTGACAGGATAGAAAAAATGAGCCGGAAGAGCAGGTTCAGGGAGCATTGCAGAATTATTGTTTTACAGACTATCAGGTCGCGGGAGACAGAAAAGCTGAGCAGAAAACTTCAGGATGAGATCTTGCCGCAGGTTGCAAAACTTAAACCCAGGATTGAGGAAAAGCTGGATCTGGATAACATTCTTCCGAAAGATAAAAATGAGGAGAAGAATCCTGACTGGTCAGAGATGTTCAGCGACTCGGAAGAGATATTCAAGACCATGGAAGAGCTGACAAAACTCCAGATGGAAGGAGCAGATGTTTATATGTCGGCTTTTGCCAATATGAAGCATTTTGACTTCTTCAAGGACTTCCAGAACTGGTTTGTTCCGTTTTATCCTGACCATGAAACAGTGGATGAGATTTACAGGGATGAGATCCTTGGTCCGGGAACCAATGAGCTCGCAGAGGCATTGTACAAGACTCCTTTTATCTGTAACTCCGACAAATATTCATTGCTTCTGAACCTTAAATATCTTCCATCGACTCAAAAAAGCATGATGTTAAAGGTTTTCCGCATGGAACTTGAAGGACTGCAACAATTAAATGATGATGAATCCGGTACCGATCCGTATAAAAGTTTCAGAACTAATGTTACACAGTATCTTCAGGATATTTACAGGTTTTTCAAACTATCGCCTTATAAGAAAGAATTTGAGGACCTTTTTATCGGTAAGCTGGATATTTATAATTCGGAGTTTTTCAGGATGACATGTAATGCAACGGATGCTGAAGCCGGACTTGCAGACTATTTTTTCAGTAAAAACTTTTACGAAGATGCTCTTTATATATTCCTTAAACAGGTCAGCGAGAGGCCGGCAGATGTTCAGCTTTATGAAAAAATCGGATATTGTTACCAGGAGAGTGCCGATTATGAAGAGGCACTTAAATTTTACAGAAGAGCGGAGCTGATTGACAGAAAAGCCTGGACTATAAAGAAGATAGGGTTATGCCTGCGGAGACTTGGTAAGAATGAGGAGGCTCTTGAATATTACCTGCAGGCATGTGATATGGAACCTGAAAATATCCATACGGTTATCATGACTGCACACTGCTATCTCGATCTTAAGGATTATGAGCAGGCATTAAAATACTATTTCAGGGTTGAGTATAAAGAACCTGGTAACCTTAAGATATTAAGGCCGATAGCATATTGCTATTTTGCACTGGGAAGATTTGATGATTCCGAAAAATACTATGATCGTTTATCAGAAGGGAAACTAAACGCACATGATCAGATAAATAAAGGTCATCTGGCACTTTGTAAAGGTAATAAGAGGGAAGCCATTGACTTTTACCGGCAGAGTATTATCAGCGGCGAATTATCGAAAGAGCAGTTCATGTCAATTTTTGCAGAAGACAGAGTATTGCTGATCTCTCTCGGGGTTAATCCTGATGATTTGCCAATTCTTCTGGACTATCTGTTATTTATTATCGGGTAGCCGGGTTGTATCGTGTTCCGGGAATGGAGGAGGTGATGGCCTTCCATCAGAATTATGCCGTCTTTCATTTCTATAATCAGAAGTATCGTTTTCACGGTTTTTCCTGTTCTGTCTTACCATCTCCTGACGCCGTTCATCCATATCTTTTAACCGGGCCAATTGCTCTTTTGTCAGATTCGAATCAAGTTCTTTCCTGAAATCTTTCATACTGGCATCAAGCTCCTTGCGGAAATTGTTCTGCAGATCACTGTTAATCCTGGCATATTTATCGAGGACCAGATCAATTTTTGCTTTTTGTTGTTCATCGGGCTGTATGGCGTGGTAAAATCCATCCCTGAATCTCTCTTCGGAAAAATAGACCCTTACCGGCTTAAGCTTATGATATCTGATCTGTGCTGAGGTAAGCATACCCAGCACGAATCCTATAATCAGAGTTACAATAACGACTATTATTGGTTTTGCTTTCATCTTACATTAATTTCCGGTTAAAAGACATACAATACTTTCGTCATAACTATCGCTCAATCCGAGGAATGAGTTAAATGAAAGAGAGCCTTGCATAAGAAAGATAGAGATGAGTAGTACAACAATTGCAGCCACTCCTGTAAGCGCAATGCGGTAGAATGCAAAATTCATGGATCTCACAAACTCCACTTCGCGGTTTATGGTTAATCCTGCTGAAAATAATTTATCGAGGATCTTATCGCCAAAACCTTTGCTAAAATCGTAAGAGATACCCTCCTCTTCCAGTCTCATGGAAGCCTCTTTAGGATCAGCATCCGCACTGAGCGAGCTGATTATCAGTTTTTTAATCTCTGAAGGTTTCATTGTATTTATAGTTTTTCCAAAATATTCCTTAATTGTTTCTGTGCTCTTGATAACCTTGAAAGAACAGTACCGAGCGGCAGATCGAGTATTTCTGCTGTTTCTTTAGTGGAATAGCCCTGCAGCATTCTCATTGTCACAATTATCCGAAACTTAGGATCCATTGCCATTAATGCCTTATTAACTATTTCCGAGGCCTCTTTTCTTTCTTCTGTATCATGATCAGCAACTTCAAATTCGTACATTTCGTTATTTCCTTTTTGCGAAAACATTGAAAAAAATCTCTTTCTTCTTTTTATCTCATTAAGTGTCAGGTTCACTGCAATCTTCTGAATATAGGTTGACAGTTTTGCTTCTCCTCTGAACTCTGATAATGAATAATAAAGTTTAATAAACACTTCCTGTCCAATGTCTTCTGCAAAAACAGAATCGCCAAGCATACCTTTAACAGTACGTGCAACCATCTTCTGGTAACGGGTCACTATTTCTCCAAATGCCTTTTTATCGCCATCCAGAGCTGCCTTTAACAGTTGGTTTTCCCCGGTTACACTGTACGATTCTTTAATCATACTACAACATATAGACAATTAATAATATGTTTATATTCCCGATTGTTAATTTTTATTAACATAAGGGTTATCCCGCAAATCCCGGGAAATTTTTATAAATTCACTTTTGCTGAATAAGTTTATTCTCTTCAACCAGTTTTACCTCATAATCTTTTGTATATCTGACAAGAAAGAGCTTCTGGTTTTCAAATCCATCACCAGCCACTTTGCGTATAAAATAATATTCAGTCTGCAAGAGGTCTGGATAATGCATCTCCGGATGTGCGATAAAATCCTTTCCATACATTGCCAATCCGCTTAAAAAATAATAGGCAATATCGTAACCCTGCCAGGCATAACTCTTTTCTAAAGGTTCGGTCAGAAATTTTTGCCTGAAATCTGAATTAAATTGTTTCACATTACTCTTTGTATAATCAATCCAATAAGGTGAATAGACCATAATATCCAGATCAAAAAAATACTTAGGGTCAAGATTTTTAATATCTCTCATCGCCTGGTATCCGAAAACTTTTATATCAAATTTTTTTGAGAAGCCATGGATGTCCTGCATTGTTTCGCTAATAACCGGATCTTCCTCAGAAGCAATAATTACTATGTTTTTAAACTGCCCTGAAAGTGCATGACTCAACCTGTTTATCAAGTCATTATTAAACATTGACCTGCTGTAGAACGGAATTTCTTTAAACTTAATCTCATCGAAGGGCAACTTATAACTCAACTCGGTAAAGATCAGATTTTTAAACCTTTTAACATCTTCGTCAATTCCTGTGATATCGGAATGAATAAATACAATATTATGATCGTAGTACTCACTTATTTTTTTTGCCAGGGCTTTCTGGGCAATTTCGAGTGAAGAACCGGCTATAAAGAGAGTCGGGTTGCTTGAAAGGGCAGAATTATTAATAAGGGTAACCGGCGATACAACGGGTATTCCAAGGTCTCTTGCATAAGCAGCAACTGCGGTAAGATTATATGAATATACAGGCCCGATTATAAGATCCATTTCTGCTAATTTCCCCGAACTAATAAGCTTTGTTATCGCAATTGTATCGCTTTTAATATCGTATGGATAAAGATTAATATCCAATCCTAAAGAACTCAGTGTGTCTGAGGCTAGCAAAATTCCCTCATACATCTCAACGAAATCGATGCTCCAGGGGTAGATCCAATCTTCAGCTCTCTTAATTACATTGTGTATTTTCTTACCATTTATTGACGTGCTTGAATCAATTTCAATCTGTCCAGCATTTTCCCTGAGATAGAATGGAAGCAGAACGGCAACATCCAATGATCCTTTGAGCTCTTTTACAGGTGTAAAGCCAGCAGGTCTTTCCATCTTAATCACCGGTTCTTCAACAATTGCAGCAACAGCATCGGTTTTGATCTGTACAATCTCCTGAATTTCTGCTGTATAAGCCACCGGAATCCTGACAGAATCGCCCACCTGGGGAAACCTTAAATCTCTGTTTTCCCTCCTTACTTCCCTGACAGTAAGTTCATATTTTCTGGCAATTGAAGAGAGGGATTCACCTTTAAGTACTTTATGATAAATGTATTTCTTTTCCTGGTCGTCAAATTTCTGCCTGTCACTCATGAACTCCTTGCGCGGGACAGCTATTTCAGCACCAACAGGCAGTTTATTAATATCAATTCCCGGGTTGCTCAGAATTATCTCGTTCTCAGAAACACCATACGATTTTGAAAGGAAATATACTGTTTCTCCTGGCTGCAGATTATGATAGATAAATTTGGTTTCATCACGCTGCTTCTTATCCGGGAAAGGTTCAGAAGGTAATACTTCGGTGACCGGTTTAATGTGTATCCTGAGTGCCTGCCCCTCATTGACCCCATAAACTGCCGTAGGATTCTCCTTTGTTAATTCTTCAACAGTTATACCATAAGCTTTTGAAATTGAATAAGCGGTTTCTCCCTTTTTAACCAGGTGAATATAATATGGAATACCGGAAATAACTACTTTGTCTTTTGATCTTTCTACAACAACCTGTGAAAAGACAGTACTATTAAATAATAACAGAATTACTACTATCGGCAGAACCTTTATGCAGCTTGTGATTTTCATTCTTAATTTTTTTGTTAGTCTCGTCCTGTTTTAAAATGATTTAAGAAATGTTCTGCAGTTTTTTTCAATCCTTTCAGGAACATTAGTTATATCCCCCCTGATGAATTTTTCGCCTGTTATCTTTTCATAAAGTTCTATATAGCGGTCTGACACTTCATTGACAAAAAAATCGCTCATTTCCGGGATCTGCTGACCCTCTTTTCCCTGGAACCCGTTGGCCATAAGCCATTCCCTGACAAACTCTTTTGACAACTGCTTCTGTGGAAGCCCCTTGTCGAACCGTTTCTGATACTCATCTGCATAAAAATAACGTGATGAATCAGGAGTATTAATCTCATCTATCAGGTAAATTTTCGCATCTTTTTTACCAAATTCATACTTGGTGTCAACAAGAATCAGACCATGTTTTGCAGCTATTTCAGAGCCCTTCAGGAAAACCTCCATCGTATATTTTTCGATCAGATTGTACTCTTTTTCGGAAATAAGACCACGGCTTATTATTTCAGAACGGGAGATATCTTCATCATGTTTGCCCTGTTCAGCTTTGGTTGTCGGAGTGATTATAGGAGTTGCAAACCGTTGATGCTCTTTCATTCCATCAGGTATTTTAATCCCACATATCTCTCTTGCTCCTTCTTTATAAGTTCGCCACGAACTACCTGTAAGATAAGCTCTTACAATCATTTCTACGGGATATGGCTCACATTTATGGCCAAAGGTCACCGTCGGATCGGGAGTGGCAATTTTCCAGTTTGGAACAATATCGCTTGTTGCATCAAGGAATTTTGCTGCTATCTGATTAAGGACTTGCCCTTTATAGGGTATCCCTTTGGGAAGTACTACATCAAAGGCTGAAATCCTGTCTGATACGATCATCAGAAGGTAATCGTCGTTAATATTATATACATCTCTGACCTTTCCCTTATAAATGCTTTTCTGACCCGGGAAGTTGTAATTTGAACTTAAAATTGTCTTGACCATAATGTTTTATTAATTAGCTTTTTTTTTCTTCTCTGCGAAAATGGTAATCTCACCCTCCTTTCCCATGCATTTTATCTCATTGCCTCTGGCCATGATCTTAATTTTAGGAAAGAAACTACGGATTTTATCAAGCAGCGGGTTGTTTGTGCCTCACAAAAATTAATGATCTGTCATGCCATTTGCCAAAATTGTTTGGAAACAGGGTAAATAGTTCATAAAAAAATCAATGAACAGTACAAAGTAAGGTTATTTTTTCCTTAGAAGATTATCTTTGTTATAAGTTTTTTCATATGCCGGTAATTACATTAACAACAGAATGGAAGCCAGATGATATCTATTACGGAATCATTAAAGGAAAGCTTAGCAGCATGTCTCCCGGAGCAATCATTATTGATAATGCCGGAAGCATCCCTGCTTTTAATATCTCCCATGCCTCTTTTATAATAAGAAATACATATAATAATTACCCGAAAGGTACAGTTCATATAATATGTGTGCATTCCGAAGCTCATAAGGATCAGGATTATCTGATTGTGAAGGCTAAAGATCATTTTTTCATCGGAACCGACAACGGAATCTTTAACCTCATCCTGAATTCCGAACCTGACGAGGTTGTAAAAATAGATCATCAGGGAACTTCTGATGAACTTGATATTTTTGCAAAAGCTGCTGCAGATCTTTTATCAGGGAAAAACCCAACTGATCTTGGAAAATCTGTAAAAACCATTAGCGAAAGAGTCCCTCTGAGGGCAACCATCGATAAAGATGTAATAATTGGCAGTATAATTTTTATTGACTCCTACGGAAACGCAATATCGAATGTTACGAGGGAAGTGTTTTACAGGGTATTTGAGAATAAAGATTACAGGATTCTTATTCAAAGCAATAAAAATTATACTGACCAGATTTCACACAAGTATAGTGATGTGCCGGTTGGTGAGATGCTCGCAAGATTTAACCAGTTCGATCTTCTCGAAATTTCGATAAATGGAGCCAACGTATCCGAATTGCTCAGTATTACAGTTGGCTCTGTTGTTCGCATTGATCGTGCAAATAAAACTGCATCGCCTGACCGTCTGTTCTAAAATAAATTTCTAATGAATGACAAAAACAAAAGTCTCGAAGAGTTTAACAGGCTTCTGAAGATAATAGATGAACTCAGGGTAAAATGCCCGTGGGATATGAAACAGACAAACGAAAGTCTGCGGAAGTTAACAATCGAAGAGACGTATGAATTAGCTGATGCTATATTCGCAGGAAGTGATGAAGGTATAAAAAATGAGCTGGGTGATCTCATGCTGCATATAGTCTTTTATGCTAAAATTGGTTCTGAAAAAGGAACTTTCACGATGGCTGATGTTCTGGAGGGAATCAATACTAAGCTCGTCTACAGACATCCGCATGTTTTTGGTGATGTTAAGGTTTCAGGGGCTTCTGAGGTTGAGGAAAACTGGGAACAACTCAAGATAAAAGAGAATAATGGTTATAAACCTGTGCTTTCAGGGGTACCCTCTTCTCTTCCTGCCATTGTGAAAGCCAACAGGATACAGGAAAAGGTAAGGGGCGTTGGATTTGACTGGGAAAATCGTGAACAAATCTGGGGCAAGGTGCTTGAGGAGATTACAGAGCTGAAAGAAGAGATAAAAAACCGTAATACCGATGGTATTGAATCCGAGTTGGGGGATGTTCTGTTTTCAATTATTAATGCATCACGATTGTATGGAATTGATCCGGAAGCAGCCCTTGAAAAAACCAACAGGAAATTTATTAAGCGGTTTAATTATCTTGAAAAAGAGACACTTACTAAAGGTATTTCTCTTCACAATATGAGTCTCGATGAGATGAATGTTATTTGGGAAGAGGCAAAGAAAGAGGATTAGGGGATGTGACATGTAGAGACAGGTCTGAGACCTGTCTCTACAACGCGAATTTGTAGCTCAGAAGCTGATAGATAATTTTTGCTGCAATGAAATCAGGTGTTTTATTAGTTGGTGAGGGACATAATTCAACTATATCAAACCCGACAACATTTTTCTTCCTTATTACATTTCTCAGGAAATGGATCAGTTCGAGATATTCAGGTCCGCCCGGTTCGGGAGTTCCTGTTGAAGGCATGATTGACGGATCAAAAACATCAAGGTCGATCGTGATATAAACATTCTCTGAAAGTTTATCTATCGCTCTTCCATACAAATCCTTATCATAATACAGTTCATGTGAATAGAATATCCTGTCCCTGTCGGCATAGGGCAGCTCGCCTAAAGACATGCTTCTGATGCCAACCTGAACAATGGGAGCAAATTCACGTGCCCTTGCCATTGCACATGCATGATTAAATTCAGAACCCTCATATTCCTGCCTGAGATCTGCATGAGCGTCGAGTTGCAGAACCGAAAGATTATCAAAGTATTCTGAAAAAGCTTTTATGGATCCTATTGATACCGTATGATTTCCTCCGATGATTACAGGAAATTTCTTATCATATAAGAGAGATAACGTCTTATCATATACAGCATTAACAAGTTTTTCAGGAGTTTTTTTCTCAAGCACCGGTTCGATCGTATTAATTCCGGTCAGATGGGCTTCAGACGATGTTTCAACATCGTAGAATTCAAGATTGACAGAGGCTTCGAGAATAGCTTCCGGGCCCTTATCGGCTCCTCTCATCCAAGTGCTTGTTTCATCATATGGGACAGGAACAATGATTATACCTGAATCCGAATAATCATAAACAACCTCATCTCCACCAAAGTTCATATGAATGATTTTTTAAACCTTGTTTTATTCTGCTTTGGGTTTAGGAGCGGTTTTCTTCTTTTTATTTTCATCTGCTGAGGCTGTTTCTGTCTCAGTAGTGGCTTCAGGTTCTTCTTTTACAAGAAGTTTCAGGTTGTAAAGAATATTGTACCACTGAGCGACTTTTTTGATGTCACTGGGATATACTTTATCTTTTGAGTATTCAGGAAGGATCCCCTCAAACCAGCGTTTAAGGATATTGACGCCACCCTTTGAATCAACTGCCGGTCCGCCGTTTTCCTTTTCGTGAATAAGGTCAAAAACTTTACCGAGAGGCATATCCTCTTTGTCGGTAAATATTGCTATGTCTTCGAGTGAACTAACTTTTGCTGAGCCATAGACACTGCTTCTTTTTTTGGTCTCAAGGTGTTCAACAATTATTGCATTTTTTCCCTGGGCAATAAATTTGAAAAGCCCGGGTTCACCTGAAATTGCCATAATATCTTTTAAAATCATTTTTTATCTATTTGGGTACAAATTTAATCCTTCTTGTATTGTAATGTGAGTTTTATTAGTGATATTTTTTTCAATTTAATAGGGTCAGATCATATTTCTTTCCATTTTTATCTTCTCATAAGCCTCGTTAACCTTTTTGAACTTTTCATCGGCAGTTTTTCTGAAATCATCGCCAAGATGGCTTACTTTATCAGGATGGTACTTCATGGCCATTCTTCTGTATGCTTTTTTCACCTCATCATTTGAGGAAGATGGATCTATTTCGAGTATTTTATATGAAGAATCTGTTTCGGGGATAAACATGTTCTTTATTGACAGAAAGTCGGATGCAGCAACTCCGAGATAGTCTGAAATTTTCTCAATAATCTCAATTTCCGAAGGATATATTCTGCTATCGGCAAGGGAAACATTAAACAGAAGGTGCACCAATTGCAGGCGCGAGGAATAATCCATGTTTCTGCTAATCTGCAGACAAACATCCCTGACAGGAATTTCTTGCCTGATAATGTCTTTTAGCATCAGGAGAGCCTGTCTTGCAGATTCCTGGCCAAATTGCCTGATGAAGAATTGTTTAACGTAGTCAAGTTCCGATTTTATAACCTTGCCGTCGGCTTTCATCACTGCTGCCACAAGAACCAGCAGGCTCATCCCGAAATCCCCCTGAGTTGTTCTTGCTGTTCCGGTGGTGTAGGTGGAAGGCTGTCCAATAGTTGAATCAAACATTGAACCGATAAGAAATCCCAATAGTCCACCCATCGGCCCCCCCATTACAAAGCCAAGTCCTCCTGCCAGCCATTTTCCAAAATTTCCCATTACCAGGTACCGGTATTAATATAAGTTAAAAGGTCTTCATGAATTTTCAGAATAGCCGGGATGATCATATCATTTTCCGAATTAGGAATAACGAAATCTGATAATTTTATCCTGGTTTCATCATCCATCTGATTCCGCATCCTATCCATAACCTGTTCTCTTGAAAGACGATTCCGACTAATAACCCTATCCACTCTTTCCTCGATCGGAGCTATTACTGTAGCAATTTTGTCGACCAGCTTTGAAGCGCCGCTTTCAAAAAGTATGGCTGCCTCCAATATCACATAGGGTGTGGTTTGCTCCTTCTCCCATCTTTTAAAATGATCTAAAACAACGGGATGAATGAGCGAATTAACCTTTTTAAGAAGAGACTGATCATTAAAGATAAGTGTTGCCAGCTCCATTCTATCGAGGCTTCCATTGACGTACAGATTCTTCCCTGCAATAGAATTGATCCTCCGGATTATTCCCTCATCGTTTTCCATTATTTGCCTTGCTGCGGGGTCTGCTGAAAAAACAGGTATTCCCAGGACATTAAAAACTCTGCAAACGGTCGTTTTACCGCTACCAATACCACCTGTGATGCCCAGCTTCATTCCTGGTTTTTTCTCTTTTCTCATTTAGCCTTCTCTTAAAATAAAGGTTCTCATTTTCTGTTCTTAACAACATTATTTTCAGGATTAACCGGAACCGATTTTGCGGCTGTCTTATCAAGGGTAAAAAAGAGAGTATCGGGTTTAATTGAGGTAATTTCGCATCCCGATCTTAACTGAATAGAAAGGCTTTTAGTTAGCCCTGATGTGATTATAAAGTAATTAAGAGCTTTACTGTCATGAACTCGTTTGTAATTGACTTTTGAAATATCAATTAAAACTGGTGTTCTGTTACCTGTTAGTTTAAGCTTCAATACAGAGTAACCCGGACCTTTAAGATAGAGGTTCAGCCTGACAGGTGATTCTTCAACAATTACCCTTTCTTTTGGAAGGTTGATATACTTTACAGGGTATTTGATACCGGCTTCAATTTCTTTCCCGAGAGAATTAAGGTACCAGAAAATGAATGAGAGAAGAAGGAAGAAAGCAAAAACAACAACATCTCTGTTGATTACACTTACCTCCTTCTTCGCAAGGTTGTCCGACCGTATCCCATGTTTTCCCTTCACCAAAGGTTTAATGAAAAGAAGTTTAATACTGTTCGTCAGCTGAAGGATCTTTCAGCAGGGCGCTTTTGTCAATTTTCAGTTTAACATCCCCGCCAACATCCACGGTTACATAGTTATCCTTTACTTCGTAAATTCTTCCGTAAATTCCACCGGTAGTCACTACTTTATCGCCTCTTTTCAGGGAAGTTCTGTAGTTGTTCATCTCTTTTTGTTTTTTCATCTGAGGCCTGATCATGAAGAAATAGAAAACAACAAAAACAAGTATAAGTGGAAGGAAAGTCACAAGGGGATTACTCTGACCGGCAGCTCCGGCAGGTTGACCCATCAAAAACAAATAGGCAAAATTGGTCATCGTTTCAATTATTAATTATTATTAATTTAGTGTTGGTACTACTTCAGCGGTTATTCTTAATAACACAACAGGGATTGATGCATTTGACTTTACAGTAATAGTTTTTGTCTGCATACCGTTTCTTCCTGAAGCATCAAAAACAACTTCAAGATTTCCATTCCCCCCGGGAGGAATAGGTTTGGTATCATATTTTGGGACGGTACATCCGCAGCTTGTTGTTACAGACGCGATTACAAGATTGCTTGTTCCCTTGTTTTCAAATGTAAATATATACCCGACCTTCTCTCCTTCTGCAACTTTTCCGAAATTGTGCTCATATTCTTTAAAAATCAGCTTAACAGCTCCTGTATCGGTCGGTTGCGATCCGGAATTACCAGCATTTCTGCTTGTGCTGCTACTACAATATGAGACCACTATTGCTATCAGAACCAAAGCTATTATTACGATCTTTCTCATAAATATAATTTAATGTCGGGTGTTAGTTTTCATCAGTTGATGCTTCACCAACCAACCCTCTGCCAAATTTATTAAAAAGCCCCTTTTCGCGGATTTCTTTAACAATATTATCGAGAATTCCGTTGACAAAGGTACTACTTTTTGAAGTACAATAGTACTTGGCAATTTCAATATATTCGTTGAGAGTAACCTTTACAGGTATTTCAGGAAACTCAATTATTTCAGTTATTGCAAGCCGCATAACAAGGGTGTCCATGAGGGCAATCCGCTCCACCTCCCAGTTAGTTGTATTTTTATCAATAAGCTCAGAACACTTGTCTGAATGTATGACAGCTTTTCTGAAAAGTATCTTTACAAATTCTTCATCCTCTACATTTTTAAATAATGTCATCAGGGAGGTATTCTCTCCTGAATCGTCTTTAAATTTTTTCAGAGTCTTTTCTACCATAGCCGACACATATTCTATATCGTCATTCCAATATATACTCTGTTCTTCAAGATTTGAACGGAGATCTTCTGAATTTGAAAATAGATCTGTGATAAGCTTGATAATGAACTTTTTATCGGACAAATAATTATGATTTTCCGACTTCGTATATTCCTCATATATATCCCAGGATAACATATTAGTATACATCAGACGGGGGATATGGGTAGAGTTAACCCATGAAAGCTTCTTAGAAGAAATATAGCTTTTAAATGCCAGATTTTTTCTCAGCTGGGCGATAACAAGGTTATCCACAAACCTTCTTTGAGGATTCAGATCCTCCGCTGTGGGCATTCTCTTCCGGAGAGCCTGATCAATCTTCTCGCCGGCAATATCGGCAACTTCAAGAACAAGCAGCAGCAGGTAGTGATAAAGATCGTAAGTCTTACCAATGCTGAACATCAGTTCTGTCTCGGCATTAGCAATATTTTCATCTTCCCTGCGGTTAAAAGCATAAAGAGCCATTAAGGCTTTTATACGTAGTAATCTTCTGCTTATCATTTATAAAGAACCTCGGATTTCCGTTGCAAAAATACTCTTTTTCCCTTACCCTCAAAACAACCGGGCAAAATTAATCAGCCCTGTTTTGATTTGATAAAATAATTGTTACATTTGACAATACAAAACAAAACCCTAACACTAACTGACTTATAAATGGAAGAAGAAGCCGGAATAAAGGAAGTCATAAACGGGCATGATGAAAAATACGTAAAAGAAGAAATTTTCACTAAGGTGGTACGTGCCGGAAAAAGAACTTACTTTTTTGATGTAAAAGCTACACGGAAGGATGATTATTATCTGACTATTACTGAAAGCAAGAAGCGTTTAGGCAAAGAAGGGAAGATTTTTTACGAAAAACATAAGATCTTTCTTTATAAGGAAGATTTTGAAAAATTTACAGAAGGGCTGAAAGATGCTGTTACATATATCGATAGTGGCAAAGATGTATTAACAGTCCCTGATCTGTCGTCAGAAGTTGAAACCAGGGATGAAAAAAGCACTCTTGCCACCGGGGAGTTCACAAACGTCGAGTTTGAAGACCTGGGGAAAAAGTAGAAGGACCTTTTTCATAAGTTATTTTCTATGAATATTTCTAAATGTCTGATTATATCCTCCTTATATTTGGAATACTTCTTATGATCCTTGGAATAATCGGTTGTCTGGTACCTGTTTTACCCGGACCTCCATTCAGTTTTCTTGGATTAATTTTACTTCATTTAACCCGGTTCGGTCATTTTACAACCCCGGTATTAATTACTCTTGGTGCCATTGCAGTTGTTGTTACTGTTCTGGATTATATTGTTCCGGTATGGGGGACAAAAAGATTCGGTGGCTCCAAGTACGGAACCAGGGGTGCAACCGTTGGTTTGATAATTGGTCTGTTCCTTGGTCCGATGGGTATAATATTAGGACCATTATTCGGTGCGTTTGTGGGGGAAATGATATTTAAGGATGATATAGGTTATGCTTTTAAGGCAGGGTTCGGCAGTCTGTTAGGGTTCCTTACAGGTATCGGTCTTAAACTGGCTGCCTCCTT
>JBAWXY010000034.1:0-17984 GCA_037143835.1 Bacteroidota bacterium
TGATTTTTCACGAGACCCCGGATTTGTCGGGACAATGACTTATCGTGAACTGGAGGATTATATCGACCTGTTGCAACTCCAGGGATCGGATGAACTGAAACTTTTCCTGATTGAAAAGCACCGGCGGTTTGCTAATCCGTTTGCTGTTTTTATTCTTACACTTATCGGGGTCTCCCTGTCGTCAAGAAAGATAAGAGGAGGTATCGGTATGAATATTGGAACCGGGCTAATACTTAGTTTCTCCTATATTCTGTTTTTGCAGTTTGCTTCACAATTCTCACTCAAAGGAAACCTTGGTCCAATGCTTGCTATGTGGATCCCCAACATCCTTTATTCAATAATTGCATTGGTGCTTTATAAAATGGCCCCGAAATAGTTTTTATAATTAAAATCGAATTCTATGCCAATTAACAAAAAGATACGTGAGTTACAGGAAAAGCGCGAGAAAGTACTTCTTGGCGGAGGGGAAGAGGCTATCAAAAAACAGAAAGCGATGGGCAAGCGAACAGCCCGCGAGCGCATTATGGCTCTGCTCGATGAAAATTCCTTCAATGAATATGACCTTTTTGTTGAGCATGATGCCCGCGATTTTGATATGGATAAAAAATCGCTTCCCGGCGATGGCGTTATTATCGGTTCAGGGACTATCTATGGTGCTCCTGTTGCAATATTTGCTCAGGATTTTACCGTGGCGGGAGGATCACTGGGGTTGATGCATTCGAGGAAGATTACAAAGATAATGGATCATGCCCTGAAGATGAGAATGCCTCTGATTGGCATTAACGATTCAGGAGGCGCCAGGATACAGGAAGGCGTCAACTCACTTGCAGGCTATGGGGAAATATTTTTCCGCAACACTATATCAAGCGGTGTTATTCCGCAACTGTCAGTAATTCTTGGCCCATGTGCAGGAGGTGCAGTTTATTCACCTGCGCTGACCGACTTCGTTTTCGTTGTGGATAAAATCTCGAAAATGTTTATCACCGGACCCGAAGTGATAAAAACCGTTCTTGGGGAAGAGATATCAATGGAAGATCTCGGAGGGGCACGGGTGCATAGCGAGGTAACCGGTAATGCTCACTTCTTTGCTATGAGCGAAGAGGAGTGTTTCGATCAGATCAAAAAACTCATCACTTTTATTCCTTGGAATAATGGGCAGAAAGCCAGAATGTTTGAGCCGGGCGAACCCAAACCTGAATATAATATTAATAAGATCGTTCCGGAAGATCCTACTCTCCCTTATGATGTTAAAGATGTGATCAGGGCAATTGTAGATAATTCGGATTTCTTTGAGATAATGGAACTTTACGCCAAAAACATAGTGATAGGTTTCGGCCGCATGGGAGGGCGTACAACGGGATTTGTAGCTAACCAGCCTCTCGAGATGGCGGGTGTTCTGGATGTTGACTCTTCTGATAAAGCAGCAAGGTTTATCCGTTATTGTGATGCCTTTAACATTCCTATTATCACCCTTGTTGATGTTCCGGGTTATCTGCCTGGTGTAGATCAGGAACATGCCGGTGTTATAAGGCATGGAGCAAAAGTTCTTTATGCCTACAGCGAAGCAACTGTGCCCAAACTGACAGTTATTCTCAGAAAAGCTTACGGAGGTGGATATATAGCAATGAGCTCACGACATCTCCGTGCTGATTTTGTGTTTGCCTGGCCTTCTGCAGAGATTGCAGTTATGGGTCCCGAAGGAGCAGCAAATATCATCTTCAGAAAAGAGATCATGTCTTCCGATGACCCGGATAGAATGAGAAAACAAAAGGTTGAAGAATACAAAACTAAGTTTGCTAACCCCTATATTGCTGCATCCCGCGGATATGTTGATGCAGTAATTGAACCATCAGAAACCAGAAAATTCCTGATGCATTCTATTGAGGTGTCTGAAAATAAGGATGTTTCAATGCCGCAAAAGAAACACGGCCTTCCACCTTTTTAATTGACAGCATCTTAATAATTTAATGGAACAATTATGAATAATAAAGATACACTCGGATTCCTGAATATCGACGACAGTTTATATAAGACAAGGATAAGCAGCAAATTTAAAAACAAGAAGCCTTATCAACCCGCAGACCCCAGGATTATTTTAAGTTTTATCCCCGGTACTGTCATCGGCATCATGATAAAGGAAGGACAGGATATTAAAAAGGGCGATGACCTGATGATACTCGATGCCATGAAGATGCAGAATAAGTTGAAATGCAATATGGATGGCAAAGTAAAAACAATAGCAGTAAAGAAGGGAAATAAAGTTTCGAAAGGGACTGTGCTGCTGGAGTTGGAGTGAAAAATCACATCATTCCCTCATAAATCACAAAATTTTTAAGTGTATCCGGTACACTTGATTTCTTAGGAAATATCCCATATATACTTGATCCGCTTCCGGACATTGAACTAAAGAGTGCACCGGAACTGTACAATTCATTTTTAATTTCGCCTAACAGGGGATATTTTTTAAAAGCATAATCTTCAAAATCGTTTATCATCAACACTTTCCAATCGGTAAGCGGACGATCAATCAACTGAAGAAGGCTGGTTGAAGGATGTTCAGGCCGGCAATTCTGATAAGCCTCCATTGTATTTATCCCAATGCCAGGGTTAAGCAGAAGGATATAGTAACCGGTCAGGACTGGGCTGATGGGTTTTAATGCCTCACCTCTGCCTGATGCAAAAGCAGGGATGTTATCGATAAAAAACGGACAATCACTTCCCAGTTCCAGAGCTGTGGCTTTTAATTTCTTCTCGTCAATATTTAGTCCGAAACACCTGTTTATTGCTTTTAATAGATGTGCCGCATCTGAGGATCCCCCACCTAATCCGGCACCTACCGGGATGACTTTATGAAGATGAATTTTTAACAGAGGAAATGAATATTTTTCACGTAATTTTCTAACAGTTTTTATAACGAGATTGTCTTCCGGATCGCTCCCGGTATTGATCCCGGTAACTATAAGATTATCTTTTTTAAGAGGTTCAGATAATACTACAAACTCAAGAGCATCACTCAGCCTGACAGGATAAAAAAGAGTTTCAATGTCATGATAGCCATCAGGACGCTTCCCTGTTATTCGCAACCCCAGGTTTATTTTAGCTTTTGGGAAAACGATCATCTTCCTCTATTTGATGTAAAAATACCACATGGTTTTGAATTTGTCGTCATTGATCCGTTTATTAGCTTTTCAACAAGTTTTTAACATCTGTTTGTTTGTAACAATAACTTAACCTTTTAAGTTATTAAGTATGGTTATTCATACCTTTGA
The DNA here is from genome assembly GCA_037143835.1 of Bacteroidota bacterium. Taxonomy (GTDB): domain Bacteria; phylum Bacteroidota; class Bacteroidia; order Bacteroidales; family VadinHA17; genus LD21. Next base: position 3,270 of record JBAWXY010000034.1, read on the forward strand.
AAATACCCGGGTATTAAATTTTTACATCCTCTAAGTATCAATAAATCAACAATATAATATTAATGGCAAAACAAAGAAATAGCTCAAGGCCCACTATTACAACTCTGCCTGATTTTGGTAAGGTACCACCACAGGCAAACGATATGGAAGAAGCTGTTCTCGGTGCAGTTATGCTTGAAAAGGAAGCAGTAATAACCATTCTTGATATTCTTAAACCAGAGAGTTTTTACAGAGAGGCACACCAGAAGATATTTAAAGCTATCTCAGACCTTTCAACCAGGGAGTATCCGGTAGACCTGTACACAGTTACTGAAGAACTTCGGGCACATCATGAATTGGACAGTGTTGGCGGCCCGGTTTACCTTACCCAGCTGACTTCTAAGGTTGTTTCAGCAGCAAATGTTGACTATCATGCAAGGATAGTGGCACAGAAGTATATCCAGCGCGAACTTATCAGAGTATCAACCGAAATACAGACCAGGTCTTTTGACGACACATATGATGTAACTGAGCTTCTTGATTATTCAGAAAATGCTCTTTTCCAGATAGCTGAAGGAAACATCAAGAGAGAAGTTGCCCCTATCAACGTGGTTATTAAGGAAGCAATAAGGGAAATCGAGGAGGCAGGGAAAAGAGAAGATGCACTGGTAGGAACACCTTCGGGTTTCACAAAACTGGACAGGCTTACCTCCGGCTGGCAGAAATCAGAACTGATTATAATCGCTGCCCGTCCTTCTGTGGGAAAAACAGCATTTGCTCTTTCAATGGCAAGGAACATGGCTATTGATCACGGAAAAAATGTGGCCATATTCTCTTGCGAGATGTCTTCTATTCAGCTTGTGAACAGATTAATAATAGCTGAAACCGATATTCCCGGAGATAAGATCAAAAACGGACGCCTCTCAGAAGAGGAGTGGAAGCAGCTTGATACCAGGATTAAAATGCTGGTGCTGGCCCCGATATTTATTGATGATACTCCGGCAATTTCAATATTTGAACTCAGGGCAAAATGCCGGCGTCTGAAGGCTCAGCATAAACTCGATATAGTCATTGTTGACTATCTTCAACTTATGTCTGGTCCGGAAAATGCCGGCAGCCGCGAACAGGAGGTCAGTAATATTTCACGATCACTTAAGAGTATTGCCAAGGAGCTTAATGTACCAATACTTGCTCTTTCCCAGCTTAACCGATCGGTTGAAATGAGAGGTGGTACCAAACGGCCGCTTCTTTCCGACCTTCGTGAATCAGGAGCAATAGAGCAGGATGCCGATATGGTAGTGTTTATTCACAGACAGGATAAATTCGGGATCCCAACCTTCGAAGATGGTTCCTCTACCAAAGGGATAGCTGAGATTATCCTTGCAAAAAACCGTAACGGTCCTGTAGATGATGTAAGACTGAGATTCCGTGAAGAAAAAGCTCAGTTTGTGGATATTGATGATTTTGATATGGATAGTAATCCTGATTTCAGAGATGGTTCCCAGAGTATCACCCTTGGTTCTAAAATGAATCATGATAATCTCAGGAAACTGGGTGGCGGATTCGATAAAGAGTCCGATATTCATGATGAGCCTCCCTTTGCATGATAAAATCAGTTAAACCTGAGTACAAGCTTGGCTCCAACGCTCTTGTACTTTATATCCTCAAACCCCACATAGATTCCTAACTCTCCCAAGAGGAGAATTTCACTGATGCTATACCCAATTTCAGTGTAATTTTTGTGGTATCGTGAACCCAGATATGAAAGACTTATATTTTCACGCATCAAGGTGTTGCTTAATCCGGGAAGAAATTTTATAAGTAAATAAGGAGTAGTATATTTCAGATGGACTTCACCAAAAATTTCGGGTGTACTAAGGGAATAATATGCGGGTATCATGAACGCATCCTGGTAGTTATCAAGAAGAAACGGTAATGGTTGAGAGTTGAAATGGAAGAAGTCATAGAATGTTAAACTTCTGTTATCGAGAAATCCCCCTGCCCTGACTCTCCATCTGAAATTGCTGAATGCTCCTATACTCTTGCTTTTGAATGCTTCAGCCTTCAGCATGTCGTAATGTTTAAACCTGTCCGCCATTCCATTGAACTCATTAATTCCATGTTGCCAAGTCAGATTGAAAGTCGGCCAGTCAGATCCTCTGGGGATCTTGTTTCCATTATTTATCCTGTACCTCTGGAAGGGAGTATACGTGACTTTTGTCACAAAGTCAGCATGTCTCTGATCGAGTAGTACGTTAATCGGATTGGAACCCGGAGCCAGATAATTGTTGTCAGGGATATTATCAGAATATTCTTTCGAAGACTTAATAAACGAAAAATCTGTTGTATTTTCAAGTACTCTCCGGTCTTCATAACTGGTGCTCAGTTCCAGAGTCAATCCATTTACGATCTCACTACTGTAACCAAAAGTCAGGTATCTTGATTCATAAAGTTTCAGGTAGTTTTTCTTCAGAAACAGGGTAGCCTCAGAATTCAATAATGTATTGATACTTCCTCCGTTGCTTATGTCTTTGCTTGTAATTCCTGTCTTTATAAATAATTGCCTCTGCTTCAGTCCATTAAACTTGTAATTTGCATTGACCCTCCACATTAATTGTTCTCTGCTGAAGGCCCAGCGGATATCGGGGAAAACAGAGAGAGACTTATTGTTTTTCCATGATTTTGAAAAGCGGAAATCTAATCCGTAAATAAAGCCATCGACTGTATTAAAACTTAGGTTTTTCAGATGAATCAGACCACCATGTGTAAAACTAAAACCGGTCGTGTCGGACCATGTATGCCCCATTCCGATCTGCCGCACTGTTTTCAGGAATTTATTTTCCCCCTTTTTACCTTCTGAAGTGATTGTGTCGTTTTTTAGCTCTTTCAGGGACAATACTGCCTTTGTACTATCATTTATTTTTAAAGTATGTATCTCGATGTCCGACAGAGGGATAGGACGTATTTCAGTCCAATAGGCACTGTCTTTTTTAGCAGCATCTTTTTCAATTATATGGGTGGTTTTATCCTTTATCTCGAGATTCTTCCTTGTACTGTCAGGCAAAGTTTTTTCTGATTCTTTTTCCATGAGTCTGGCAAGCTTTATCATATCGCGGTTCGATAGCCCGTCCTTTTCAAGGATTTTATCAATCTGTTGTTTTGCCTTTGTAACAACAGTGTCGGTAGTATTTTCAACCCTTCCGGAACTGCCTGTGTAATCAGTGGATATGGTTTTTGGTTTCTGAAGTGCCAGATTAGGTTTAACATCAATATATTTTACAGAGCCAACATAACCGACATCTGCTTTAAAACCAAAAAATTCGACATTGAAATCAAACTTATGACTTACCGGCATCCAAATATCATCCTGCACCGGGATATAAAGTTGCTGGATCCTGACCTTTCCTGCAATATTGTCGTTTACAAGATCAACACTGTGAAGGCACCAAAGATCTTCAATGATATATATGGTACCGTAGAAGACTTGCTGACTTTTTCGTTTAGGGATAACTTCAATCTTATTAATAGTGAAATTCCCCTGCAAAGATGCTCCAAGATATTTGAATTTGTAATATGAAAATGCCTGTGGTGATAGCGGTGAAATTGCCATTTCGGCCAAAACAGGTGCGTAAAAACTTGCCTGAATATAATCCATTGGAGAAATATTATCCCCATCTGAAGGGAAGGTACTATTATAAGAAATTACCTTCTGAACATATTTGTCAGGAGCGGTAAATTCAATTTCATTAAATGATTCCATCAGAAAGGAATCGCCGGCTTTTAATATTCTTTTGTCACTTGCAGGTTTTCCACCGGCAGAAATAGTAGTAGAGTTGTGAGAGGTTTTAATCTTCATGGATTTTTGCAGAAGCTTCGGGATCCTGTTGATTAAAAGATTTCCCTTAAGGTAAACTCCTGCTTTATAATAGCTTACATTATTCAGATAATAAGGGGCCAGACCAATAACTTTCCGCATGATAATATATGCAGGGTCTTCACCGGAAGCCGTAATTCTGACTTCAGGTATCTCATAATACTGAACTGGCAAAACAATATTTTTCGTTATTGTCGTTTGTCCAGAAAGTGTAATATTTAAAAATACAGGTGAGAAGCCGAGGCTTTGATATGTTACAAGATATTTACCTGCAGGAATTTTTATCTCGTAATCTCCTTTGGTATTCGAAGTTGTCCCCTGTTTGAGTTCCTGAATGTAAACTGTTGAATACTGAATGGGATCACCTGATTGGTTTGTGACCTTTCCTTTAAGTATCTGAGCTGTTGAAATGACGGATGTTAATATAAGGATCAGAAATATCGGGATAAAATGTCTCATATAAACTCTTTATTTACAGGATAGCGATTATAGTGAAATAAAGTTACATTTTATTTTAGCACGATTTAGGCTTTATTCCCAGCCACAACTATCACTATCTCTCCTTTTGGCGGTTTATTCGTATAATGCTCTGAAAGAAAAGATAAAGTCCCCCGGATATTCTCCTCGAACAACTTACTTATCTCCCTCGAAACACAGGCTTCACGATCGGGACCAAAATGGATGGCTAATTCATCAAGTGTTTTTACAAGACGGTAGGGTGATTCATAAAAAACCATAGTTCTTGTTTCATCAGTTAATCCTGTCATTCTCTTATTTCTTCCTTTTTTGGGAGGGAGGAACCCCTCAAAACAAAACCTGTCACAGGGAAGCCCGGAATTTACCAGTGCCGGTATCAGTGCAGTTGGTCCGGGAAGGGTCTCTACCGGGATATTTTTTTCAACGCATGTTCTTACCAGTAAAAATCCCGGATCGGAGATGCCCGGGGTGCCGGCATCGGAGATAAGTGCGATGGTCTGTCCTGATAAAATCTTTGAACAGACCGATTCAACACTTTTATGTTCATTAAACATGTGATGTGACTGAAGAGGGGTTTTAATATTATAATGATTAAGTAATTTCATCGCCTGGCGCGTATCTTCGGCAAGGATAAGTTCCACACTACTGAGAATCTCTAAAGCCCTGAAGGTAATATCCTTGAGATTACCGATAGGAGTAGGAACCAGAAAGAGTTTACTCATTTGAAGGAAGTTTGCGTTTTACCAGATTGAGTAGCTGCTTAACCGCTTCATTTTCATTGCTATCGCCAGTATAGCTCATAATAACAGCCCTGGCATCTTTAAGACTTTCAGCATGGTCTAGGCGTGATATTGCCTGGATGTATGCATCTTTATTACCATCGAAAATCTCCCTTATGAACTGGAATTTGTCATTCACACCTATAGCTTCCGATAGATTGGTTAATGGCTTTGTCTTCAGGATATCCGATATATCATCATCGCTCTTCATGCTTTCTAACTGTTCATTGAACCTGTTCGACAGATGACTGAATTTATCAGCAATTATTGCGGATTCGGATGCTTTCTTTGGGGCTTTTTTCGATTCCTCCTTTTTTTCAACCGGTGGGGGAGTGATTAAAACAGGCATATTGTCTCTCAGACTTTTGAGAAGAGCAATAACCTCTCCGGCACTCTTGCATTTTGACTTTGCAAGTTCAATCTGGAGTACCGGAACTCCGGGGTATTTTTTCAGATCATCAATAATTTCGCGCGCTTCATCGAGATCTTTAATAATTAAATCAATGGTTGCATTGAAATCCATACATTTTGATGTTAATTTAACAAACCATTTTCCTTATTTTGCAAAAGTAACGATTATTCCACAAGTCATCACGGAATAAAACTACAATTTGCGCTATAACAACAGACATTGATTGCAGGATGGACTTTTTTGAAAATTCAACAAGGGCGACCGGTAAGCGGGGATCAATTGAGGTCATAACTGGTTCTATGTTTTCAGGAAAAACGGAAGAGTTGATCAGAAGGCTCAGGAGAGCTCAGTTTGCAGGATTAAAGGTTGAAATCTTTAAACCTTCGCTGGATAAGAGATATTCTGAAACCAGGGTCGTTTCACACGACGACAAATCAATTATTTCAACTCCTGTCGATAATCCTTCAGCGATATTATTGATGTCCGGGGATGTAGATGTTGCAGGCATTGATGAAGCACAGTTTTTTGACAGCTCTATAGTTGAAGTTTGTAATAAGCTTGCCGATGACGGTATAAGGGTCCTGATAGCCGGCCTCGATATGGATTTCATGGGTAAGCCTTTTGGCCCGATGCCTGCGCTCCTTGCTATTGCTGAATATGTTACAAAGGTTCACGCAATATGTATGCGGTGCGGCAACCTGGCTCAGTATTCATTCAGAAAATCGGAAGAAGCACAGATTGTTCTTCTGGGTGAAAAAAATCTTTATGAGCCTCTTTGCAGGAATTGCTATAATGCAGCTTTAAATAAGTGACAGGTGAAGATTGTCTCATCAGATATTGCTGAAATCATAAACGGTAAACTGATTGGTCCATCAGACCTTCTGGTTACGGAAATTGTTACAGACAGCCGTCAGTTAAGTTATACGGAAGGACTCGTTTTTATTGCCATAAGCGGGAAAAATCACGATGGTCATCAGTTTATTAAAAATCTTTACCAGACAGGGATCAGGATCTTCGTGGTTGAAAAGCTTCCTGACGAACCGGAAAGATACTCTGGTGCAGCTTTTATAATAACTAAAAACACGGTTGAGGCTCTTCAGCATCTGGCTTCTTATAAGCGAAAAGCCTTCAAATCGCTTGTAATAGCTGTCACCGGAAGTGCGGGAAAAACTGTTGTTAAAGAATGGCTCGCAGATATTCTTGGCCTGACTACATCTGTTATCAGAAGCCCGAAAAGTTACAACTCTCAGATTGGAGTGCCTCTTTCTGTATGGAAACTGGATGAGAAATATAAGCTTGGGATATTTGAAGCAGGCATCTCATTACCCGGTGAGATGGATAAGCTGCAGAAAATTATTGATCCGGATATTGGTGTTATTACAAATATTGGAGATGCCCACCGAGAGAATTTTCCTGATAATGAGACAAAGGCAGCAGAAAAGCTCAAGCTTTTTATAAATGCCTCTTTAATAATATATTGCAGCGATCATAAGCTTGTTCAGCAGCTGGTTCTGAATAACAAAAATTTCAAATTGAAAAAGCTGATAGACTGGTCGTTCGAAAATACCAAGGCTAAGATTCTTGTAAAAAAGAGCTCTTTACCCGGAGGCCATACCGGAATTCAAATGAGCTTTAACGGGAAAACAAATGATTTCGAAATTCCTTTCAGCGACAGGGCTTCGGTTGAGAATGCTGTTACCGTGGCTGCTGTTTGCCTGGCAATGGGAACAGCAGCAGATATTGTCGGAAGAGGGCTCGCCGGACTTGTCTCAGTGGCAATGAGAATGGAGATGAAGAGTGGCATTAACAATTGTCAGCTTATTGAGGATTACTATAACTCAGATCCCGGATCGCTGGGAATGGCCATTGAATACCTGAAGCAGCAAAACAGCAGGAAAACTACTTTAATCCTTTCCGATTTTGTCCAGAGTGGAAGAGACGAAGAGGAGCTGTATGGTGAAGTCGCGGGATTGGTGCAGAAAACCGGGATCGATAAATTTATTGGAATAGGGGAAGCTCTTGTCAGAAACAGTTCATTATTTGAAAATAGTGCGCGATTTTTCTATTCAACCGATGAGTTTGTCCGTTGTTTTAACGGGGGTGACTTCAGAAATGAGATAATTCTTCTGAAAGGGGCAAGGATCTACGAGTTTGAAAAAATAGGTAAACTGCTTGAACAGCAGATTCATCAGACTGTTCTTGAGATTAATCTGGATGCTATTTCTCACAATCTGAATGAGTTCCGCAGATATCTGAATCCCGGGACACGGATAATGGCAATGGTTAAGGCATTTGCTTATGGGGCAGGGCCTGCGGAGATCGCAGCGTTACTTGAGTACCACCGGGTCAGTTATCTTGCCGTTGCCTATGCAGATGAAGGTGTTGAATTGAGAGCCGCTGGTGTGACTCTGCCAATAATGGTTATGAATCCGGATCCTTCCGCATCGGAATTAATAATAAAATATAATCTTGAACCTGAAATATTTAGTTTTTCGTCATTTGAAAAATTTACCGAAGTTGCCTCAAAACATGGCCTGATTAACTATCCTGTTCATATTAAGATTGATACCGGCATGCACAGGCTTGGTTTCATGCCTGAGGATGTCGGCTTCCTGGGCGAAAGAATCAAAACCACAGAGTGTATCAAAATTATTTCAGTCTTCTCACATCTGGCAGCCAGTGAGGATCCGGCACTGGATCATTTTAGTCACCGGCAGGTAGCGGTTTTTCTTAAAGCAATCACTCAGATTCATGAAGCAACCGGATATACTTTTCTCCGTCATATCCTTAATTCTTCGGGCATTACACGTTTTCCTCAATATCAATTTGAAATGGTACGGCCAGGTATTGGGATGTACGGTGTCGGCCATTTTGACGGTCTGAAACTGAGAACAGCGGGGCGCTTTAAAACCAGGATATCACAGGTTAAGAGAATATTGGCTGGCGAGCCTGTAGGATATGGCTGTGCTGATGTGTCAGACTATGAAAGAATTATTGCAATATTACCAGTTGGTTACGCTGACGGTCTGAACAGGAAACTGGGGAACAGAAACGGGAACCTGTATATTAAAGGTGTAAGAATACCTCTGATAGGAAATATATGTATGGATATGTGTATGGCAGATATTACCGGATTAAATGCAAATGCCGGTGATGAAGCTGAGATTTTCGGTGAAAACATTACAATCGATGAAATAGCGGTAAAATGTCAGACTATTCCATATGAGATACTTACATCAATTCCCGGGCGGGTGAAAAGAGTCTTTTTCAGGGAATAATCAGCCAAGTTCGCAAATGTGTTCAAGGTTGATGTTGTCAAGGATACTGATCTTTCTTCCTTCAATTCCAATAATACCTTCAGTAACCAGATTGGAAAGTGTGCGGATGGCATTGGAGGTTGTCATGTTAGAAAGGTTGGCAATATCCTCTCTTGACAGAGAAACATGGATGGTTTTGCCATCAGCATCATAACCATACGTGTCGCGTAGTATCAGCAATGATTCGGCCAGACGTCCTCTGATATGTTTCTGAGAAAGTGATACAGTTCTGTTGTTCGAAACCCCAAGTTCTTCAGCTATTACCTTAATAAACTTCAGAGCAAGGTCGGCGTTTTTCTTCAGGATCTTAACAAGGGAGTTCTTTTCCAGGACGCAGATTACGGAATCTTCAATCGCTGCTGCAGAAAATGACCAGGTGTTATCAGAAAACAGTACCCTGTAACCAATTAATCCCTGTTGTCTCACCATCTTCAGTATCTGCTCTCTTCCACCAACTCCCTCTTTGAAAACCTTCACTTTTCCAGAAGCCAGGCAGATCAGGCCGCGGGATTTTTCACCTTCTTTAAACAGAAGTTCACCCTTCTTAATAATAGCCAGGGTTAGATGCTGTGCAATCGTCTCTTTATCTTTCTGATTTAATCCTTTAAAAATGGAAGAAGTTCCTTCGAGACATATCTCAATATACGGATTTAAATACTGCATGATCTGATTATGTTAAATAACATACCAAAGGTAATAAAAGAAATGAATAAAATTCAAATTAACAATTTTTAACATATTCAATTACAGGTAGTTGTAAAGATCACAGAGACAGGTTTAATACCGTGCCACAAGAGGCATTCTTCTTCCTGCTCCAAAAGCCTTTGACGAAATTCTTAATACCGGAGGGGCCTGATATCTTTTGTATTCGTTGAAGTCTATCATTCTGATGACTTTAAACACTGTATCCATGTCTGATCCTTCGCTTACTATTCGTCCGGCTGGTTTTTGTAATTCAATATACTGGTATAAAATTGAATCCAGGATATTGTAATCGGGAAGTGAATCTGTATCATGCTGGTCAGGTCTTAATTCAGCTGACGGAAATTTCTTAATTGTGTTTTCAGGAATGATCTCTCCATTCCTGTTAATATAATCTGCAAGCCGGTAAACATCAGTTTTATAAACATCTCCAATAACGGATAAGCCTCCGGCCATATCTCCATAAAGGGTGCCATACCCGACAGCAGCTTCGCTCTTGTTCGATGTATTCAATAAAATGCAACCGTACTTGTTCGAAACAGCCATAAGCAGAGTGGCTCTGATGCGGGCCTGGATGTTTTCTTCAGTTACATCTTTGTTTTTTCCTTCGAACAGAGGTGCAAGTTCTTCCTCAAAAGCGCTGAATGGTTTTTCAATATTAACAATATCATAATGCACATTGAGGGTATTTGCCAGTGTAACAGCATCATTAACAGAATGTTCTGATGAAAAGCGGGAAGGCATCAGCAATGCTCTTACATTTTCGTTCCCCAGAGCTTCAACGGCCAGGCAGAGGCAGATGGCTGAATCGATTCCCCCTGAAAGCCCGATAATGCAGCTTTTGAAACTTGTCTTTGCGAAATAGTCGCGTATACCTGTAACAAGAGCCTTATGCATAAGGGGTATTATCCCTGGTCTGGCATCTTTCCGGAAAGCAGAACCCGAATTAATATCATCGAAAGAGTAAGTCTCAACAGCTTCCTCAAAAAACGGGAGTTGATTAAATATCTCACCTTTTTTGTTCACAATTATTGAAGCACCATCAAAAATAAGTTCTGTATTTGCACCTGTCTGGTTAACAGATATTACAGGTATTTTGTATTTAATGGCTTTAGATCTGAAGATGGTTTCTTTTGCTTCAATTTTTGTATAAGAAAAAGGTGAAGCGGAAATATTGATGATAATATCAGGATTCTGTTTTGAGAGCTCTTCCATTGGTGAAACGGTGTACAATCTTGTCTTTTCGAATTCGTTGTCGAAAGGTTGTTCATCCCAGAGATCTTCGCAAATAGTAATGGCAAGATTTAATCCTTTGAATGGAAATACAGAAAACCGGTTCTCCGGTTCAAAGTACCTGTATTCATCGAAAATATCATAAGTTGGAAGCAGCGCTTTATTGGCAGAAAAGATAACTTTTCCTTCAGACAGAACCAGAGCTGAATTAAAAAGTTTCTTGCCCTCCGGTTTTTTGTTCAGGGTAGGAGAGCCCACAATAGCTGCAATTCCGGTACATTCTTTAGCTATTTCATTAACTATAAGGTTACATTTTTCAATAAAATCAAGGCGATCGAGCAGATCAAGAGGAGGATATCCGGGGATACACAGTTCAGAAAAAACGATCAGATCGGACCCCTCTGTTTTTGCTTTTCTTATTGCATTACAGATAAGGTCCTTATTCCTTTCAAAGTTACCAATATGATAATTCAGTTGTGCAATGGTGATTTTCATCAACATCCGGTTAAAAGTTAACGCCAATCCTGAAGCTCAGTATTTTATGTGACACTTTATCGACAGGCTGATCTCCATTGTCCTTTGTTATATCAAGGAAATTATTATCGAAATTCAAGCCTAATACCATTGCAGTTGTCCCTCCCAGTGAGTATTCAATTCCTGCGGTTATGTGATAGGAAAGGTTGAACATCCTTAATTCATTCATAGCCTTTTCATCTTCAATATAAAGAGATGGAATATCTGTTTTACCTCCGATAACTACTTTCGGGTCTAACCCTAAATCAGTAAAGAAAGTGAGATATCCAATCTGGTTCGTCTGAAGCTTCAGTCCCAGTGGAATAGAAAGATATTGAATCTTATAGACAACTGCCTCGTTAGGTAACACTGTTGTAAGTATTAATATTTTTTTTAAACTCGTAAACTCCATTACAGTCGTATCTTGACTAACGAGTCTTCCTCCTGCATTCAGGAGACTTATCCCGGTTGAGAATGAATAGTTGGGGGAGAAGTAGTTGTTAAATGTCAACCCAAAATTGAAGCCTGGTCTTGCCCCGTCATTTATAACCTCCTTAATATCGGAAGAAAACCAGCTTATAACAGGATCAAAATGTATTCCGAAACCTATTTTCTGTTGGGCTTGAATCATTGTGTGGGGTGAAATAGATAAAAACAGAAATAACAAAATTGTCAAAATTCTGTTATTAAGATGTTTAGGCAAGTTCATAATATATTCAATCAATACTGACTAATCTCATGTAAAAATAACAAATTATAGGAGAAGTTATTGTGTCGTTTTTAATTGTTGCCTTATAATCGAAAAAGTGTTTATTTTTGACTGCCTAAAAAAGAGAGCATTATGAGAATCCGATATATCACATTTTTCTTTTTATTATTGATCGCTCCGGCGATGACTTCATGTAAGAAAAATCATTATAAAGTAAATACGTCCTCCATCAATGTAAAAATTGAGATAAAGAGGCTTGAGAAGGATCTTTTCACATTAAATCCTAATGAAATTGCAATGAAGGTCCCCTCTCTCAAACAAAAGTATAACGGGTTTCTGCAGTTATTCAGCTATGTGATTAATACCGGCGATATAAATGATACATCTTTTGGTGATTTTCTGGTCAGATTTTGCACTGATAAGCAGAATAATGATGTCTTTGCCCTGACAATGAATCTTTATTCCGATGTTAAGGAAATTGAAGATGAGCTTCAGGAGGCTTTTCGCCATTATCTCTATTATTTCCCTAAGAGGAACGTACCATCTGTATTTACTTGTATAGCAGGATTTAATAACAGTATCATCATCGGAGATTCCGTGCTCGGAATAGGGTTGGACAGGTATCTTGGGGCTGAATGTGAGTATTATCCGAGACTTGAAATATACAAGTATATTGCAGCCAGAATGACAAGGGAGAATATTGTACCTGATGCTATGTATGGATGGGGCGCTTCGGAATGGGAGTTTTCAACACTTAAATACCCGGCTGATAATGTTATTACTGAGATGATCCACAATGGCAAACTTAAATATTTTGAAAAATGTATGTTGCCTGGGACTGCTGATGAGATAATCTTTGGCTTTACACCAGACCAGATGAAATTCTGCAAAAACAATGAAAGTCAGATGTGGCAATATCTTATCGAAAACGATCTGTTATTTAACAGCGACCAGTTCACAATACGTAAACTCACGGGAGAAGCTCCGTTTACGAGCTATTTCACCAATGAATCGCCGGGACGAGCAGCTATATGGCTGGGTTTCAGGATAGTTGAATCATACATGATGAGAAACCCGGGAATTAGCATTGAAGAGATGATGAAGGATTTTGATGTGCAGGGTATTCTTGAGAAGGCGAAATATAGTCCACAATAAAAAAGGCTGTATCTTCCGGTACAGCCTTCAATTTCTTAAATCGGATTACTATGCAGGATGAATTGCCTCAACCGGGCAAACATCAGCACAGGCACCGCAGTCAGTGCATACATCCGGATCAATTTTATAGATGTCGCCCTCTGATATTGCTTCAACGGGACATTCATCGATACATGTTCCGCAAGCTGTACAATCATCATTAATTTTGTAAGCCATTTCGATTATTTTTTGATTAATTAATTACAATAAGTGCACAAAAGTACTATAAATTTTTAAATTGAAAAGAAACATGACAAATATATTGAGATTGTATTCCTTATTACCTGTTAAAAATCGAGGCTGAATGACAAGTAGAATATTTTTGGTAAAAGATAGTGGTTCTCGATCCCCCATGCCCAGTCAGCCCTTACGAAATAACCAAATATCTGGGCTCTCGCTCCTGCGCCAAATCCTGCAACAATGGGTTCCCTGTTCGAATCGAGGGTAACAGTTACCGGACCGGTTGTAATTTTTTCAGTATCGTAACCATTGTCGCCCGACCATGGAGATTTTCCCGACCATGCTGTTCCCACATCACCGAATCCTACAACCTGGAGGCTGTTTAGGAAATTGGACCTCAGCGGATGACCGGCAAAATATCTGATTACAGGCCATCTTAATTCACTGTTTATAAGGGCAAAATTATTCCCGTTCCTCACATTCTGCGTGAACCCTCTCATATTAGTTGCAAGAGCCTGGAAACCATAGTTTACATTTGGAGTAACAGGTATTGAATTATCGAACATCGGATATTTTTTAAACAAATATCCCATCCAGTTGTCTACACCACCAAGATAGTAGATCAGTTTGGTGGGACCAAAAGAAGTACTGGCTGCAAATCTGTTTGCCCATATCAGTTCCCTGTGTATACGGGTATATTTTCTGAAATCAACCCCAAAAACGAACATGTCGGACTTCTTAGATGACAGTTCCTTATAATACTCACCAAAAATTTTAAATCTGGTTCCAAAGTAGATATTGATACTTCTTTTGCGTGTATTGTCATAGATTACTTCACCTTTCAGACTGGCCCAGTGTTTTGAAAAGTTTTTATAGTTGAGAGTGGCCATATCAGTGGCCAGAAAAATATGACTGTCATATCTGTAAGAAAGAGTTCCTTTTAGTGCTAAGACAGGTGTAATTGGCTTTGTATAAGATAGATATATATTATTACTTTGTATTTTGAAATAGCTTGAGTCGTCTACGCTTAAGAAGGCTTGCCTATGGAAAATGATCTGCTTATCGAAGGTCCCTTTAAGACTCTCAACACTAAGGAGATATTCGTTGCTATCGAAATTTCCGGATAATCTGAAACCTCCTGTAATCCTGTAGTTCTCAAACATGTCAATGGTACCGAATCTTGTCATGATATTTACACCGGGATTAAAATATGGTGCTCCTCCGCTATATACCTGGTAGGAATTATTGAGGAAGGTGAAGTCCACCTGGTTGGCAATATAATTATTGTAAAAGGATGTTTCATAGATCCTGATCAGAGGAAGCTCTATCTGTCCTGTATCAAGGTC
>JBAWXY010000035.1:0-17782 GCA_037143835.1 Bacteroidota bacterium
GCAGCCGATGACTCTGACCCGGAGGCGGCTGCTACTTATATTGAGAGGCTCTACGAACTTGCAGAAAATCCGGTAAAAATTAATTCAGCCGGTGAAAATGAGATTTCAAGACTATTCTTTCTTTCTGATTTCCAGGCAAAAGCATTGGCAGATTATGCCCATTCTTCGGGCAGAATCATCTCCGTTTATGAATTAGTAAATATCCCGGGTTTTGATAAAGAAACGACAGAGATGATGATACCATTCATCACCCTTGATAGTAAAACGACCGTGAATTCAGATTCAGTACACTGGAGGAATACATCGATAACAAATCTGTCCATCAGGTCAGGTAATGATGATACAACATCATTAGGTTCCCCATGGAAAATACTCACAAAATACAAGTTTACAGCAGGCGGCTTTTCCGGAGGATTTACAGCTGAAAAAGATCCCGGAGAGAAGTTTTTCAGCGCCAATCCTCCCCTGCCTGATTTTCTGTCAGCCAACCTTACATATAATGGAAGTGGTCTGATCCGAAGGCTTATTGTGGGAGATTATTCTGCACGTTTCGGTCAGGGTACAAATATTAATACCGGAATCAGGACAGGTCTTTCACTTACCGCACCGGGGTATATGTCGGCCAGTGATGAGATAAAACCTTATACATCAACCGATGAAAACAATTTTTTCAGGGGAGTGGCTGCTGAATTTTCTTATGAGAACCTTGGATTGACTCTATTTTATTCGAAAAACTATTCAGATGCCACTCTTGGCTCATTATCAGATTCTTCAAAAGATTATATCGAAAATTTCTATTTGACCGGGACCCATAATACCACTTCTCTACTCCAAAAAAAAGATGCAATTTATGAACTGGCATATGGAATAAATCTTTCGTACAATTTTAATAATGTGAGGGTTGGTTTCACCTGGTCGGGTGACAAGTTTTCACTTCCTGTAAAAATTACAGGGAACGACCCTGTGGATATTTTTGATTTTGAAGGCGATAGAAACAATCTCTACACTTTTTCTTATAACGGCCTCATTAAAAGAATTTTGCTCTACGGCGAATTTTCAACAAATGAGTATAAAAAATATGCATTAGTACAAGGTTTATCATTCAGACCATCTGACCGGCTAACCATTAATTTCTTATTCAGGAATTATAGTACAGGCTATATCAGTTTTCATGGCAAAGGACCCGGAGGTGGTTCAGCAAACGGCAATGAGCAGGGTATTCTCGGGAATTTCACCTTTGAAGCAGCTAAGCATCTCTTCATAAGTGGTGGCTGTGATATTCAGCAATTCCAATGGTTAAAATACCGTTGCAGCTCTCCCTCATCGGCAATGAGGAAGGAAATAAGAGTCAGATTTTTGCCGACTGAAACACTAACAATTGATGCTTCTTATAATAACAGGAGTTCAATGTTCAACAAACAGGAAACAATGGGCATTCCGGATCAGGTTGAATTAGAAAGCAGAACTGTGAAGGTATCCGCAAAGTACACATTTAGTGATAATCTGACACTTGCGACACGACTTGACTATAAAGTTGTTGATCCATCCGGCAGTAAAGGTATGTTATTATTACAGGATATGGTTTACAGGTTCAGACAGCTCCCGGTTACATTATGGTTCAGGTATTGTATTTTCCAGACTGATGATTGGGATTCAAGGCTTTATACATATGAGAATGATTTACTTTACAGTTTTAGTATTCCTGCGTTGTCAGGAGAAGGGAGCCGAAGTTACATAATGGCAAAATGGGAAGTCAGCGATATTGCAGAACTTAGAGTCAAATATGGCCTTACATCGTTGATTGAAAGTGGAACGAGTACTAAAAATAACAAAGAATTAAAAATCCAGTTCAAGATACAGTTTTAGATCATTTGCTTCATTTTATATCACACGAACTCACCCCCTTGTGTTCATTAACCCGGTGTTTTTATATCCCTGATATTAAGCTGGAGGTTTTTATTTCCCCTGAACTCGTTCATTTCCAATGAATAACAGATATCAAAAGGATTTCCTCCCTTAATATATTCAAAATGGTTCGCCTGGCTGAAAGCTATAGCGGAGAAGCTTTTCTGGCCCGTTGACTCCTGGCAAAGATCCAGTTTAAGATGTTCACCGCTTGATCCAACCATACGTCCTGCTCCGGTATCAAATACATTCCGTGAAACGAATACCGGCGACATGTTTTCAGGTCCAAATGGCTGAAACTGGTTCATTGTTTTGAAAAAATCTTCATTTATCTCAGAAAAGGAGAGCTCAGTATCAATAAAAACACGTGGGACAAGTTGTTCTTCTGTGATTGTGTTGTAGACATACTGCTCGAACCTCTCCATGAATGGTTGGATATTCTCCTTTTTTAGTGTTAATCCTGCTGCAAACATGTGCCCTCCGAAACTCTCGAGAAGATCGCTACATGCCTCAATGGCCTGGTAAAGATCGTAGCCCTGGACAGATCTGGCAGAACCAGTGGCAAAACCATTTGATTCTGTAAGAATGACTGTTGGACGATAATATGTCTCGATTAATCTGGAGGCAACAATTCCAATTACCCCCTTTTTCCATGACGGATTATATAGCACTGTAGTTCTGGAATTTACAGTTCTCTGATCTTCAGAGATCATCCGCATAGCCTCTGTTGTGATTATACGATCGATGCTACGTCGTTCAATATTGAAATTATTGATCTCTTTACTTATCCCTGTGGCAATTTGGGTATCGCTGGAGACAAGCAGGTCAACAGCCTTGCTGCCTGTTTCCATTCTTCCGGCAGCATTGATTCTTGGACCTATCTTGAAAACGACATCCTCGATTGTGAGTGACTTGGTGACTTCAGATTCACGGATTATCTCTTTAAGCCCGGTGCGAGGAGATTCATTAAGCTGTTTCAGGCCGAAATAGGCCATAACTCTGTTTTCTCCGGTAATAGGGACAATATCTGATGCAATACTGACAGCTACAAGATCGAGATAATGGTAAATTGCGCTGAAAGGAATGCCATGAACCCTTGAATAGGCATGAACCAGTTTGAAACCTACTCCGCATCCGGATAGTTCTTTGTATGGGTAATTGCAGGATGGTTGCTTGGGATCAAGGACAGCAAGCGCTTTGGGTATCTCATCGCCCGGGTAATGGTGATCGCAGATTATAACATCGAGCCCTTTTGTACGTGCATATTTGACTTTTTCCACTGCCTTAATACCACAGTCGAGGGTGATCACAACCTTACAATTATTCTGATATGCGTAATCCAAACCCTGGAATGAAACTCCGTAACCCTCTTTATATCTGTCGGGTATGTAATACTCAACATTTGAATACTGATCTTTGAGAAATGAATACATCAGGGCTACGGCAGTGGTTCCATCTACATCATAATCACCATAAACAAGGATTCTTTCGTTTTTCTTTATTGCGGTTGATATCCTGTCAACAGCAATATTCATATCCTTCATAAGAAATGGATCATGAAGGTAATCTAGGCTGGGAATAAAAAAAGCCTTTGCTTCATCAGCAGAAGTAATATTTCGCTGGACCATCAGATTTGCCAGAGACTCTGACACACCAAGGGCTCCTGCGAGTTGTTTCACGACAGCAATATCTCCCTTATCCTTCACAACCCATCTTTTTTCCATCCTTTTACTGATTAGTCCATTCCAGATCAAAAATTTCCTGCAGGTTTCTTTTCACTTTGCTTTTTACGGAATGAAAATCCTGCCTGCCGCCCAGCTCCTTTTCGAGTGAAGTAACCCCTTTATCCGTAAAGCCACAGGGGTTTATATTATTAAAGTAGGTCAGGTCGGTATTAACATTAAAAGCAAAACCATGCATGGTTACGTACCTGCTGGCCTTTACTCCGATAGCACAAATCTTCCTTGCCTTCCCGCTGGTTTCCGGGTCGAGCCATACACCTGTTCCTCCCTCAAGCCTTGAGGCTGCAAGACCAAATTCACCAACAGTTCTGATGATAGCCTCTTCGAGTCTGAAAATATACTCTTTCAGCCCTATTTTAATGACCTCCAGATCAAAAATCGGGTAGCCTACAATTTGGCCCGGGCCATGATAAGTTATGTCTCCTCCCCTGTCTATCCTGTAAAAAGAAGCACCCTTTGCCTGAAGCTGAATATAGTCAAGAAGAAGATTATTTTCCGACCCGCTTTTGCCAAGTGTATAAACATGAGGATGCTCAACAAAGATCAGAGTACCGGGAAGAATGTTTTTAACGGAATCTCCGGTCTGGCTTTCCTGTTTTTTGCTGTCAACAAGTTTTGCAAAGATATCTGCCTGATAGTCCCAGGTCTCTTTATAATCCTTTTGCCCAACATCCTTATATACAACGCTATAGCTCAATTGTATTTATAAAATTAAGTGATGCCAATATAAAAAAAATTATCGAGCCTTTATATGATTTTCCGCATGAAAAGATGACCTCACGAGGGGGCTGCTTTCAACGAAAGAAAATCCTAGTTCCAGGGAGATAATCCTATACTCTTCAAACTTTTCCGGGGAAATATATTCCACTACTTCCATGTAATCTAATCCTGGTTGAAGATATTGACCGATTGTAAGTATTTTGCAACCTGCGGCATAAAGATCCCGGATAGTGTGAATTATTTCATCCTCATTTTCACCAAGTCCTAACATAAAACCCGATTTGGCAATTTTCCTCTTTTTTGAAATATACCTTATAACATCCAGACTTGTTTCATATTTTGCTTTTGTACGGATTATCGGAGTAAGGCGTTTTACGGTCTCTATATTATGAGATATCACATCCGGTCCGGCATCAATAATCTTTTGAATACTTTCAGCCTTCCCGTCAAAATCGGGAATTAAGGTCTCCATCGTTGTATCAGGATTAACCTCTTTCACACATTTTATTGTCTCCGCCCAGAAAGATGCGCCCCCGTCGGGCAGATCATCGCGGTCTACTGAGGTGATCACACAATGCTTAAGTTGCATTTTTTTAATTGATTCAGCCAGTCTTAATGGTTCCTGAGGATCAGGAGGAAATGGTTTTCCTGTTTTTGTGGCACAGAATTTACAGGCCCTTGTACATATATCACCGAGTATCATAAAGGTTGCAGTACCCGAATTCCAGCATTCACCTATATTCGGACAATTTCCGCTGGTGCATATTGTATGAAGATGATTCTCAACAACAACATGTTTCACCATTGAATAATTTTCTCCGCTGGCCCTCTGCATCTTCAGCCACACCGGTAATCTTCTGTTCCTTTGCATTCAGGAATCTTTTTGAAATTGAACAGGCAAAGGTATAAACAATTAATAATCCAATTTATTATATTTGTTCTCTTCATTATGGCATAAAAAGTATTAATTAAAATATTATACAAATGGCTAACAATAAGTTAAAGGTGAACCATAAATACCAGACAGTTATAGGTGATTTTCCAAAGGTGGGAATTCGTCCGACAATCGATGGCAGGATGCGTGGGGTAAGGGAATCGCTTGAGGATCAGACCATGAATATGGCAAAGAATGCCGCAAAACTTATTTCATCAAATCTGAAATATCCGAATGGCAAACCGGTTGAGTGTGTAATATCTGACACATGTATCGGAGGGGTTGCCGAGTCGGCGATGTGTGCCGAAAAATTCAGTAAGAACGGCGTGGGAGTGAGCCTTACTGTTACCCCTTGCTGGTGTTATGGAAGCGAAACAATCGACATGAACGCCGATATTCCAAAAGCTATCTGGGGATTTAATGGTACTGAGCGACCGGGCGCTGTTTACCTTGCTGCGGCACTTGCAGGTCATACCATGAAGGGTTTACCTGCTTTCGGGATTTACGGCCACGATGTTCAGGATTCAGGCGATCAGTCAATACCTGAGGATGTAAGTGAAAAAGTCCTCCGGTTTGTACGGGCAGGGCTGGCTGTATCACTAATGAAAGGCAAATCATATCTTTCAATGGGCGCAGTTTCGATGGGAATAGCCGGATCAATAGTTCGGGAAGATTTCTTCCAGGAATATCTGGGAATGCGGAATGAATACGTTGACATGAGTGAATTCAACCGCCGTCTGAACGAAGAGATTTTTGATAAGGATGAATTCAAAAAAGCGCTTGAATGGACAAAGAAAAACTGTAAGGAGGGGAAAGATCTTAATACAGTTCCAAAATCAGGAAAGCAAAAGGATAAGGAATGGGAGATTGTTGTAAAGATGACACTTATTGCCCGCGATCTGATGGTTGGTAATCCAAAACTTAAAAAACTTGGTTATGGAGAAGAGGCACTGGGTCATAATGCTATTCTTTCCGGTTTCCAGGGGCAGCGCCATTGGACTGATCACATGCCTAACGGCGATTTTCTTGAGGCAATCCTCTGTTCATCATTCGACTGGAATGGCATCAGACCTCCATATCTTGTTGCCACAGAGAATGATGCAATGAACGGAGTACCCATGCTGTTTGGTTATCTGCTTACCAATACTGCACAGATGTTTTCAGATATCCGTACCTACTGGAGCCCTGATGCAATAAAAAGGGTTACAAAGATGAAACCTGAAGGTCTTGCATCGAACGGAGTTATCCACCTCATCAATTCAGGTGCATCAGCTCTTGATTTTTCAGGGAGACAGATGAAGAAGGGTGAGTCGTGCATTAAACCATTCTGGGATATAACAGGAAAGGATGCTGCTTCTTGCCTTGAAGCAACACAATGGCCACCCGCAGCTTCGGAATATTTCAGGGGAGGTGGCTTCTCATCACAATTCGATACAAAAGGTACAATGCCTGTTACTATTTCGAGAGTTAACCTTGTCAAAGGCCTGGGTCCTGTGCTACAACTTGCAGAAGGCTGGACTGTTGAACTGCCGGAAAAAATGAACAAGATACTTACTGACAGAACAAATCCCACATGGCCAACAACATGGTTTGCTCCAAGACTTACAGGGAAAGGGCCATTCACCGATGTTTATTCAGTGATGGCAAACTGGGGTGCCAACCACAGCTCCTCAAGCTATGGACATATCGGTGCTGATCTCATAACTCTTGCATCAATCCTCAGAATACCGGTTTGTATGCATAATGTGATTGAGGAAAAAGTGTTCCGGCCAAGTGCATGGAATGCTTTTGGGATGGACAAGGAAGGATCGGATTACAGGGCCTGCCAGACTTACGGGGCGATTTATAAATAGTAGAAATACCTCATCCCCCTTGCCCCCTTCTCCCCTGGGAGAGGGGTTGGGGTGAGGCGGATTGAACTAAAATATTATTATCTTGATAATTAACATTTAAAAAATATGGAAACAACCCTTGAAAACAGAAAAATTGAAATCGACCAGGAGACCCTGAACAACCTTAATACTACCAGAAAATGGACCATGTTCCTTGCAATTATCGGCTTCATCTTTCTTGGTTTATTTATTGTAATCGGAGTAATTACCGGTACGTTTCTCTCGGCTTTTAACTCCGGAGCGACAAGTATGGGATTTCCTGAATCATTGTTGGCGGTAATCTTTATTATCCTGGCAATAGTGTATTTTTTTCCTGTCCTTTTTCTGTTCCGTTTTTCTAAACTTACAGCCCATGCTGTACAAACCCTCGATAAACAGGCACTTCATAAAGCATTTAGGAATCTTAAATCCTATTTTGTATACATTGGGGTACTGATAATAATTGTTTTAATATTTTATATAGTGGGATTAATAGTAGCAGGCACATCGATGGCATTTCTTAAGGGGCTAGGATAATGCAAAAAGGTGATATTGTAATCGTTTTCGACTGTGGAGCAACAAACGTCAGAGCAATAGCAATTAACAACAAAGGCGAAATACTTGCATCTGAATCATACCCTAATAATACACGACCGGATCCCTTTTACCCTGCCTACAGGATATGGGATATAAATGAGATATGGGAAAAGATGCGCAGGGCATCACAAAAAGTTATCCGCCAGATCAATGTAAATCGAATTGCCGGGGTCACAGTCACAACTTTCGGTGTTGATGGAACCCTGTTCGACAGGTCAGGGAAAATGCTTTATCCTGTCATATCATGGCAGTGCGAAAGGACTAATCCAATAATGGCCAATATCGATAAATACATACCCCTACATGATTTATATAGCGAGTGCGGCGTTCTCCCTTTCACATTCAATACAGTTAATAAACTGATCTGGTTTGTCGAACAAAAACCGGAAATAGTCGAAAAAAGCTATCGGTTTCTTTTCATGCCTTCGATATTCTCATTCCTTCTTACCGGTGAGATGGTAAATGATACAACCATGTCTGGAACATCGATGTTAACAAACCTGTCGACAAGGGGGTTTTCCGAAAATATTTTCAATAAAATTAATTTCCCGATTGAAAAAATCGGAACCCCCGTTGAAGCAGGCACTATTACCGGAAAGATCAATGCAAAGGCTTCTGCAGAAACAACAATTCCTGAGGGAATCCCGGTTGTTGCTACCGGTCACGACACACAATTTGCAATTTTCGGATCAGGGGCTGAAAAAAACCAACCCGTACTCAGTTCAGGAACCTGGGAGATACTGATGGTCAGGGCAGAAGGTTTCAGATCAGGCAAAGAGCAGCTCAATATGGGTATCACAACCGAACTGGACTCCAGACCCGGATTATATAATATTGGCAATCAGTGGATTGCCTCCGGAATAATTGAATGGGCCCGCAGGAACCTCTATGGCGATATTAAAGATGATGTTTATGAAGTCATGATTTCAGAAGCAGAAAAAGTACCATACGGTTGCAATGGAGTGAAGGTCATTCCAAAATTCTATGAAGAACTAAAAGGAAAGCCAGGAGGCCAGATACTCGGTCTTACAATGGAATCGACCCGTGATGAAATCTATCGTGCAATGCTTGAAGCTCTTTCTGAAAGGCTGGTTGAGGGCAAGAGAGCTCTTGAGAACGCAGGAGGTTTTAAAACCGAAAGCATCCTTTGTGTGGGCGGAGGTTCTAAAAACAGGTTGTGGAACAAATTAAGAGCAGATTATACCGGTGTTCCTCTTAAGATAATCGACCATAAGGAAACAACAGTGCTCGGAGCCTCTTTATTCGTACAGGCAGCCTGCGGCAATGCTGCTTCTCCAGAGGAAGCCAGATCAGCAATTGATTATAAAACCGAAATAATTGAACCCGGAGCGAAGTGATATGGAGATTGCATATTTCAACGGTAAGTTTCTTCCAAAAGATGAAATAAAGATCAGTCCCGATGACCGTGGATTTCTGTTTGCTGATGGCATTTATGAAGTTATGAAATGGTACAAAGGGTTTTTCTATGACATAGAAAGCCATCTGACAAGAATGAAACGAAGTCTAAGGGAAATTCGCATTAACTGGCCCGAAGAAGATACTTTTCCCGCTTTCGCAAACGAGCTTATTAAACGTAATCAGTTGTCTGACAGCCAGGCTCTGTTCTACCTTCAGGTTACAAGAGGGGCTGCCCCACGTACACATTTTTTCCCCGACCCTGAGGTAAATCCAACTGTTTATGCTTTTGTGAAGGAATTCCGGTCGACCGGAATCTTGCCCGGATCAGGTGTCAAAGTAATGCTGAAAGAAGATATCAGATGGAGCAGGTGTGATATTAAATCCGTGGCTCTTCTAGCCAACACACTAAGTTTTCAGGAGGCCCATGAAAAGGGATTTAATGAATGTATATTTGTAAGAAACGGTCTGATCACCGAAGGATCCCGCTCAAATATCTTCTTTGTCATCGATGGTACTCTCTATACTCATCCGGAATCGGAACATATACTTTCGGGTGTAACAAGGAAAAATATTTTACGTATTGCGAAAGATGCCGGAATTACTGCTAAAGAGGAGCCATTACCTGAGAAAAAACTCGGAATTATTCATGAAGCATTTATTACAAACACTTCAGCAGAAGTGATCCCGGTAATTGCTATAAACGAAATGACAGTTGGTAATGGAATGCCCGGACCGGTGACAATGCTTATCCATAAAAATTTCAATGCCGGAATAATTGCTTTAAAAGGCTAGGAAGCCTTCATTCGCAAAAGCCTGAATTTTTCTATATTTGCACAAATTTTCAAATCACTATGAACAACTTGAATTTAAGTGAACAGGAGCAGATAAGAAGGGAATCTCTCGATGAATTAAGAAAACTCGGAATTAATCCCTACCCTGCTGCTGAATATAAAACTACCGCATTTGCACAGGATATACTCGATAACTATTCTCCTGAAAAAAATAATTTCCAGGATGTTTGCCTTGCAGGTCGCATAATGAGCAGGCGCATAATGGGTAGTGCCTCATTTGCGGAACTAATGGACTCATCGGGCAGGATACAGATCTATGTACGTCGCGATGATGTTTGCCCCGGCGAAGATAAAACAATGTATAATACTGTGTTTAAACGTCTTATCGACATTGGTGATATTATAGGTGTAAAAGGTCATGTTTTTAAAACACAGATGGGCGAGACAACCATACATGTTGAAGAGTTTACAGTTCTAAGCAAATCGGTCCGTCCGCTGCCAATAGTAAAAGAAAAAGATGGCATTTTGTTTGATGCCGTTACCGATCCTGAGATGCGTTATCGCCAGCGATATGTTGATCTTATTGTTAATCCTCAGGTACGCGATGTGTTCAGAAAAAGGACACAGATAATCCAATCGATGCGCGAACTTTTTAATTCAAGGGGCTATCTTGAAGTTGAGACACCTATTCTTCAGCCTATCCCGGGGGGAGCAGCTGCCAGACCGTTTATTACTCATCACAATACTCTCGACATGCCTCTCTATCTGAGGGTTGCAAATGAACTTTACCTGAAGCGGCTTATCGTTGGTGGTTTTGAAGGTGTTTATGAATTTGCGAAAGATTTCCGCAACGAAGGAATGGACCGCACCCATAATCCCGAGTTCACCGTAATGGAGATATATATCGCCTTTAAAGATTATAACTGGATGATGAGCTTTACCGAAGAGATTGTTAAAAAAGCTGCACTTGATCTTCATGGGAAGACAGAAATTGAATATGGCGACAAAGTAATTAATCTTAATCCTCCTTTTAAAAGGATCAGCATGACTGATGCAATAAAAGAAAATACCGGTATTGATATCTCCGGAATGGATGAAGCCGGGCTCAGAGTTGTTTGCGAGAAGCTTGATGTCCCTCACACAGCATCGATGGGAAAAGGGAAGATTATAGATGAGCTGTTCGGTGCAAAATGTGAAGATAATTATATCCAGCCCACCTTTATAATTGATTATCCCACAGAAACATCCCCTCTGACAAAGATGCACCGGAGCAAGCCCGGTGTCACAGAAAGGTTTGAGCTGATGATAAATGGCAAGGAGATTGCTAATGCCTATTCTGAATTGAATGATCCGATCGACCAGATGGAGAGGTTCCAGGATCAGCTCCGTCTTTCTGAAAAAGGCGATGATGAGGCAATGTTCATCGATCTCGATTTTGTGAGAGCTCTTGAATATGGTATGCCACCAACTTCAGGGATGGGTATCGGTATCGACAGGCTGACTATGCTACTTACCAATCAGCCATCAATTCAGGATGTGTTGTTGTTCCCGCAGATGAAACCTGAAAGTCAAAAGTCAAAAGTCGAAAGTCAAAAGGAAGAATACCTGGCGCTCGGAGTACCTGAAAAATGGGTTGAACCATTGAAAAAGTTGGGATTTACAACAGTTGCAAAACTTATGGAGGTTGAAAAACACACAAAACTTCACCAGGATCTTTGCGGATATAACAAAAAGAACAAACTCGGACTACAAAATCCTTCTCAGGACGATATAAAAGCATGGCTTAACCTGAAATAAAAAAAATGAAATATCATTTTTTAGTTAGAATTATCAAATTAAAATCCGGATTATTATGAACTTCCTTCGAAAAATACTTAAGCTATCCGGAACAGGGTTCACTCATGATCAATATTATGAGTCTATGAATCTGGCTCTTAAAAGGTTGAATAATGAGAATGCCATGCTCCATTATCCACTTTATGTAAATGAAACCGATAGTTTCATCCAGGCACAGAAAAACCTTACGGATTATTGTGTTTCATTACTTAAACCCCTGAAAAATAAAGAAATACTGGAAATCGGATGTGGAAATGGGGTTCAGGCTCTTTATATAAATGCCAGTTATCATCCTTTAAGGATAACCGGAATAGATCTTAACAAAGCCAACATTGAAATTGCTAATTATGAAAGAGAACGTGCTGATATGGAAAATGTCCGATTTCTTGTAGATGATGCACAGAACCTTACACAGATCCCTTCGGATTCCGTAGATGTTCTTCTAAACATTGAGAGTGCTTTTCATTATCCTGATAAATCTGCATTTCTTAAAGAAGCTCACCGCGTTCTGAAACCCGGGGGACAATTCCTGATAGCCGATCTTTTATCTACCCGTACGAAAAGGGAGGGAATTATGAAAATATGGGGCAAACCAATGGTTCATCATTTCTGGAACCGAAAACGCTACGATGAAGAATTTCTAAAATCTGAACTTGTAATTACATACAGTGAAGATATATCTCATCAGGTGAGAAAAGGATGGAGCATTTACAGGAACTGGCTTCCAAAAATAAAAGGGAAATTGTTTTTTCAGAATGTGGCTTTCAGAATATTCTACATTATTAATGCCAGACTGAATATCTTCTTTTTGAGTAACAGACAACAATATTTCATATATATTGGAAATAAACCTGCTTAAGAATGCTGAAATTGATTATCAGGAACTACTTCATTTTATTAAAAATAACAGATAGCCATTAATACAGAATATTATGCTAAACCTGCTTAAGCATCCTCTGCTAACACATAAACTCACGCTTTTGCGTCGTAAGGAAACCGGCACTAAAGATTTTCGTGAAACACTTGAAGAGATTGCCGGACTGATGGCATACGAGATAACCCGGGATCTTCCGTTGAAAGACATTACAATTGAAACGCCGCTGGGAAAATGCAATACACAGGAACTTGCAATGGAAGTTGTTCTGGTCCCTGTTCTAAGGGCCGGGTTAGGGATGGTTGACGGTATTTCCAATCTTATACCGACCGCAAGAATCGGCCATATTGGAATGTACCGCGATCATGTAACACTTAAACCGATGACATATTATTCAAAATTCCCTGATAACCTGTCTGACGCGGTCGTAATGGTTCTCGACCCTATGCTTGCCACAGGAGGCAGTTCAACTGATGCTATTCAGGTTCTGAAAGACCGTGGTGCAAAGACCATAAAACTTGTTTGTGTTGTCGGGGCACCGGAAGGGGTGGAACGAATTATGAAAGATCATCCGGATGTTCAGATTTACCTGGCAGGGATCGATGAAAAGCTTAATGAACACGGATATATTGTACCGGGATTAGGTGATGCCGGCGACAGACTATTTGGAACCAAATAAATTCTTTAAAATCTATCTTTCTCAATAATTTTTATCTTAAAAGCTTATCCCATTTAACAAATTGGAAATTTTGCTGTTAAAGCAGTAATCTGATCATTCAGAAATGACAGGAAATTATGTAATAGAGGTAAAAGGTGTCTGGAAATCCTTCAAGACAGTTCAGGCTGTAAAAGGTATTGATCTTAAAATACCTAAAGGTCAGTTTGTTGCACTGCTTGGGCCGAACGGAGCCGGGAAAACCACCCTTGTTGAGATGATTGAAGGAATTCAGAAACCTGATAAAGGCGAAATTACCATCATGGGGAAAAAGTGGAAAGGAAATGAAGATGAACTTCACCGTATCATAGGACTTTCTCTCCAGGAAACAAGGTTTATAGATAAACTCAGGGTTTCAGAGACATTGCAGCTATTTGCCGGATTTTTCAATCTTGGGAAAGAACATATTAACGAGATAATTGAGATTGTCGGACTTGAAGAAAAGCGAAGATCTTATGTTGTTAATCTTTCAGGAGGTCAGCGGCAGCGTCTGACAATAGGCATTGCCCTGATAAATAACCCTTCTATACTTCTTCTTGATGAACCGACAACAGGACTGGATCCAAATGCCAGGCGGGAGATTTGGGAAATTCTGCGAAACCTGAAGGAGAAATCTGAGACTTCAATGATACTTACAACACATTATATGGAGGAAGCAGAAAACCTTTGCGACTATATAATAATAATGGATAATGGAGTAATATTAAAAGAAGGGACATTGCAGCAACTGCTCGAAGAAGTAACCATCTCTCTTAAACCTATGGAGTATCATCGTAAAACACTTGACGATCTGTTTGTTTCACTAACAGGAAGAAAGTTAAATGAATAGATGGTTCCGATTTAACCAGTTATGGCAGCTTATAATTGCACTGTTCCGGGAAATAATCCGCGAACCGGGAGTACTTTTCTGGGGAATCCTCTTCCCAATTCTGATGTCGCTCGGACTGGGACTTGCTTTTACAAAAAAAGCTGATGTAATAAGGAAGGTTGCCATCATCAATAACATTGAAAAATCAGATAGCGGATCAGATAATACTATTGTTGCTGACTTTCTTCTTAAGAATTGTGAAAAAAACCTCTCCTTAGAAAAGGAAGACTGGCAATGGAAATACACTATTAAAGATGAAAAGCTGGGAAACTCCATTTTTCTTTTCTACGAAATGGGATGGGATGAAGCAGTTAAACTTCTTAAAAGAGGCACAATCAATGTACTTCTTCTTGGATTGAACGGTTCGGTTGAGTACCATTTCGATCCGATGAATCCTGATGCGGAACTGACCTATCTGAAACTCAGTGGTATCATAGGGCAGGGTGAAATACTCCCGGTAAAAAGCAATTCAGAAATAAAACCACTTACTGTAACAGGTACACGATATATCGATTTTCTTGTACCGGGCCTGATAACAATGGGCATAATGATGTCGTGCATGTGGGGAATCAGTTACGGGATAATTGAAAAAAGATCAAAGAAGCTATTACGGAGGCTGGTTGCTACACCGATGAAAAAGTCACATTTCCTCATCGCCCTTATAACAGTCAGGATTACAATGAATTTCATTGAATCGCTGGTTCTTTTTTTATTCGCACTTTTCGCGTTTAATATGACGATACAGGGGGATATCTCCGCACTTATTTTAATGTTCATTGCAGGTAATATTGCATTTGCAGGTATCGCCGTTTTTGTTTCGTCCCATACCTCAAATACTGAAGTAGGTAACGGCCTCATAAATTTTGTTGTATTTCCGATGATGGTGCTTTCAGGTATATTTTTCAGTTATCAGAATTTTCCGGAATGGAGCATTCCTGTAATTAAGAACCTTCCGTTAACGATGCTGACTGACGGGATAAGAAGTATTTTCAATGAAGGAGCAGGTTATCATGAGGTAGCAATGCCGATTTTGATCCTGTTGGCAACAGGGGTCCTCTTTTTTTCTGCCGGATTGAAAATATTCAAGTGGCATTAGCAATTCCCTCATGAACTCACCCCCGGCCCCTCTCTGCTTCGCAAAGAGGGGTGACTTACAAAATGGAAGCACTTCTCAGCCTCATATACGAATACGATATGGCATAGTTACACGATCATGAATTATTTTTCATTTTAATGCAACAAATCATTTTTCTTCACGTCTTTATTCCGGAGTTGAGTTCAAAAAATTAATAAAGAAGAAGTATGAAAAGTCTGAGATTTTTAACAATCGCTATCGCCATCATGAGTATTTCTGCTTGTACTCAGGGCCAGTTCCGGAAAACTGTTTACGGGAATAACAAGGTAGTCACAAAAGAAAGAAATGCAGAGAATTTTACCGGGATCAGGGTAAGCACCGGAATTGATGTTTATCTGAAACAGGGCAATAACGAGACAATATCAGTTGAGGCAGATGAGAATCTTCATGAATATATTCTCACAGAAGTAAGAGATGGGGTTCTTCATGTTTATACCGAAGTCAATATCCGTAAAGCAGAGAGGAAAAGGGTTTATGTTACAATGAAAGAAGTAAACTCTGTAAGAACAAGCAGCGCAGGCGATGTTATCGGTGAAACACCGATTAAATGTGATAAACTCGAATTATCAGCAAGCAGTGCGGGTAATATCAAACTTGATGTAAATGCAAAAGAAATAGAGGTAGATATCAGCAGTTCGGGTGATATAACACTAACAGGTGAAGCGGACATGCTTGAAGCTGATCTCAGCAGTGCCGGCGATCTTAATGCTTATGATCTGAAGGTAA
Organism: Bacteroidota bacterium; assembly: GCA_037143835.1. Lineage (GTDB taxonomy): Bacteria > Bacteroidota > Bacteroidia > Bacteroidales > VadinHA17 > LD21. Next base: position 16,134 of record JBAWXY010000035.1, read on the forward strand.
GGGAAGCAGATATTTCAGCATCAAGCGCTGGAAATGCCGAAATTAATGTATCGGAAAAAATAACTGCAAGAGCCTCAAGCGCAGGAGATATCAACTACCAGGGCAATCCCAAATATGTCGATGCACATTCCTCCAGTGCCGGTGGAGTACATAAAAGATAACTTCTAATCAATATATATTTCCCACATTATTACAAGCCGCCGGTTCATCTCCGACGGCTTTATTATTAACTTTGTAATCCTGTTACAGTAACTAAAAAAATAAATATTCTGAATAAAACGGTTAAGTAAAATGAAGGACAATTTAAGTATCAATCTGAAAAACACCAATAGCTTCATCTCTTTTGAAGAGGTTATTGCATTTGCACAACAATCGGTAAGACATCTCGATACACTTAATGCCGGTACTGGTCCGGGAAATGATTTTCTTGGGTGGCTTTCGCTTCCGGAAGATATCCTTAATCAGCTTGACAAAATAGAAAAAACGGCAAAACATCTAAGGTCCGTTTCCGATACAACGGTTGTAATAGGAATTGGCGGGTCATACCTGGGGGCAAGAGCAGTGATCGAAGCCCTTTCTCATTCCTTCTCACCTCTTCTGAAGACAAAACACCATGACATGCTTTATGCAGGGCAGAATATTTGTGAGGATTATTTGTCGGATCTTCTTGAAATACTCGATGGAAGAAATTATTCAATCGTTGTAATTTCAAAATCAGGAACTACCACTGAGCCCGCCATTGCCTTCAGAATACTGAAAGATCACCTCGAAAGAAAGGTTGGGAAAACTAAAGCTGCAGAAAGAATCATTGCTATAACAGATGCAAGAAAAGGAGCTCTCAGGTCACTTGCTGAAACAAACGGATATGAGACCTTTATAATACCCGATAACATTGGCGGCCGTTATTCTGTGCTTACTCCGGTAGGTCTGCTTCCAATTGCAATCAGCGGATTGGATATAAGAATGCTTGTAAATGGTGCCAAAGCAATGGAGGGACTGACAAGAAATAACAAAAACGCCGTTTCCAATCCCTCGCTTTTATATGCAGCCGCAAGAAACCTTATCCTCCAGAGCGGCAAATCAATAGAGATAATGGTTGGATTCACACCGAAGCTTCACTTCTTTGCTGAATGGTGGAAACAATTATTTGGTGAGAGTGAGGGAAAGGACGGAAAAGGAATATTTCCTGCTTCCGTTGACATGACAACAGACCTGCATTCATTAGGACAATATATTCAGGATGGTCAGAGAATTCTTTTTGAAACAATGATCTCTGTTAAAAACCCAGTAAAAAAACTTAATATTCAGGCAGAAAAAGATGACTCCGATCAACTTAATTACCTTGCCGGGAAAAGACTATCAGAGGTTAATCATAATGCTGAAACAGGAACAACCCTTGCCCATAATGATGGGAATGTTCCGATAATTACAATTACCATCCCTGCTTTGAATGAGTATTATACCGGACAGATGATTTACTTTTTTGAGATGGCCTGTGCAATAAGCGGATATATTCTTGATGTCAATCCTTTCGATCAGCCTGGTGTTGAAGCCTATAAGGCTAATATGTTCGCCCTGCTTAATAAACCGGGGTATGAAGAAGCTGGGAAAAAGATTAAAGAAAAGTTGAAGTAAAATAAAGCTTTAAA
>JBAWXY010000036.1:0-17644 GCA_037143835.1 Bacteroidota bacterium
AGAAAATGACAGTCTGCATTCTGCGCAACCACTCTTCGCTGGTCTTTGAGCCGCGAACCTCCGGTGTCCATAATACGCCACTGAATCCACTGTTAATAAGCGCTGTAATAAAATCTTCGTGGCTATAGTAGTCATTGTAGATAACATATGGGAAGGATGAACCACCGCCATTGGAAGCTCTTACCAGGCCATAAGTTCTGACATTCTTTTGATGGTAAAGATCAGTTGTAAGCTCCGGCTTAAAACAAATGTACAAGAATTAGATAAACAGAATGTTAAAAAAAGTTAAAGAATGTAAAACAGAAAAAAAGCATAGTTTTTGTATCTGTTTGGTTTTGATTTACATTATTTTTACCTGATATAATATTAATTAAAACTATAACCACAAAGTTACACGAAGTGCAACACAAAGGTTCATAAAGCTTTTAATCAGAAGATTAGTAGTTAGAAACGTAAAGCAATTTTAAATAATTAATTATGGCAACCCGCAGAGAATTCATTCAAAAATCAGCACTTGGAGCAGCAGGTCTGACCCTTGGTGCAAAGAGTTATTCACGTATCCTTGGTGCGAACGACAGAGTGCGCGTAGGTATCGTTGGTTTTTCTGACCGTTTCAGGGCATCACTTGCTCCGGCATTCCTGGGTCTTGCAAAAGAATTTAACTTTGAAATTGTAGCCGTTTCTGACCTATGGAACAGGCGACGTGATGAGGCAGAAACCTTTTTCAAAGGGAATGGAGTAACAATTAGAAAGGCACGTAACAACGATGAGTTGTACAGCGGAAAAGATACTGATGCTGTTATTATAAGTACTGCAGATTTTCAGCATGCATTGCTGCTGGCTGAGGCTGTAAGGGCAGGGCAGGATGCATATTGTGAAAAACCTTTTGCTGAAACCATGGCTGATGCACGGGAAGCATTAAAAGCTGTTCAGGAAACAAAAAAGATAGTTCAGATTGGTTCACAACGAAGAAGCACTCCAAATTATATTGCTGCAAATGAGTATATCAGATCAGGCAAGTTTGGAAAGATTGTAATGGTTGAGATGTCGTGGAATGTTAACCAGCCCGGCAGATGGAGACGTCCTGAACTGACAGGAGTTATTAAAGAGTCTGATACCGATTGGAAACGCTTCCAGCTAAATCGTGCGCCTGCAGCCTGGGACCCAAGAAAATATCTGGAATTCAGACTTTTCTGGCCATATTCATCAGGTATACCAGGACAGTGGATGGCTCACCAGATTGATACTGTACATTGGTTCACAGGACTAAATCATCCAAAAAGTGTTGCTGCCAATGGTGGTATTTATCAATGGAAAGATGGACGTACCAATTTCGATACTATGACAGCAGTAATGGAATACGGTGATGCCAATTCCGCTTTCCAGGTTGTTTATACATCACGTTTCACAAATTCGGCAGGTGGTACAAAAGAAATTTACTTCTCAAACGGAGGATCACTTAATCTCGATACAAATAAAATTACCTCTGAGGGTGGTCTTCAGGCAAGGGAAGCAAAAGCGATGAACCTACCGGCTAATTTACTTGAATCTATGGACCTGCCGGGATTTAAGGTTGAAACTTCGGCCAATACAGGATCGGATCCAATGACCAATGCTCATATGAAGAATTGGATGGAATGTGTTCGCGACAGGAAGAAACCTAATGCAGATATTATGGCAGGGTATAACCATTCTATCGCTGACATAATGTGTACGGCAGTTTTAAGAACTGGCGAAAAGGCTTCTTTTGACGAGGCAAAACAGGAGGTTCTTGCAGGTGGTAAAGTATTTCAGTATTAACCATTCATGATGATCAATCTTTAATTAACTTGGATAATATTAAATATACAAATATGAGATATCTGTTAACTTTTATATTAATGGCCCTGTTTGTTACAGCTAACGGTCAAAATGTTAAGCTTGTACAGAACGACAGCCAGCGCAAGGTCGATGTAATGGTCGGCGGCAAGCTTTTTACTTCATACCAATACCCTGAAAATCAGGAGAAACCATTTCTGTTCCCTATTTTTGCTCCAAACGGATCGGTTGTAACAAGAGGCTATCCTATTGAGCCAAGAAAAGGAGAGCGTGTTGATCATCCGCATCATATCGGACTATGGTTCAACCATGGCAATGTAAACGGACTTGATTTTTGGAACAACTCTTCAGCTATTTCTGCAAGCAGGAAAGATACTTATGGACATATTGCTGTTCAGAAGATTGTGAAAGTTACAAGTGGTAAAACAGGAACTCTTGAGGTTGTCTCAAACTGGGACGATAACAAAGGTAACACCGTAATGGCAGAAAATACAAAATATATCTTTTCAGGCGATAAAACTTCCCGTACTGTTGACCATATTTCCACCCTGACTGCAGCTAACGGTCCTGTAACAATTACAGATAATAAGGAGGGCCTTATTGCCATAAGAGTTGACAGGGCTTTTGAAATGCCTTCAAATGAATCTTTGATTTTTACCGACGACAAAGGAAATCCTACAACTGTAAAGGCGACTGATAATACAGGTGTGACAGGTATGTATATTTCCAGCAATGGTAAAAAGGGAGATGCAGTCTGGGGGACCAGGAATGAGTGGGTTATTCTTACCGGAACGAAAGATAATACCACCATCAGCATGGCTATTTTCGATAACCCGAAAAATCCTGGTTTTCCGGCTTATGCACATGCCCGCGGCTACGGACTTTTTGCCATAAATGATCTTGGCCAGAATTCATACGATTCAAAACAGGAGAAAAAGATTTACAATCTTGCTAAAGGTGAATCAATTACGCTATATCACAGATTCTACATTCAATCGGGTTCCGAACTTACACCTGAAAACGCGAATAAAATATTCCAGAATTTTTCAAAAGCATATTAACCAGATTTTAAAATTTAGAAATGATGAAAAAAAGTATTAGCTCAAATTTTCGGTTGCCATTTTTGGCATTATTATTCCTCATTACTGCTTCATTCAAGGGCTTTGGGCAAGCGCCTGCCAAACAAGAGTATTTTGAGATAAAAATTTACCGTGTTTCTCAGAAATCCCAGGAAGACCGTGTTGATGCTTATCTCAAAGATGCATATCTTCCCGCACTTCACCGTGCAGGAATTCCAATAGTTGGCGTTTTCAAACCAGTGGAAGCCGATACTGCTTTTGGCAAACTGATCTATGTATTTATCCCATTCAAGACTATTGATCAGTTTATGCAATTACCTGAATTACTTGAAAAGGATAAGGTTTACGCAATAGTAGGAAAATCTTTCGTTGATGCGGCTTATAATGACCCTCCATATAAAAGGTATGAAAGTATTCTTCTGAAAGCGTTTATGAACATGCCGCAATTTGTAGCTCCAAGGTTTACTACACCTACAGCAGAAAGGATATATGAATTACGTAGTTACGAAAGTGCAACTGAAGCTAAGGCTGTAAAAAAAATAGAAATGTTTAACCAGGGTGGTGAGATAGCATTATTTGGAAGCCTGAATTTCAATGCAGCTTTCTACGCTGAGGTTTTAGTTGGCAGTCATAAGCCGAATCTTATGTACATGATCACATTCTCTGATATGAAATCACATGATGATCATTGGGCTGCTTTCAGAGCAAGCGAGGGATGGAAAACACTTTCCGGAAAGGAAGAGTACAAAAACACTGTCTCTAAAGCCAATCCATATCTGATGCATCCGACATCCTATTCGGATTTCTAGAAGTACAACTCTGTGGCTCTCTGTGTAACAATTTTTAAAACTTACACAGAGGAACACTGAGGTTTGCAATTGATCAAATCTCAGACAGGTATTTCTATTTTCGAAAGAGCATCTTCTATCTCTGCACAAGTCAGTTCATGATCGGGAAGGTTATTCTCGAAATATTTTTCATATGCCGTAAGGTCTAAATGTCCGTGACCGCTTAGATTGAAGAGGATGGTCTTTGCGATACCCTCTTTATCAGCCTGTCTGGCTTCGTCAAATACACCGGCAATAGCATAGGTCGATTCAGGAGCAGGAATAATTCCCTCAGAGCGGGCAAATGTTACTCCGGCCGCAAAACATTCCTTCTGCATTTTTGCCTTGACTTCAATAAGGCCATCTTTCAGAAGCTGGCTTGGCAGAACTCCGGCACCATGATATCTCAAACCTCCTGCATGAATTTTCTCAGGAATAAAATTGTGCCCAAGCGTATACATAGGGAGAAGAGGAGTCATGCCAGCAGTGTCTCCAAAATCGTACATGAATTTTCCTCTTGAAAGTTTCGGACATGAAGATGGTTCAATTGTAAGAAGCCTTGTTTTCTTCCCATTGACAAGATTTTCACGCAGAAAGGGGAAAGCGATACCTGAAAAGTTGGAGCCTCCTCCGAAACAACCGATCACCACATCGGGATAGTCACCAGCTTTTTCCATCTGTAAAATAGCTTCTTGTCCGATAATAGTCTGATGGAGAAGTACATGATTGAGGACACTGCCAAGAGAGTACTTTGTATACGGATCTTTCACAGCCATTTCAATGGCTTCGGAAATTGCAATTCCCAGACTTCCCGGAGAATCGGGGTTGTTTTTCAGGATATTACGACCGGCTTCTGTCAGATTACTTGGTGAAGGAATTACTTTTGCGTTATAGGTATTCATCATCAGTTTTCTACCTGGTTTCTGATCGTAGCTGACCTTTACCATAAAGACTAAAAGTTCGAGCCCGAAATAGTTGCATGCAAAACTCATTGCACTTCCCCATTGTCCGGCTCCTGTCTCTGTTGTAATTCTTTTTACCCCTTCCATCTTGTTATAGTATGCCTGAGGAATAGCAGTATTTGCCTTATGTGATCCTGAATAATTACCACCCTCATATTTATAATATATCTTGCATTTTGTACCAAGAGTTTTCTCGAGGTTATATGCTCTGTGCATCGGAGACGGTCGATAGGTCTTGTAGAGATCAAGCACCTCTTCGGGAATATCAATATATCTTTCCGTTGATACCTCCTGCTTAATAAGCTCCATTGGGAATATTGCTGACAGACTTTCGGGTCCTATCGGTTTCATTGTCCTCGGATCCAGTGGTGGCATTGGTTTATTTGGCATATCCGCCACGATATTATACCATTGCCTCGGCATTTCATCTTCGCTTAATAAAATTTTAAATTTTTTTTTCATTGTATTTTAGTTTAAAGGTTAATAAATAAAAAAGGCACACTGTGAACAGCGTGCCTCTATAAATAAATATCTTGTAAATGTTATATAACGGCTTGTTTCACAGCATTAATTGTTGAGCTGCGCCACGACCAGATATAAAACATTTTTGCTTCCATGCTGACAAAAATAATCAAAAATTTAAAATATCAATAAAAAAATACTTTTTTTAATCTTTTTCATGAAATTTTCCTTTTTATGATCGGAATGATAAAGAATCAGTCTTTCCGGGTATCATTCATGAACCAATGCTCCAAGATGTCTTAAATCATCAAAAAACCCGGGATACGATTTTGCAACACATTGAGAATCCCTGATATAAACTCTTCCTGTAGCGCCAAGTGAAGCAACTGCAACGGCCATTGCAATACGATGATCATCATGTGATTCAACATGGGCACCCTGTGGCCGGCCACCGGTAACAAACATCAGATCATCTTTAATTTCTATCCTGACATTCATCTTTCCAAACTCTTCCTTTAGGGCAGTGGCCCTGTCACTCTCCTTATATATTAACCGCGATACCCCTTTGATAGTTGAAACACCATCACAATAGGATGCGAGTGCAACAAGCGGAGGGAAAAGGTCAGGTGATTCAGTAGCATCAAACTCAAATGCTTTTAAATCGGATTTGGAAATCTCAATCTGATTTTCGCTGATTTTCATTTGTGCTCCTGCTTTCCCGAGAGCATTAATTATTGCCATATCGCTTTGCATACTGTCTGTACGAAGACCCTGAACAGTTATCTGCCCGTTAACTGCACCCGCAACCAGAAGAAATGCTCCGCCACTCCAGTCAGCCTCAACTGTATAGTTATGAGGGATATACTTTTGATTGCCGGGTATTTGAAACAGGGTATAACCTGTGTTATGTACAGTTATTCCGAATGACTTGAGTATCTGGATAGTCATGTCGATGTACGGCTTGCTCTTCAGATTATTGACTTTTATTTCAGAGTCCCTGGCAGCAAGAGGTAATGCCATAAGCAGACCCGTTAATAACTGACTGCTTACTGATCCGTCTATTTCGCAGTATCCTCCAACTATCGGTCCCTGAATTGTAAGCGGAAGAAATCCATCCGAACTCGTGCATTTCACTCCCAGTTGATTTAGAGCCTCTTCAATCATGAACATTGGTCTCTTTTTAAGAGAATTTGCGCCAACCATCGTAATTTCTGCCGGATACAATGCAGCGATAGGAGAGAACATGCGGATCGCAAGACCCGATTCGCCACAATTCAATTTTGGCTCTTTTAATACGCCCGAGCCGTTAATTTTCAATTCATCAGCCTTGGGTTCTACCCTGGCGCCCAAACCTACCGCTATGCTCATTGCAGCTAATGAATCGTCGCAATATGAGGGATTATGGATTATGCTTTGTCCGTTGGCAAGTAATGCGGCAGCAATGGACCGTTGTGTCATGCTCTTAGATGCAGGAGCTTTGATTTGACCTTTAATTCCGGACGGTTCTACATATCTTTCCATAGGTTCCTTTACAATTTATTTTTCGTTAGACGGATTTTTCATTCCGTTATTCATGATCTTCATCTGATGGTTAATAGACTCCTGGTGAATCGCTTTGAAAATTGTATCAATCAGTTCAGCGGATAGTCCTTTAGCCTGACCTTTGACTATTACTCTTGTTATAATTTCATCCCATCGGCTGCTCTGCAAGATAGTGATATTATTTTCTTTTTTATAACGTCCGATAGTTTCTGCAACTTTCATTCGTTGTTCCATAAGGTCGAGCAGATGTTCATCATACACATCAATTTGCTGTCTGAGTTCCCCAAGGACATCTAGTAATTTTGGATCAGAAGTGCTCGCATTTCGAAGGATAAGCCTGCTTAAAAGCTCTTTCAGATCGTTTGGGGTCAGCTGTTGGGCGGCATCACTTAACGCTTTTGCAGGATCGATATGGGATTCGAGCATTAGTCCGTCGAAGTTCAGGTCCATTGCCTTTTGGGAAATCTCGTGAAGAAATTGTCTTGAGCCGGCAATGTGACTTGGGTCACAAATAATAGGTAAGTCGGGGATACGCCTGCGTAATTCAATTGGTAACTGCCAGTTGGGCTGGTTACGATACATTGTCTTTTCGTAGGAAGAGAACCCACGATGAATTGCCCCTATCCTGGTAATTCCAGCTCTGGCAATCCGTTCAATGGCACCTATCCATAACTCAATGTCGGGATTTATAGGATTCTTCACAAGGACCATCACATCCACTCCGTTAAGGGCATCAGATATCTCCTGTACTGTGAAAGGATTAACAGAGGTCCGGGCTCCGATCCACAACATATCAATTCCATATTTCAGCGCCTCATAGACATGCTTTTCATTAGCCACTTCTGTTCCAACAAGTAGTCCGGTTTCCTGTTTCACTCTTCTGAGCCATTTCAACCCTTCGGTACCAACTCCCTCAAAAGAATTCGGACGTGTCCTTGGTTTCCAGATACCGGCGCGAAAAATGCTAACCTCTTTTATCTGAGCTAATTGTGTAGCAGTTTCCATCACCTGTTCTTCTGTTTCGGCGCTGCACGGTCCGGAGATAAGAAAAGGCCTGCCTTTATAACTTCTCCAGTCTTTAATCAGGGAATTCTCAAGTTTTAATTCCATTATTCAATAGATTAATTAATTCAATATTTTTCTGATCTTGTTAGCCTCTTCCATCAGGGCTTTCAAACCGTTAATATCTTTATCGGAGATCATTTTTCTGAACGAATTCATTTTCTCAATATAAGTGTCCATTACTTCAAGGATATATTGAGAATTTTCAAGAAAAATAGGAGCCCATGTTTCACCGTTGCTTTTTGCCAGACGGACAGTACTTTCAAAACCACCACCAGCCAATGCGAGAATATTTTGTTCTTCGTGTTCCTTTTCAAGCACACTCAATGCGAGTGAAAATGATGTAATATGCGAAATATGAGATATATAGGCAACATGCACATCGTGATCGCTCGAGTTCATGTACACTTTATGCATATTCAGTATATCAAGCATTTTTTCAACTGTTTCAATGGCATCCCCATCGCTGAGCTCCCTGTCGCAGATAATAGCAGTTTTATAGTCAAACAGTTTCCCGATAGCAGCAAGAGGACCGGAATACTCAGTACCGGCCATTGGATGAACTGCAACATAACGGCCCCTGCCCGGATGATTTTTTGAAGCTTCTGCGATACTGGCTTTTGTTGAGCCCATATCGGTTACAATTTTTGAAGTGCCTGCTATCCTGGCGAGAATGCCGGGCAACATAATACAATTCGTATTAACAGGGGTGGCAAGTATTATCAGATCACTTTTTTTAATGGCATTTTCCAGAGTATCATTTTCATCTACTAATCCGCAGAGCAGGGCAATATTCTGATGATGCATATTGGTGTCAACTCCGATTATTTTGTCGGCAAATCCCCGTTTACGGAGATCAACCATAAGTGAGCCCCCGATCAGCCCTATTCCTATTACTGCAATTGTCATTTTTTAGTTTATTATCTGTATGATTTATAAGTTAAATTTTATCATTTTATTGTTTTAATCTATCTTTTGCCTTCAGTAATCTCTTTTCGCTGGCACATAATGAAATACGTATATACCTTTCTCCGTTTTCTCCAAAAATGAAACCTGGCGTGATGAACACATGGGCCTTATTCAGAATATCTTCTATATACATTTCGCACTTAATTATTTCCTCAGGAATGCGTCCCCATACAAACAAGCCAACCTGGGTTTTATCATATTTGCAGTTGAGGACATCCATAATTTCTTCCACTATTTTGCGACGTCTGATATAGACAGAATTGACCGAGTCATACCATGAATCAGGATTATTAAGTGCCTCAACTGCAGCCATCTGCATTGGTAGAAACATTCCTGAATCCATGTTACTTTTGACTTTAAGCACATTCTTAATATACCCGCTATTACCCGCAACCATACCAATGCGCCATCCTGCCATATTTTGCGACTTGCTTAACGAATTGAGTTCAAGAGCTGTTTCTTTCGCACCATCAACTGCCAGAAGACTGATATATTCTTTATTTAAGATGAAGCTGTAAGGATTGTCGTTGCAGAGGAGTATACTGTGTTTTAGTGAAAATGCGACCAGTTTTTCAAAAAGTAAAATTGATCCTTTTGTTCCGGTCGGCATATTCGGGTAGTTAACCCACATCATTTTTACTCTGCTGAGATCGCTGTTCTCAAGGGTTTCCAGATCGGGGAGCCAGCCCCTCTTTTCTTCAAGATCATATTTTTTGGCTATTCCTCCAACCAGGTTTGTCACAGATGAATAGGTGGGATATCCCGGATCAGGTATAAGCACTTCATCTCCCGGATTGACAAAAGCCATGCTGATGTGCATAATTCCTTCCTTACTTCCCATAAGTGGCAGAATCTCATTATCGGGATTCAACTCGACATGAAAATATTTTTTGTACCAGTCTGCAAATGCCTTTCTTAATGCAGGAATTCCGGTATAGCTCTGGTAGCCATGTGAAGTTGGTTTTTTGGCTTCAGTGATAAGACTCGTAATAGTATTTTCCGAAGGTGGCTGATCGGGGCTGCCAATACCAAGGTTAATAATATCAGCACCTTCTCTGCGCATCTTATCAATCTGTGCAAGTTTTTGTGAGAAATAGTATTCCTGTACATTGCTGGTACGGTCAGCCGGTTTAACTTTCATATAGCATGTCTCCTTTAAAATAAACTCCAAGTACCTCTAAATTACTTGTGTATTTTTCCAATACCCTTTTGATAACATCAGAGTTGGTATTCTTACTCAATTCCAGATCGAGATAAAACATATATTCCCACTCACCATTCAACCTTGGAACAGATTGAATCTTTGACAGGTTAATTTCCAGTTCTGCAAGTTTTACAAGAACTGCTGCCAGCGATCCGGGTTTATGACCTGTTGAAAAGCAGATAGAAACCTTGTTCCCTTTCTTATTCCCTTTATCTTCGCTGCCCAGAACAAGAAACCGTGTGTAGTTTTGCTTATAAGTCTCTATTCCTGAGGCAAGTATGTCAAGACCATATATTTCTGCAGCATTTGAAGGCGCAATTGCAGCAACCCCTTTAACCCGGTTTTCGCTTATTATCCTTGCACTTCCTGCAGTATCGTCACTCTCAATAAGAGTTATTCCTGGAAACTGATTCAGGAATGTCATGCATTGAGCCAGGGCTATCGGGTGAGATCTTATCTCCCTGATATCGGTTATCATCTGACCAGGTAAAGCCATCAGATTCTGTCTTATCCTCAGGTTATGTTCTCCCAGGATCTTCATACCCGATTCCCTTATGAGAGTGTAATTGTAAAGAATACTTCCTGACCTTGCATTTTCAATTGCCATTATTGCAAAATCGGCCTCTCCAGCTATCAGAGTATTAAGGGTCAGATCGAACGTGGAACACGGCACAATTTCAATAGTATCATAATTAAAGTACTGTCGTGCAGCAACTTCATGAAAACATCCTATCTCTCCCTGTATTGCTATTTTCATCTTCTGCATATTTTAAAATAAGAAAGGGCCCCTTCGTGGGACCCTTGCTTTCATATAAATTTAATTATCTGTATACAAAAATCCCCTTATCTGTTTTTAAAATAAAAATAGAAGTAATAAAAGGAAATAAAATATTTGTATACAATATTCATTTGGTCGTGTTGTTGGCTTACAAAAGTAATGCAATAATTAAAAAAGACAAATTATTCACAATAAATTCTGTTAATCCTGTTGATTTTTTATATTATCATCTCATTTTAATGGATTGAATATGCCGTTTTTGCAAAACCTCTTCAATGCTCTGTAGATTGATATTTTTAGTTTTCAATAATAAAAGTAAATGATATAGCAAATCGGCAGCTTCATTTTTAAACAGCTCAATGTTATCATCCTTTGCTTCAATTATTAATTCAACAGCTTCCTCACCGACTTTCTGAGCCACTTTATTAATGCCTCTCTTATAAAGCTTATTTGTATAAGAATCCTTAGAATCATTTTCAATGCGCTGGTTTATAATTTGTTCCAGAGCATAAATAAATCCTTTTGCAGTCTCTTCTTCGAAACAGGCGGTACTACCGGTATGACAAACAGGTCCGGTCGGTCTTACTTTGATAAGAATCGAATCATTATCACAATCGGGTAATATTTCTTCTACATATAAAAAATTTCCCGAGGTCTCACCTTTGGTCCAAAGACGGTTTTTGCTCCTGCTGAAAAAAGTTACCTTCCTCTCTTTTCCGGTTTTATCAAAAGCCTCCTCGTTCATATAACCTACCATGAGGACCTGAAGGGTGTTATTATCCTGAATAACAACGGGTACCAGGCCGTTTCCTTTGCTAAAGTCAATATTCATATTCAACATCTTACATTTATTTTTTCATTCATTAAGTAATTTTTAAGATCTGGAATTGTGATATCTCCGAAGTGAAAGATACTGGCAGCAAGTGCTGCACTGCAACCGGTATTAAAAAAGACCTCCCTGAAGTGCTCCATTGAACCTGCTCCACCGGATGCAATAACCGGAATATTTACATTTCTGCTCACTTCCCCGGTGATATCGATCGAAAACCCCAATCTGGTTCCATCATTGTTCATTGAAGTCAGCAGTATCTCACCTGCACCCAGTTCCTCGACCATGCGTGCCCAGTTGACAGTTCTTAAGTCAGTGGGAATTCTGCCGCCGTTGATAAAAACGATCCATTCATTATCAACCATTTTTGTGTCAATTGCAACAACAACACATTGACTTCCAAATTGCCCGGCAATTTCCGAGATTAGTTCTGGCCTTCTTACGGCTGATGAGTTTACAGTTACTTTATCGGCACCAGCTTTAATAAGGATTGCAACATCATCGACCGTATCAATTCCTCCTCCCACAGTAAACGGTATATTGATCTCTGCAGCAATCCTTTCAACCAATCCGGCGAGAGCTTTCCTGTTCTCAATCGTTGCTGTGATATCCAGAAAAACAAGTTCATCAGCACCCTGTTTTACATAAATTTTTGCAAGCTCAACCGGATCTCCGGCATCTCTTAAATTAATAAAATTTACACCTTTGACTGTTCGCCCATCTTTAATATCGAGACACGGAATAATTCGTCTTTTTAACATTGTCTGCCTAATTCTTTTAAAGTTATTTTTCCCTCATACACAGCTTTTCCAATTATTGCACCATCGCAACCGCCTTCCCTGAGATCTTCAAGATCTTTTATCGATGTGATGCCTCCACTGGCAATCAGATTGATTTTTACTTTATCCAGTATCTCTTTATACAGAGCTGTTGACGGTCCCTGAAGCATGCCATCCTTTTTAATATCAGTACATATCGTATATTTCACCCCCTTGGACCTATAGTCAGAAATAAAGCTGATTATATCTTTATCTGAGGTTTCTGTCCACCCACTGGTTGACACTTTTCTGTCGATACAGTCTGCACCAAGGATTAACTTTTCTTGTCCCAGTCTTGTCAGCCATTCCAGGAATAAATGGGGATCGGTAACGGCAATACTTCCGGCGGTAACCTGTCTTGCCCCGGCATTAAATACTGTTATCAAGTCTTCATACAATCTTAACCCGCCACCAAAGTCAATTTTCAAATTTGTCTTCCCGGCAATTTTTTCAAGGACCTTTATATTTTCGATCTTTTTATTTTTTGCCCCATCAAGATCAACCAGATGAATATAACTTAAACCGTTATCTTCAATCTGCCTGGCAACCTCCAGAGGATCTTTGTTATACACTTTTTTTGTACTGAAATCTCCCCTTGTAAGGCGGACACATTTTCCGCCGATTATATCAATCGCCACTATTATTTTCATAGGTTCAGGAAATTTTGTAAGATATTTTCTCCGACACCCGCTGATTTCTCAGGATGAAACTGTGTTGCATAGAAATTTTCTCTATGCATTGATGCGCTGAAGGGCAATATATAATCGCATGTAGCTGAAGTACATGAGGAAATTTCAGCGTAATAACTGTGAACATAATAGACATCATCTTCAAGCGCTACACCTTTGAAGAGATCTCCATTTATTGTAAGAAAATTATTCCAGCCCATGTGCGGGATCTTGTCTACCGGAGGAAATAATCTTACATCTGAATCAAATATTCCCAGGCATTTTGTATCGTTTTCCTCGGAATAGCGGCACATAAGCTGTAAACCCAGACATATTCCCAATACCGGTTGCTTAAGGGAGGTGATCGTTTTATCCAATTCTCTTTCCTTCAGGTATTGCATAGCAGAACTCGCTTCTCCCACACCGGGGAATATGACTTTATCAGCGTTCATTAATTCCGCCGGATTATCTGTAATGATGCTTTTGTAACCCAACCGGTTCAGAGCATTCTGCACGGATTTGATATTTCCGGCATTATATTTCAGGATTGCGATCATAAACTGCCTTTTGTTGTTGGTAAATTAAAGTTATCTGTTTGTTTTACAGCCATTTTTATGGCTTTTGTAAATGCTTTGAAGATCGCTTCAATCTTGTGATGTTCGTTCTTACCCTCTGCCTTGATATTCAGGTTGCATTTTGCATTGTCGCTGAATGACTTAAAGAAATGGAAGAACAATTCAGTTGGCACCTCTCCAATATTTTCCCTGAGAAACTCCACCTCCCATACCAGCCAGGGTCTGCCGCCAAAATCAAGTGCAACCTGCGCAAGGCAGTCATCCATAGGTAATACGAAGCTGTATCTTTCAATACCTTTTTTACCTCCCAGTGCTTTCAATATAGCTTCACCAAACGTAATAGCCACATCTTCAATAGTATGGTGTTCGTCAATTTCAAGATCGCCCTTCACCTTTATTATAAGATCGATGTTTCCGTGACGGGCAATCTGTTCAAGCATGTGGTCGAAAAAACCGATTCCTGTATTAATGGTGTTTTTCCCTGATCCATCCAGATTAAGTTCGACCCGGATATCTGTCTCAGATGTTTTTCTTTCCACTTTTGCTATCCGTGGTATTTGTTTAAGATACCTATAGATATCGTTCCAGTCTGTTGTGGTTAATTCAACATCTTGAGTGTTTTCAACATTAAAAAAAATGGCTTTACATCCGAGATTCTTTGCAAACTCAACGTCTGTAAGCCTATCACCAATAACAAATGAGGAGTCGAGATCGATTCCTTTTGCTAAATACTTCACCAGCATTGCTGTCCCGGGTTTACGGGTCGGAGCCTTTTCCGATGGAAAAGTTCTGTCAATGAATATTTCGGTGAATACTATACCCTCGCCTCTGAGAATCTGCAACATCTTATTGTGAACAGGCCAGAAGGTATCTTCAGGAAACGACTCTGTGCCAAGACCATCCTGGTTAGATACCATTACCAGTTCAAAGTCTGTCTCCTTTGCAATTTTCGATAAGTTGGTTATTGCCCCGGGAAGGAAAAACAACTTCTCAAAACTATCTACCTGCTCATCTTCCGGTTCGGCTATAATTGTACCATCCCTGTCAATAAAAAGTACCTTCTTCATATTGAGATTGTATTAAGTGCTTTAACAAGCTTGTTGTTTTCGGACCTTTTTCCAACTGTAATCCGAAGGCAATTGTCAATAACACTGCTACGATTCCTTACAATTATGCATTTGTCAACCAGCGTATCATAGATATAATTGGCGTTTTTAACTTTTACAAGCAGGAAGTTTGCATCTGAGGGATAGACCTTTTCTGTTATTTTCAATTTTTTCAGATTAGCCGAAAGCCTTTCTCTCTCTCTTTTAATTTTAATGATCTGATTTTTATATTCCTCAATTTTATCCAGTTTCCGCAATGCAGCTTTCTGATTGATCGTACTTATATTATAAGGTGGCTTCAACTTATTGAAATATTGAATGATATCAGGATTTGAGAAGACAATTCCAACTCTCACAGCTGCCAGTCCGAAAGCCTTGCTGAATGTCTGCATCAGGATCAGGTTGGGATAAATGTCAACCATTTTAATAAATGAAGGTTTATCACTGAAATCTATATAAGCTTCATCGATCACAACGATCCCGTTGAAATTTGCAATGATATACTCGATATCGGAATAATTCATGCAGTTCCCTGTAGGATTATTCGGAGAACAGATAAAGATCAGTTTCAGGTTTTTATCTGAAAACCATGGTTTGACCTTTTTGAGATCAATCTGAAAACTCTCATTCAATGGAACCTTTACAACCTTAATATCATTAACTGAAGCTGACACTTCGTACATCCCATAGGTAGGGGTGAAGGTGAGCGCTTTGTCGACACCAGGGTTACAGAACACCCTGAAACAAAGATCAATTATCTCATCACTTCCGTTTCCCAGGAATATTTTTTTCTCTAAGATCCCTTTGATTTTTGAAATTGCAACTTTCAAATCTCTCTGATATGGATCGGGATAGCGGTTCAGATTTCCGAAAGGGTTTTCGTTGGCATCCATAAAAATGCCGGTTTTGCCCTTGAATTCATCTCTGGCACATGAGTAGGGTGTATGTTTTATAACATTTTCCCTTACTAATTCATTAACATTTACCATTTTGTAAACTTTTTAGTCTGACACTCACTGCCTTTTTGTGGCCATTTAGATTCTCGGCTTCCGCCATAAGTTCAATTGCCGGTCCAAGGTTTTTAATGCCTTCTACGCTAACTTCCTGAAAAGATATTTTTTTAAGGAAGCTTTCGGTGGAGACACTACTGTAACTCCTGGCAAATCCATTTGTGGGAAGCGTATGGTTTGTCCCGGTAGCATAATCCCCGGCACTTTCGCAACTGAAATTTCCAAGGAAAACCGAGCCGGCGTTTATTACCTTGTTTGCCAGTGCATTTGTATCGGAGGTGTTAATAATAAGGTGTTCGGGTGCATAGAGGTTGCTGAAATCAATGCAATCATCCAATGAGGAAAGGAGAATTAACTTACTGTTTTCCAAGGCTTTTAAGGCAATCTCTTTTCTTGGTAATGGCTGCAACTGTTTTTCAACTTCAGTATTCACTCTTTCGATCAACTCCTTATTATCAGTCAACATAATTACCTGGCTGTCAGTTCCATGTTCGGCCTGTGAAAGGAGGTCAGCAGCAACAAATTCAGGATTGGCAGTTCCATCTGCAATCACTAAAACCTCACTGGGACCGGCCGGCATGTCTATAGAAACACCATCCTGTTGCACCAGCTCCTTGGCTTTTGTAACATACTGATTACCTGGTCCGAATATCTTGAAAACTCTCCGGACACTTTCTGTACCGTACGCCATCGCGGCAATAGCCTGTGCTCCGCCGATTTTGTATATTTCGGTTATTCCGATAAGTTGGGCTGTATAAAGAATTAAAGGACTTACTTTTCCATCCTTCCCGGGTGGAGTACAGATAATAATTTCTTTGCATCCTGCCAGTCTTGCAGGTATCCCCAGCATTAAAACCGTTGAAAAAAGAGGGGCACTGCCTCCCGGGATATAAAGTCCCACTTTTTCAATCGCAACACTTTTTCTCCAGCATTTAACTCCTTTGAAAGTCTCAATAACAGGTTCTGTCAGAAGTTGGGCAGAATGGAAATTCTCAATATTGGTTTTTGCAATATTTAATGCTGTTTTCAGTTCTTCAGGGATTTGCCCGATTGATTCCCCGATCTCAGTTAATGATACTTTTAAATTGCCCGGAGATACACCATCAAATTTTTCAGAGAAACAATAAATGGCCTTATCCATTTCCGATTTTACCCTATTAATTATACCCCTGACAGCATTTTCGAGATCGGTTTGATCAATTCCGGGTCGTTTGCAGAGTGTATCCCAACTCTCTTTTATTGGAAAAAGTACTGGTTTCATCACAATATCATTTTCTCGATTGGAATTACTAAAATGCCTTCTGCTCCTGCCTCTTTTAATTGATTTATTCTAATCCAGAATTCATCCTCTTTTACAACTGAATGAAGGCTGCACCATCCTTTTTCAACAAGTGGCACAATAGTGGGACTTTTCATTCCGGGAAGTATCGCACATATTTTTGGAATTGCAGATTCGGGTGCATTAAGAAGAATATATTTATTTTCTTTTGCATTTTTCACAGCCCTTATCCTGAAGAGAAGGCCGGTTAAAATTTCCTGTTTTTCCCTTGTGAGGTTTTTGTTTCCAATTATTACTGCCTGGCTCTTCAGTATTGTCTCAACTTCATGTAATCCATTGGTAAGCAAAGTGCTGCCTGAGCTTACAATGTCGCATACTGCATCAGCCAAACCAATACCCGGGGCAATTTCTACACTACCGCTGATCTCTTCAATTTCAGCAGTTATTTTATTTTTTTTGAAGAAGTCGGAGAGAATCTTCGGGTAGCTGGTGGCCACCTTTTTATTCATGAAATATCCCAGGCCGGGATAAGTCTCTTCCTTGGGTATTGCAAGGCTAAGACGACATTGAGCAAAACCAAGTTGTTCTATGATGTTGACATCCTTGTTCTTTTCAAAAACCATGTTTTCTCCAAGAATTCCTATGTCGGCGACCTG
>JBAWXY010000037.1:0-17508 GCA_037143835.1 Bacteroidota bacterium
TTTAGTTTGGAGATTTAATATAGAACCTCTATATTTGACTCTTAAATTAAAACCTAAAACTAATTTGTATGAAGAAACTATTTCTGCTGATTGTTTTGTTTGTGTTTGTAAGTGGTTTCACTTTATTTGCACAGACAAAAGTCATTACAGGTACGGTTACCTCTGCTGTTGCAGGGGAGGGTGCAATTCCTGGTGTATCTGTATCTGTTAAAGGTACCACTATTGGTGCCATAACAGATGTGAATGGAAAATATTCACTTACAGCGCCGCAGAATGCAGCCACACTCGTTTTCTCCTATATCGGGATGAAAACACAGGAGGTTCAGATTGCGGGGCGGACAGATGTAAATGTTGTTCTTGAATCCGACCTTGTAGGTTTGAGTGAAGTTGTTGTTACAGCTTTAGGTATCGCCAAGGAAAAGAAAGCTCTTGGCTATTCGGTTCAGGATGTTAAAGGTGATGAAATCACAAAGGCAAAAGAGACCAACGTGATCAACTCTTTGCAGGGACGTATTTCAGGAGCTCAGATCACCAGTGCTTCAGGTGCTGTTGGTGCTTCGTCGAGGATCGTTATCAGAGGGGTTTCTTCGTTAAGCGGGAACAACCAGCCATTATTTGTTGTAGATGGCATCCCAATAGACAATGCTTCCTTTGGTGATACCGGTAATGATGGAACAAACAGAGGTAGCGGAGCAGCTGATATTAACCCTGATGATATTGAAACAATTACGGTTCTGAAAGGGGCTAATGCTTCAGCACTTTATGGTTCAAGAGCTTCCGCCGGTGTTATTGTTGTGACAACCAAAAAAGGCAAAAAAGGCGAAAAACTCACTGTTAGCCTTAATAATACCACAACATTTGAAACACCTTTAAAACTTCCTGATTTCCAGAATGAATACGGTCAGGGTAACGGTGGCGTTTTTTCATATGCTGATGGTGCCGGTGGTGGAATAAATGATGGGGTTGATGAGAGCTGGGGTCCGAAACTTGACGTCGGGTTAATGATACCTCAATTCTCTTCAGTTGATGAAAACGGCGTTGCCCAACCCGCTCCATGGATTTCACACCCTGATAATGTGAAAAACTTTTTTGAAATTGGATCTACAATTTCTACAAACGTATCTTTAACAGGGAGTAGTGATAAATCAAATTTCAGGCTCTCTTTTACCAACCTCGATCAGAAGGGAATGGTTCCAAATACTGATTTTATGAAGAAGACACTAGCTTTTAGTGCAACTTCAAACCCTGTGGATAAACTTACTTTCTCTGCATCGGGAAACTATGTAAATGCCATTAGTGATAACCAGCCAGGTTATGGTTATGCTGCAGGCAACGTTATGCAACAGTTTACCTGGACAGGAAGGCAGGTTGATTATACACTATTGCGTGATAAACAGCGTAACGCTGATGGTTCAATCTTTAACTGGAACCATAATTATCACAATAACCCATATATGACTCTTAAGGAAGACCTTAATAAATTAAGACGAGACAGGTTTATCGGAAATGCGATGGTGAAATATCAGTTTACCAATTATCTGAGTGCATATATAAGAAGTGGCGGTGATATCTATTCCAACTTTACATCATCTCAAAATTTTGTTGGTGACATGGATTATCCGACAGGATACTATGGTGAAACTGTTAACCTCTTCAGAGAGATTAATACCGATTTCCTCATTACATTTGATAAGGCTATTGGAGCAGATTTTAATTTCAGCTTCAATCTTGGAGGAAACAGGATGGACAGAATTACACAACGAAACACAGGTGTGGCGCCTGAATTAGCTGTCCCAGGTGTTTATAATGTTGCTAACTCTGCAGTTACACCAACTACCTCTAATCGTTACACCTCGAAGAGAATTAACAGTTTATATGGATTTGGTCAGGTTGCATATAAGAATGCTCTGTTTCTTGATTACTCCATGAGAAATGACTGGTCGAGCGCTTTACCTTCAGAAAATAACTCATATTTCTATCCTGCTGTATCTCTTAGTGCAGTAATTACAGATTTATTAGGTATCAAATCTGATGTGCTCTCATTTGCAAAAGCACGTGCAAGCTGGGCCCAGGTTGGAGGTGATACTGATCCGTACTCTCTGGCACCAACAGTTGCTTTTGGTGAAGGATGGAATGCTGGTACCAAGTTATTAAACCTGGCTGTGCCCAACACTTTGCCAGATGCTACTCTTAAACCTCAAAAGAATGAGTCACTTGAATTTGGCGCCGATATTCGGTTTTTCTTAGACAGGGTAAGATTGGATGTAACTTATTATAACCAGAAATCTATTAACCAGATTGTTGATATTCCGATATCTGCTGCTTCAGGCTATACAGCAAAAACAATTAATGCAGGTAGAATTGATAATAAAGGTATTGAAGTATTACTGGCACTTACACCTGTTAAATCAAGTGATTTCAGGTGGGATGTTACCTTGAACTTTGCAAAAAACAAGAATGAAGTAGTAGAACTTGCTGAAGGTGTTGAACAGTTCTCATTGGGTTCTTACTGGAGCCTTCAGGTTCTGGCAATTCCGGGTGGAGCTTATGGTGTATTATGGGGTTATGATTTCGAAAGAGATCCTGATGGAAATATTATCTTTTATGATGGATTACCATCACAAGGCGATTTGAAAGCGCTTGGTAATGCTACTCCAGACTGGCTTGGTGGTATGTTGAATGAATTCAGCTATAAAGGATTAAATGCAAGCTTCCTGATCGATACAAAACAAGGTGGTGATATGTATTCGATGACTACCACTTGGGGTCGTTATGCAGGAGCTTTGAAAGAGACATTGATTGGTCGCGAAGGTGGAATTGTTGGCGTTGGCGTAATGCCTGATGGTAGTGGTGGTTATGTACCAAATACCGTTGTTGCAGGCGCTGAAGCTTTTAACAAAGCTGCTTATGTAAGCGATGTAGCCTATTCAAGTGTATTTGATGCCTCTTACATAAAACTTCGTGAAATAAAATTTGGGTACACCTTTAAGAATTTTCCTAATTTTCCTCTCAAAGATCTTAACGTATCTGTAGTTGGAAGAAATTTAGCTATTCTGAGTACCAAAGTGCCTCACATTGATCCTGAAACAGCATTCAGCAGTGGTAACGTTCAGGGATTGGAATATGGCCAGTTGCCTTCTGCCAGGAGCTTAGGATTCAGCGTTGGTTGCAAATTTTAATTAACATTTAAAATTATTAATTATGAAAAGAAAAATTATATACTATTTTGCAGCAACTCTTCTGGTGCTTGTACTCTTTAGCCCCGGCTGCACCAAGGATTTTGAGGAGATAAACACAAATCCGAATAATCCTGGCATTGATCAGGCAGCTCCTAACATGCTGCTTACAAATGCAATCGAATCTATGACCGATCGAGTTCATGAAATATTTCTTGGACACGAAATGGGTTCTTGCTGGGTACAACATATGGCAAAAGTTCAGTATCCCGATGAAGACAGATATGTTCCCCGTATGAGCGTAATCAATAATACTTGGAGCAGTTTTTATGGTTCATCTGGTTATGATATTCAGACCATTTATAATATAGGTGTCACAAGAAAAAATGACTCTTATAAAGCTGTAGCATTGATACTGAAGAGCTATGTTATTTCAGTTCTTACCGATGAGTTTGGTGATGTTCCTTATACTGAAGCATGGCTTGGAAGCGATGCAACAAAACCTGTTTTATCACCGGTTTATGACACTCAGGAGTCCATTTATGCAGCGTTAATTGCAAATCTTGTAGAAGCAAATACTTTGTTGAAAGAAGACGGCGCTGCAATTGAAGGTGATATTCTGTATGGTAATGATCTTATGTTATGGAAAAAATTTGCTAACTCATTGCAATTAAGATTACTGATGAGGCGGTCAGATCGCGTAAATCCGACTGCTGCTATTACAGCAATTGTTAAGAATCCTGCTACATCTCCAATTTTTGAAAGCAATGCTGATAATGCAGCTTTAGCTTACCTGGGTTCTGCACCAAACAACAATCCTATAAATGAAAACCGTAAAACCCGCGATGACCACAGGGTAAGCAAGACAATTATCGATATAATGTGGACAAATCATCCTAACATGGATTACAGGGTTGCAGTTTATGCAAACCTTCCCTCTGCAGGTGGTTGGTGGGTAGGTTTACCAAACGGAATGACATCAACAGATGCTGCAAATTATAAGGGGAATGGTCTCACGAAGACCTCTAAAATAGGGAGTTATTTTTCAGCCGCCACTGCTCCCGGTATGCTTATGAGTTATGCTGAAGTGCAATTTATCCTGGCCGAAGCAGTTCAAAGAGGCTTTGTTACAGGCGCACCAAACACTGCAGAGGAATACTATATCGAGGGTGTAACAGGCTCTTACTATCAGTATGCTGATGCAATTGTCGATAACCCGGCAATTTTAGCTCTTGGAATTCCTGAGGGCACGACTATTGACGATTTAGTAGCAGATTATTTTGATACTTACGCAACATTTGATCCTGCTAATGCTTTGGAACAGATTTATACTGAAAAATGGCTCGCCATGTTTGACCAGGGTTTACAGGCCGCATTTGAATGGAGAAGAACAGGTTTTCCTGTGCTTACCCCATCCGTTGCAGGTCAGAATGGCGGAAAAATTCCGGTTAGAGCATATTATCCATCCGATGAATCCGGAAGGAATCCGACAAATTTAGCCGCAGCAATAACCCATCAGGGTGCCGACGATCTTAACACCAGGGTTTGGTGGGATACAAAGAATAATTATTAATTATTAAACGATTAAATCATGAAAAAACTTATATTTTCAGCTTTAAGTCTGATTTTCACGGTCTTGATTTTCACTTCATGCGATAAGACCTATACTGACTTGATGACTGCTGAGGCAAAAACAGGCGGGATGATATCTCCTACGAAATCTTTTCCATATAAGCTTGGCGGTACAACTAATTTCAATATAAATCTTGATATCCCAAAGGGGCCCGGGGTTGCTTCAATTGAAATTTACAGGAAATATACCGGTAAAACAGAAGTTCTGGACCAGACCATTAGTGTTGGATCTGCCAACGCTACAGAGGATAAAACCATTGTAGTTAGTTATAACTATACAAAATTAATTGTGGGTCTTAGCATGCCAACTAATGAAAGTGTATTAGCAATCGGTGATGCCTGGACACTTCGCTATGTTTCTGTAATGGAGGATGGCCGCAAAGTAGATGTTAGCATAAAATCAACAATCACTGTTGCCAACAAATATGCAGGCTTTTATCAGTGTGTCGGAACGTTTACTCATCCAACAGCAGGTGTGCGCCCGGTTAATGAAAAGAAATTTCTTACACCCATAAGTGCATATGCATGTTGGGGGAATGCCGGTGATTTAGGAGCCTCAGGCTATTTTGTAAAAATAACAGTTGATCCTTTGACTAATAAAGTTACTTGCTCGACCTGGTTAAATATCGAAATGAAAAATGTCCCTGGGGAAAGTAATTATTTTGACCCTGCAACAGGGAAATTCTACTTAAGCTATTTCTATGTTGGTTCGGGTGGAAACAGAGTTATGAGAGAGGTTTGGACACCAGTACCATAATTTTTTGTTAATATTAAAAAGGCTGCTGTAAGGCGGCCTTTTTAATTTTTTAAATATTATAAACAGAAGCATATGAAAATTACTAATGTATTAATTATAACCATTTTGCTCTTTTGTCTTAATCTCTTTTCTGTACATTCCCAAATACCGGTTTTGGGATCAGAAACAATGCTTAATAAACTGAGGTTAAATAAAGGAATAAACGGAATTGAGAATATCTTATACTCCAGCATTAAAGGGGATCCTTATATTTTTAAAGATTTTCAGAAGGGTAAATTAATTGTAACCAGCGGGGAAAAGTTTGATGTAAACATACGGTATGATATATATGCCAACGAAATGCATCTTAAAGATAATAATGAAATTTATGCCATTATTCACCCTGAAAAAGTTAAGCTGATTGAAGTTGACAGTTTAAAATTCATTTATTCAGGATACATAAAATCCGTAGGCGTAGAAACCACCAACGATGGTTCATATTTTATTGTGAAGACCGATGGCAGATGTAAACTGCTTGTTAAAAAGAATATCCGGATACAAGATGCTGAACCCCCAAAACTCTACCAGGATGCGAAACCCGCAAAGTTTATTCTTACTAATGACACCTACTATTTTAAACTCGGAGATAATAGTGCAGTAAGAATAAGCAATAAAAAAGAGTTGCTTTCTGTATTGAGTGATCAGAAAGAGGCATTGAACAGGTTTATCAGTTCAAACAAACTTGATGTTAAAAATATGAAAGACATAATTAGAATAGTTACATATTATAATGGTCTTTAATTCTACTCAATCTTAACATTTACCAACTCAAGCCTTGTTGTTGTTGCCCTCAATATTTTTATAACGATATTCCGGATTCTTATTACATCATTATTTCCGGGGATACTGCCATGATAAAATAAAATCATACCGGCAAGTGTTTCATAATCATCTTCCTCAGGCAGCTTCAGATGGTATTTTTCATTCAGGTAATCAATCTCAATACGACCCGAAAGGATATATTCGTTTTTACCGGTAACCTTTTCAGTGAGATCATTTATATCATGTTCATCCTCAATATCGCCCACAATCTCTTCCAGCACATCTTCTATAGTTACCATTCCTGATGTCCCGCCAAACTCGTCAACAACAAGTGCAATATTCTTCTTTTCATCAACAAACAATTTCAATAATTTATTTGCAGGCATCGTTTCGGGCACAATTGCAAGCTTCCGTAACGATGTTGTGATATCTGTCAGATTTTTAAAAATATCCTTCAATTCGAAATAACCTATGATATTATCAATGGATTTCTGATAAACCAATATCCTCGAAAGCCTTGTTTCGATGAATTTTTCTTTAAGCTCCTCAACGGTACTCATACAGTCAACTGCCTCAATCTCGGTCCTGGGAACCATGCACTCCCTGAGCTTTACATTGGAAAAGTCCAGCGCATTCTGGAAGATCCTGATATTGTGATGATCAGGCCCTGATTCTTCTTTACTCTGCTTGCTCAGATTGACAAAATGGTCAAGATCAACCTTGCTGAAAACAAGATTCTCCTGCTTCTTTTCGCCGGATTTGATTCTGAAAAATATCCTGATGAACAAGTTTGAAGCTGCCAGTGTAAATTTGCTTACCGGGTAAAAAAGGAAAAAGAAAAAGAGTGTTGGGATACTTAAAAACTTAAGAAAAAAATTCGGGGAAATGATGAAGATGGTCTTTGGAAGAAACTCTGCTACAAACAGGATAATAGCAGTAGAAATAAATGTATTCAGTATAAGGATTAAAAGGTCGGAATCAATGAGTGGTGATAGTGCCGGTCTCAGAATGCTTGAAAAGACCAAACCGTAAACAACCAGTGAAATATTGTTGCCAATAAGCATCGTGGCAATATACTTGCCAGGGTTATCTGTAAATAGTTTTAGTATTTCAGATCCGAAGACCCCTTGTTTCCTGTCAAGCTCAATACGGAGTTTGTTAGAAGTAACAAAAGCTATCTCCATACCCGAAAAAAACGCAGAAAATATTATTGCGAGAAGTATAATCAGGATTCCGTTCATGAATCAAAGTTAACTTATTTCAAGCACAAGCAGCGAACTATTCGTCATCTTTCTGGAAGATAGATTATCGCACTTACCTTTTTGATTCTCCACTTTACACGTCGCGAATCAGACTCAAATCCGAATCCCTGAGTTATCTGGTCCTCGTTGGTTATTTTAACAAACCTGTCGGTATAAATAAGGTCATTCTCCTGGTTCCAGTATAATACTTCAGTTTCGAGCTTGTCATTACTCTCATTTAATACCACAACACTGTCCTTAAGCACCCACATATTATTGGTTTTGGTGTACTTTGCATATTTTGCAGTTACTGATGCAACAGGCTCCGTTTTGCCATCATAAAAAATTACTTTGATACCCGATCTGAATTCAGAATATGGTAAGTCTATATTATCGTACTGCTCTAAGAGGGACGAAGACATCACGAGTTGCAACCGTCCGGAATCTGTAAAGACAGTCTCAAAATCCTTAACTGTAAGTGATGGATGGGTAAGAAGGTCTGATTTTGGGATAAGATCAATTTTATTCTCACACGATAAAAACACCACGGTTACAATAACCAGTCGTGTAATCAGGAAAAGAGTCCGGAATTTAAAAGATGAGTATTTCATATGCTACAGGTGAAATTCTTAATTATTTAAACGAACATAGTTACCTGCGTAACTTCTAATCATATTTACGCTTGATGAACCAGAAAGGATCGTAAAGATTCAGACTGATACCCATAGTGTAATAGTTTTCGGTATGAAGGTTACTACCCGGAGAACCGTATTTTCTGGTAAAATCAAAAAACAGATTGGTCTTTGATAATGAGCGCCTCATTGGTAAACCAATACCGATGCTGGCGCCATACTCTTTTACTTGTTCTCTGTTGATAATTAAATAATTATCTTCGATATGACCCCCAATGCGATACTCCAGTCTTTTCAGGAAGCTGTAATTTGAAAATTTGTCAGGGATGTACTCAGCCCCAAATAGGAATGATCTTGTATCGGCAGCATAACCACTGGCTCCGGGAATTTTTGATTTAGACCATTTAGTAGAGATGAAATCAAACCCGGTAGTAAATTTGTTTTTTTTTCCAAAGGAGATACCCAGCCTTAAAGTACCCGGAATAAAAGCTTTCGTTGAGTTATCAGAAATATATAAAATTGTATCTATTGTGCTGAAAGCTGTATACTTGTAAGCCAGGTGTTCATATTTTGAATTAAAATTTTTACCGGAGGTCAATGAAACGCCTGCATTAAGAAAATAATCATTCTTCAGAGATGCAGTATATTGCATCCCATAATCAAAGTTGATGCCACCCAACTGAAGCTTTTCAGTGCTGTTATCATTAAAGACATTATAATCCCGGTTCAGACCGATGATAAAATCAAACTGGTTTGTTCTCTTTATCTGTCCGAGCAGCAGTGTCATATTAACTCCTGCTGAAAAATTCTTATTAATCTTTATACCCGATCCCAGAAAAAAGTTGGTAAACCCTCCTTCACCCGCATGCGATGATGTATATTCCCCTATCAATGGATCATAGTCAGGATCACCTTTCAGAACTGATTCAGACAATTTATAATAACCATTACTTAATGGTAAAATGCCCACTGCAACTCCCCATCCTTTTGCTACAGGAAATCCCAAGAGGAGATGATCAAAATTCAAATCATCCGAAGAAAAACTTGAGACCCCATCGGAGAGGATATTAATGCTATAATCAAGACCAAAATCAAAAACAAATGAGTTTGTATCAAGACTACTGTACGATGCCGGATTTGAAAAATATATTGAGCTGTTGTCTCTAAATGATGTTCCAATACCTCCCATACCAAGACTTCTGAACGATCCTGCAGGTTCCAGAGTACCAATATTGAACCTTGAATAAGGGGAATTGACAAGTTTCTGACCGGTGGCAGTAAATGCAAAAGAAAACAGAGATATGAAAGTGACTATTATTAGTTTATGTCGCATTGTATTCTAAAATATAATTTAAACCATCAATCACAATATCAGGCATATATGTGAGTTGATGATTGATTTTGTCTTTAAGGTATCCGCTGTCGCCGCCTGTTAGTATTATTTTAAAATCAGTGTGCTTTTTCTCAAACGTACGAATATACTCATTTATTTCATATGTGACCCCCGTAATCACACCGGCCGTTATTGCATCGGTAGTATTTCGCCCCGGGGATGTATAATTATCAATTGGTGAAACCAGTGGTAATCTTCCGGTAAATTTGTTTAGCGCCTTGAATCTCATCGTTAATCCCGGTGAAATATTTCCGCCTTTATAAATATCGGCCGAGAGAAAATCAAATGTAATGGCAGTACCAGCATCAATAACAAGAATTTCTGAACCGGGAAAAAGACTGAATGCCCCGGCTGCCGCGGCTATCCTGTCGGGTCCAAGTGTCTCAGGGGTTTCATATTCAATTTTGAAAGGAAGTTTGGATTTATACGAAAGAACATGAACAAATGGAATATTGGTAAAGAATAGATCGGATATGAACGGGGGTAACTTTTTCACGGATGAAACAATAGCCCTTTTTATCTTAAAACCCGACAACTCTTTTTCCAGCTCCTCGCAACTTAACTCATTGATACGGGAAACAGAAAGTTTTTCACGGCCCTTATAAACTGCCAGTTTTGTGCTTGTATTTCCTATATCAACGATCAGATTCATGGGTTTTTTTATTGTACAAAGGTAATAAAGCAGTTTTAAGAATTAAAATTTAGTTATGTGGGACTAAAGTCCTATCGGGGAAGGAACTCTCTTACCGTCGGTTGAAGAGGCCACCGCATCCAGGGGCTTTAGCCCAAAATCTAAAGAGAAAGATTGTGTTGTTCCAAAATGTCATTAAGTAGTTTAATCGCCGATTTAACCGATTTCACATCAGAGACTGTAAGGCTAAGCTTAGATGTTTTTTGTTTCATATTCATCTGCTTTTGCTTTCTGTTTACATAATTCATTATCGAAATGAAAAGTGCGCTACGATAAAACTGTGAGTTATGATCCGAAACGAAGTTGGCAATGAGCAGGTTATTCTTTAACAGGATTTTTTCGATTCCAAGTTTTACAGCGATCCATTTGATTCTTACAATATCGAGGAGAGCTTCTGCCGGGGCAGGAATATTCCCAAACCTGTCAATAAGTTTCTTCTCAAACAATATTAATGCTTCATCTGTATCAATCTCATTCAGCTCTTTATATAACCTTATCCTTTCCGAAATATTTGAGATATATTCATCGGGGAACATAATTTCAAGATCGGTATCGATTTGAAAATCGGACACATATAGTTTTTCATGTCCCGCTTTTATCGGTACTGCAACCTTCTCTCCATCGGTTGAGGATTCTCTGAACTCAGACTCTCTCAATTCGATCAGAGCTTCATTTAATATCCGCTGATAGGTCTCAAATCCTACATCAGCAATAAATCCGCTCTGTTCTCCTCCGAGCAGGTTTCCGGAACCTCTTATATCCAGATCCTGCATTGCTATATTGAATCCACTACCGAGTTCCGAAAACTCTTCAATTGCCTTAAGCCTGCGTCGTGCCTCGTGTGTGAGCGTGCTCAAAGGAGGAGCCAGCAGATAACAAAAGGCTTTTTTATTCGAGCGTCCGACTCTGCCCCTGAGCTGATGCAACTCTGAGAGACCAAAGTGGTGAGCATCATTTATGAAAATAGTATTGGCATTAGGAATATCAAGCCCCGATTCGATTATAGTGGTCGCCAGCAGCACATCATAATCGCCCTGGATGAAATCGTACATCACATTTTCGATATGAATGCCATCCATCTTCCCGTGTACAATTGCTGTTTTAACATTGGGGCATATGCGATTGATCTGAGCTTGTATCTGTTTGATATTTTCAACCCTGTTATGAATAAAAAATACCTGGCCGTTTCTTGAGACCTCATATTCAATACCTTCTTTTATTATTTCTTCGTTAAAGCCATATAATTCAGTTACTATCGGCATCCTGTTGGGAGGAGGCGTGTTGATAATAGAAAGGTCGCGGGCTCCCATCAGCGAGAATTGCAATGTGCGTGGAATAGGAGTAGCTGTAAGAGTAAGCGTGTCGACGTTTGCTTTAATCTTCTTAAGTTTCTCTTTTACAGAAACGCCGAACCTCTGTTCTTCATCGATTATCAGAAGTCCCAGATCTTTGAACTTAACATCCTGTCCGACAAGCTTATGAGTGCCTATAATTATATCTATCTTTCCTTCAGACAGTTGTGAGAGAATCTTTTTTTGATCAGCTGCTTTTTTATGCCGGCTTATATATTCAATATTACATGGAAATCCTTTGAGTCGTGATGAAAATGTTTTGTAGTGCTGAAGAGCAAGGATCGTTGTAGGCACAAGCACAGCTGTTTGTTTGCTGTCGGAAGCCGATTTAAATGCAGCTCTTATGGCTATTTCAGTTTTACCGAAACCTACATCACCACATACAAGACGATCCATGGGGTGAGCGGCTTCCATATCTTCTTTAACGGCAACTGAAGCAGTCAGTTGATCGGGGGTATCCTCATAAATAAAAGAAGCTTCAAGTTCGCGCTGAAGATATGAATCGGGTGAAAAAGAAAATCCCGGAGAGCCCATCCTTTTTGCATAAAGATGGATAAGATCTTTTGCAATATCCTTTACTCTCGTTTTTGTAGTCTGCTTAAGTTTCTGCCAGGCACCTGAACCAAGTTTGTAAATTTTTGGTTCAGCACTATCTTTTCCCTTATATTTTGATATGCGATGAAGTGAGTGGATACCTACATAAAGGATATCATTATCCCTGTAAACCAACTTTATAGCCTCCTGGATCTTTCCGTTAACTTCAATCTTCTCCAGTCCGCCGAACTTACCGATACCATGATCGATATGTACAACATAATCTCCAGGATTAAGTCCTGTAAGCTCTTTTACCGAAATACTCTCTTTTCTTGTAAAGTATCCTCTTATCCTGAATTTATGATACCTGTCAAATATCTGGTGATCAGTATATATCGAAATCTTCAGATCATGATCAGTGAATCCGTTGTGCAGATTCAGTAAAAGCGGGGTAAAGTGTGCATCAGGATTAATCTCAGAAAAAATATCCCTGAGCCTTTCGATCTGCGACTCGCTCTCCGAAATGATGTATGTAACATAGCCATCAGCATCATTCGAAAGAAGTTTTCCGGAAAGCAATTCAAAATTTTTATTGAAAACAGGTTGGGATTCAGTATGGAATTCAAATCTGGCTTCAGGTTCAAACATGCTTTGCCTTCCGAGCTCAAGCATCCTGAATTTTTTGCAATGATCAAAAAAATTATTCCCTGTCATCACCATCTCTTTCTTTTCGGATATCTGACCCGATTCTTCCCTTTGTGTCGTCTGAAAGAAGATATTATTGATCTTTTCCTTAATATATTCTGCATCCTCAATCCATATCAGCGAGGAGGGGGGTAAAAAGTCGGTAAAGGAATCATTGATCTCTTCAATTGATATATCCTGGATGTTAGGTATAATGGATATCTGCTTGTGAATACTCACAGACAACTGATCATCAGTATTAAACGATCTTATTGTTTCGACTTCTTCGCCAAAAAAGTCGATACGGTAGGGCAGATCGGCCGAGTAAGAAAAAACGTCTGCTATACTTCCTCTTATTGAATACTGTCCGGGTTCATAAACAAAATCAGTCCTTACAAAATTGTATTCATGAAGCATCTCCTCAAGAAACTCTAACGAGACCTTGTCACCATTACTTATGTTGAAAGTGTTCTTTTTCAGGTTTTTCCTGCTCACCACTTTTTCCATAACCGACTCGGGGTAGGTAACAACAATCCCTTTTCTTTTTCCTGAGGCAAGATGATTAAGTACTTCGGTGCGAAGGACAATATTTGCCGGCTCGGTCTGCTCATACTGAACTGACCGTTTGTATGTAGATGGAAAAAAGAAAACTGATTCTTCGCCAACAAGAGAAATCAGGTCGTTATAAAAATAGGCAGCATCCTCTTTTTCCGGAATTATTACGACATGAGTGGTTTGTGTTTTATGGAAAACGACCGACAGAACCATTGCTCTTGATGATCCTGAAAGTCCTTCAATACGGATCTTCCCGGTCTTGTCAGCATTGATTGTTTCAATCAGTGATGGCAGGACTGGATGGTTGGTATAATGATCAGTTAATTCGTTTTCTTTCATTTGCCGGAACGTGCCGCAAATTTACTAAAATGAATCCTAAAAGAGATGGTTACTAATTGAATTACATTATGCCTGGGAAATGTTAATTTTAGAAAAAATATGGATCCATGAAAGTTTATAAGTTTGGAGGGGCATCGGTGAAAGATGCTACCGGGATCAGGAATCTCGCTAAAATTGTTTCGACAGAGTCAGATAATCTGGTGATTGTCATTTCTGCTTTCGGAAAAACAACAAATGCTCTTGAGAAAGTACTCAGAGCCTGGCTTAATGGTGAAGAAAAATGTAAAGCTCTTCTGGATGAAGTGTATGAAGAACACTTATTGATAATTGATGAGCTTTTCAGCACTGGCTCAGAAATTAAAGGAAGGATAGATATCTCCTTTGCCCTGCTGGAAGATTATTTAATTACTGCAGCAAAGGGGAAGTACGATTTTGAATATGATCAGATAGTCTCTTATGGTGAAATATGGTCAACAATAATTGTTGAGGCCTTCCTGAAATTGTCGGGAATGAACACAGAATGGATAGATATCAGGGAATCCTTGATAACAGATGACAGATTCAGGGATGCGAACATATTATGGAGTGGAAGCAGCAATAGAATACGAACAGTTTTCGACTTTAAAAAAAAGAGGATTTATGTTACGCAGGGTTTTATCGGAGGAACAGTTACCGGACAGACAACAACACTTGGCAGGGAAGGATCAGATTATACTGCAGCCATCATTGCAAACATGCTTGATGCTGAAAGCGTTATGGTCTGGAAAGATGTGCCTGGTATCCTGAATGCCGATCCGAAATGGTTCCCGGATGCTCAGAAGCTTGATGAAATATCTTATAAGGAGGCTGTTGAAATGACCTTTTCAGGAGCAAAAATAATTCATCCTAAAACCATTAAACCACTTCATAACAAGAATATACCACTGTATGTGCGATCATTTCTTGTACCCGGAGAAATAGGGACTGTTATCAAAGCAGATGCAACTCTGAAAAAGATAATCCCGGTTTTCATTAAAAAGGAGGATCAGATACTTATCTCAATTCTTCCGAAGGATTTCTCATTTGTAATAGGTGATAATCTGAGCAGGGTTTTCCATTCTTTTATGGTACATGGTATTAAAGTAAACCTTGTAGAAGCCAGTGCCGTAAGCATAGATGTCTGTGTCGATGATGAGAGAATAAGGGTGGATGCTCTTATTGCTGACCTGAAAACAGAATATAATGCCATATATAATGAATCGGTTGAAATGCTGTCGATAAGGCATTACACAGCTGAGGCCATCGATAGAATAACCAGTGGCCGTAACATTCTTTTGGAACAACGTACGAGAAGTACGGTTAGATTTGTTGTTAGACAAGAATAAGACATTAACCACCCTGCCCCGACTATTCGTCGGGAGGTGGTTTGATTCTTATAGCACAATAACTATTAACGATCAAACATAAGTCGCTGACCCCTGTAATCCTCTTTAATTACTCCGTTGTCATATACAATCGTCCCATTTACAATCGTTTGAATAACTTTTGATCTGAAGGTAGTTCTTTCAAAAGGAGACCATCCGCATTTATAAAGGATATTTTCTTTTGAAACCACCCAGGGACTGGCAGGATTGACAAGACACAAGTCAGCTTTATAACCTTCCCTGATAAATCCTCGATCTTTGATATTGAATAGAATAGCAGGATTATGGCACATCATTTCAACGATTTTTTCAAGACTGAAAATTTTCCTATGCCAGAGTTCAAGCATTACAACCAGTGAGTGCTGAATAAGCGGTCCGCCGGAAGGTGCCTTGAAATAGCTGTTCCCTTTTTCGGTTAGAGTATGAGGAGCATGGTCGGTGGCGACAATATCGATAAGATTATTATTCACACCATTGATCAGGGCATCCCTGTCGAATCGGGTTTTTATTGCCGGATTCCATTTTATAAATGTCCCGAGATCATCATATGATGATTCATCAAACCATAGATGGTGGACACAAACCTCGCCGGTTATCCTCTTTTGGTTTAACGGTAACTCGTTGCTGAAGAGCTTCATCTCATCAGCTGTTGAAAGATGAAGTATATGAAGCCTTGTATTATATTCCTTTGCAAGATTAATGGCATGTGATGAGGAGCGAAAACAAGCTTCCCGACTTCGGATTAGCGAATGCATCTTGATCGGAACATCCTCCCCATATTTCTTCCTGTATATCTCACTGTTTTTCCTTATCGTGGGCTCATCTTCACAATGAGCTGTTATAAGTAAAGAGGCTTTTGCAAACAACTCCTTCAACGCATTCTCATTATCAACAAGCATATTACCGGTTGAAGATCCCATAAATAGCTTTATCCCACACACTTCCGAAGGATCAACCTTCAACACTTCATCGAGATTTGTGTTTGTTGCACCGATATAAAAGGAGTAATTGGTAAGTGAGTTTTCAGAACCTATCCGGTATTTCTTATTAAGTATGTCGATTGAAACTGTTTGTGGGTCGGTGTTAGGCATATCCATAAAAGATGTTACACCACCGGCAGCAGCTGCCCTCGACTCGCTGAAAATATCACCTTTATGGGTTAGTCCGGGTTCTCTGAAATGAACCTGATCGTCGATTACCCCCGGGATCAATAATAATCCGGTTGCATCTATTATTTTTGTCCCGGCTGGGACAATCATCTGGTCAGCAGATCCTATTGCTGAAATGAGTTCATCTTTAATTATAAGATCACCCCGGAAAGTTTTTCCTTCATTAATAATTGTGGCATTCTTTATTAATATACTGCTCATTTCACCTGTTGCCCGTTGCCTGTCGCCTATATATATATGGTATAGTTATCTCTTGTAATATTTAGTGAAGATGCTTCTGAATTTCATTCTTAAGACACCCCATAATGCCTCATTAAAGATTCCTCCAGACATTTTTGAAGTTCCCAGTTTCCTATCTGTGAAAACAATAGGGATCTCAACTATTTTGTAGCCTAGTTTCCAGGCAGTAAACTTCATTTCAATCTGGAAACCATAACCTACTGATCTGATATGGTCTGGTTTGATGTTCTCCAGAACCTCCCTCCTGTAACATTTGAGTCCGGCTGTGGTATCCATAATTCTCATACCTGTAACTGCTCTGACATAGATAGAAGCGACATACGACATAATGACCCGGGAGAGAGGCCAGTTAACTACGTTTACACCGCTGATATATCTTGAACCTATAGCCAGGTCAGCACCATTATCTTTACATGCTTTGTACAGTCTCACAAGATCGCGCGGGTCGTGTGAGAAATCTGCATCCATTTCAAAGATATAGCTATAGTCTTTTTCGAGAGCCCACTTAAAGCCTGAAATATATGCTGTACCCAATCCCAGTTTGCCGGGTCGTTTGATGATGTGAAGATTTGGCATTGATGGTTGCAGATTTTTAACGATATCAGC
Source organism: Bacteroidota bacterium (assembly GCA_037143835.1). GTDB lineage: Bacteria > Bacteroidota > Bacteroidia > Bacteroidales > VadinHA17 > LD21. Next base: position 17,206 of record JBAWXY010000037.1, read on the forward strand.
GGTTCCGTCAGGGGAGTTGTCATCTATTATAAGGATGTCGAACGGAATGGAAAGAGAGGATATGGCTTTGATTATTGCCTCTATATTCTCTTTTTCCTTGTAAGTTGGAATAATTACAATGTTCGGCATATCAGATAAATATTTACGAAAATAGTATTTTTCATTATACAGACATTTAAATCGTGAGGATTATTTCAGAAAATGGTGGAAATAAAATATCAATTTCTTTGGAAGAAATATTTGAAACATTATCTTTGTCGTCCCAAAAGCAAAAAGGGAGTTCTTTGAAATTATGAAGTAAAC
>JBAWXY010000038.1:0-17380 GCA_037143835.1 Bacteroidota bacterium
AAAGTTATCAACAAAAAATAAAAAAGTGGAGTAAGGTGGAGCAAAGTGGATAATTTTTATTTAATTTAGCCTTTTAATTTTAAAAAGCGAGGATGGCCACATTTATTGGTGATTACACGTGCAAGGTGGATGTCAAGGGAAGGATAATACTCCCCATGGCATTCAAAAAGCAGATGCCTGCTGATGCACAGGATCATTTCGTGGTACGGAAGGATATCTTCGAAAATTGTCTTGTGCTCTATTCCATTGAAGACTGGAACAGGCAGTTGGACAAGATCAGAAAAAGAATCAACCCCTATAACCGTGAGCATAATATGTTCCTGAGGAATTTTTTTAAAGGAACAGCTGAACTCTCGCTTGATAATAACAACCGCTTACTGGTTCCTAAAAGATTAATGGATCTTATCGGAGCCGAAAGGGATGTTGTTCTTGCAGGTCAGGATGGTCGGATTGAGATCTGGGCAGCTGATGTCTATGATAAAATTGATATGCCTGCGGAAGATTTTGCCAACCTGGCTGAGAAACTGATGGGTGGAAGTTTAAATGATCCTGAAATATAATGGTTTACCATATTCCCGCACTGCTCAATGAGAGTATTGAAGGGCTGAACATCCGGCCTGACGGGATTTATGTCGACGTTACATTCGGAGGCGGAGGGCATTCAATGGAAATTCTGAAGAGGCTTAAAAAAGGAAGACTTATCGCTTTTGATCAGGATGAGGATGCCGGATTGAACGTCCCGGTTGACAAAAAGTTTCTTTTTCTTGACCAGAATTTCCGGTTTCTTAAAAACAATCTACTTTTTAATAACATAGGGTCAATAGATGGTCTGATAGCTGATCTGGGAGTCTCATTCCACCAGTTTGATGAACCTGAAAGAGGATTTACTTTCAGACAGGATGCCCCTCTTGATATGAGGATGAATAAAAGTGGTCCGGTAACAGCCGCCCACCTCCTTAAAACACTCGATGAAACATCCCTTGCAGATATTTTTTACAATTTCGGAGAACTTACAAATTCAAGAGGAATTGCAAGAGAAATTGTTGCCGCAAGAATAGTAAAGCCACTGATATCTGTTAATGATATAATTGATGCAATCGGCAAACTGGCACCTTACAGGCAGAAACATAAATTCTACGCAAAGGTATTTCAGGCTTTACGGATAGCTGTTAATCACGAAATAGACTATCTGAAAGAGATGCTCGAACAGGCTCTGTCTGTTCTTAATCCTGGCGGAAGACTTGTTATTATAACCTATCATTCGCTTGAAGACAGGGTGGTGAAAAACTTTATGAAGACAGGCAATTTTGAGGGGGGGGAGAAAAAAGATTTCTATGGGAATGTTGAAACTCCATTCAGGATAATAAACAGGAAGGGAACAACTCCCGGGGATGAAGAGATTGCGAATAATAACAGGGCAAGAAGTGCAAGGCTCAGGATAGCCGAAAAAATCAGATAAATGGCTGACAGCAAGGAAAATAGCAAAAAACATGCAAAGACCGGAAGTTTCATTAAGGAACTCCTTAGCGGAAGCATGGTTTCTGAAAAGATCATACTTAAGAATCTTGGGTACGTTTCGCTCGTAACACTGCTGGCAGCAATTTACATCGGGAACAGGTTTCATGCCGAGAAAATAACAAGGGAAACAACGAAGCTTTTAAGGGAGGTTAAAGATTTGAGAGCGGAGTCACTTTCAACATCAGCCGATCTGATGTATGTCAGCAAGCAATCGGAAGTGTTCAGATTGGTCAGGGAAAAAGGACTTAACCTCGAAGAACTAAAAACCCCGCCATTTAAACTGTTGGTTGATAAAAAGTGAAGACTATGGCAGTAAGGGATGAGATAATATGGCATAGCGGCATTGTATATTTTGCAATTGCCCTGCTGGCTGCTGCCCTGCTTGTCCGTATCCTGATTCTGCAATATGTGCAGCGCGGCAAATGGTCGGATATGAGTGAAAAATTTGTCTATAAAACTGCAGAAATGCCTGCAAGCAGGGGAGATATACTGACTAATGACGGACGACTTCTCGCTAGTTCGGTACCATACTATACAATCTATATGGATACCAGGAGCTCCGGGATGTCAGGAGCCACATGGTCAAATGGAATAAACGGATTATCAGCAGGATTGTCACGCCTGTTAGGTGAAAGGTCAACTTCAGGATGGAAATCTGTCATAACTGAAGCAAGAAGGAAGGGTGATCGCTATTTTCTTATCAAACGGAAAGTGGATTATGAGACTCTTAAAAAACTAAAAGAGTTACCTGTTTTCAGAGAGGGACAGTATAAAGGAGGTATGGTAGCCCAGGCTGAGAACAGGAGAATTCTTCCAAACAGTGATCTGGCTGCCCGTACCATCGGTTACCTTAATCTTGGCAGCGAAGGTAATGAGGTTGGAGTGGAAGGGGCTTTTGATAAAGATCTCGCAGGTAAGAATGGTGTTGCAGTGAAGCAACGGCTTACAGGAGGCGACTGGATAACTGTTGACAATGCCAACAGCGTGGAAGCGAGAGACGGGAATGATGTTGTTACAACATTGGACATTGATCTGCAGGATGTTGCAACAACCGCACTTCTGAATCAACTCCGGAAACATGATGCTCATCATGGGTGTGCTGTCCTAATGGAGGTGTCAACCGGTGATATCAAAGCTATAGCCAACCTGGAAATAGGAAGCGATGGCAACTACCACGAAACTTATAATTATGCTGTAGGAGAGAGCACCGAACCCGGATCGACTTTTAAACTTCCTGCTCTGATGGCCGCCATTGAAGACGGAGTTATTGACACCGGTGATATTGTTGACACCGGTACAGGAAGTGTGAAATATTATAATAAGATCATCAGGGATACAAGAGAAGAGGGGTACGGCAAAATAACCGTCAAGGAAGTCTTTGAGAAATCGTCCAATGTGGGCGTCTCAAAGTTAATATATGAACATTATAAGGACAAGCCAAAAGAATTTGTGAACCGGCTTTATGCAATGAAGCTTAATGAAAAGCTCGATCTTCAAATAAAAGGCGAAGGAGCACCTTTAATAAGATATCCAGGTGATAAACTATGGTCAGGTCTTTCACTCCCGATGATGTCGCATGGCTACGAAGTACTGATGACGCCATTGCAGATACTCACTTTCTATAATGCCGTAGCAAACGATGGAAAGATGATGCGTCCGCGGTTTGTGACTGCCATCCTGCGCAACGGAACTGTCATTAAAAGCTATAAACCCGACATCATCATTAATTCGATTGCATCCCGATCTACAATAAAGAAAGCAAAGAAGATGATGGAGGGGGTCGTTGAACACGGAACCGCAACAAACCTTAAAAATTCCAATTATAGAATAGCAGGAAAAACAGGTACTGCACAGATAGCCAAGGATAAATATGGTTACAGGCAGGGTGCAAGGATATCTTACCAGGCCTCTTTTGTAGGATATTTTCCTGCAGAGAACCCTTTGTACTCCTGTATTGTAGTCGTTAACGCTCCTTCAAACGGGGTCTATTATGGAAACCTGGTTGCCGGATCGGTGTTCAAAGAGATTTCTGATAAAGTTTATGCGACAAGTTTTTTCCGCGATTACAAACCTGAAAATAAAGAAGATATAAAGCTGACTGCTCCGGAGGCCGGAAATGGCTACAGGGCAGATATTAACGAAGTACTAAGAAACCTGAATGTACGATACAAACGAACTGCCGATGATGACTGGGTAGCTACCCGTGAAAGTGGTGATACTATAAGACTGGCCGGGGTGAAGATGCTCGATGGACTCGTACCGGATGTCAGAGGGATGAGCCTCAGGGATGCAATTTATCTTCTTGAGAACTCGGGACTCAGGGTAAGATACAGCGGTAAAGGAAGAGTGCTGAGGCAGTCTCCTGAACATGGTGCCCGGTACTATGAAGGAACAATGGTTTCACTGGAGATGAATATGTGAAATGATGCAGATTGAAGAAATATTAAAGGGGATTGATATTATTTCTCTGACCGGAGAAAGAAGTACAATTATTTCAAATATTGAATTTGATTCCCGTAAGGTAACCGGTGGATCACTTTTTGTTGCTGTAAAGGGATATAAATCTGATGGTCATGATTTTATTAATGCAGCTGTTACATCCGGGGCTTCAGCTGTTATCTGCGAAATCCTTCCTGAGAATCCGGATAAAAGTGTCTGCTGGATAAAAACCGGTGATTCTGCAAGAGCACTCGGATTCGCAGCTTCAAACTTTTTCGGAAACCCTTCATCTTCACTTAAGCTGGTGGGTGTCACAGGCACAAATGGTAAAACAACTATTGCAACTCTCCTGTACCTGATGTTCCTGCGATTAGGCTATAAATGCGGGCTATTCTCTACTGTCTGCAATTATATTAATGGTAAGGAACTTCCGGCAACTCATACAACACCTGATCCTGTTCAGCTGAACAGTCTGTTATCAGAAATGGTCAGGGAGGGATGCGACTTTGTATTTATGGAAGTAAGTTCCCACTCGGCTGATCAGCAGCGAATTGCCGGATTGAAATTTGACGGCGCCATCTTCACTAACCTTACTCACGATCACCTCGATTATCATAAAACCTTTGATAATTACCTGGCAGCAAAGAAGAGTTTCTTTGACTCCCTGCCGGTTGGTTCATTTGCACTTGTAAACATAGATGACAGGAACGGCAAGGTTATGCTGCAGAATTGTAAAGCCCGTCATTACACTTTTTCTGTAAGGGGAATGGCCGATTTCCGGTGCGGAATTATAGAACAGGGTTTCGAAGGGATGGGATTAAAGATACAGGGTGAGGAGGTCTGGACAAGATTTATCGGTGATTTTAATGCATCCAATCTGCTTGCAGTATATGCTGCATCTGAGCTTCTTGGTGCAACTAAAAAAGAGATATTGACCATTCTCAGCGATCTGCATCCGGTTTCAGGCCGACTGGAAGTTGTTAAATCTCCCGGTGGTATCTCCGGCATTGTTGATTATGCCCATACCCCCGATGCTCTTCTGAATGTGATAGATACAATTAACAAGATAAGAGAGGGCGGAGCGCAGCTTATCACTGTTGTGGGTGCAGGTGGTGACAGGGATAAGACAAAACGCCCGAAAATGGCAGCAATATCTGCTGAAGGAAGCAGTAAAATCATACTCACTTCCGATAACCCCAGAACTGAAGATCCTGAAAAGATCCTCGACGATATGGAAACCGGAATCACACCGGATCTTAAAAGAAAAACACTCAGGATATCCGACAGGCGTGAAGCGATAAAAACAGCGGTCATGCTTGCTAACAAGGGCGATGTTGTACTCGTTGCCGGGAAAGGGCATGAGACTTACCAGGAAATAATGGGAGTGAAACATCACTTCGACGACAGGGAAGAACTGAAAAATGCATTATTACTGAAATAAAAAGAGAAAAAATGCTTTACTATTTATTCCAATATCTTGATAAACTGAATTTCCCCGGAGCAGGAGTTTTTACATTTATCTCTTTTAGGTCTGCAATGGCCATTATCACATCACTGATCATTTCACTTCTGATAGGAAAAAGAATAATTCTTTTTCTTCAGAGAAAACAGGTTGGTGAGGTTGTCAGGGATCTTGGCCTCGAAGGACAATATCAGAAAAAGGGGACACCATCGATGGGCGGTATAATTATACTTGCATCTATTATTATTCCGACCCTGTTATTTGCAAAACTCGATAATATCTATGTCATCCTTATACTATTGACAACCATATGGTTAGGGTTAATAGGCTTCCTCGATGATTATATTAAAATATTTAAAAAGAATAAAGACGGTCTGGCAGGAAAATTTAAGATAGTAGGGCAGGTTGGACTCGGACTTATTGTAGGATTGATACTTTTTTTCAGCGATGATGTTATAATTGAAGAAAAGGTCAGCATAGCAGACCTTACCTCGAGAGAGAAAATTGAACTTCTCGATCCGGCAGTCCCATATTCTCCACAGGGAGAAATTGCGATGGAGAGAAAATCAACGAAAACCACTATACCTTTTATTAAGGATAATGAATTCGACTATTCATGGCTTGTTGGTTTTGTTAATGAAGATCACAGGCAACCATGGACCTGGCTGGCTTTTGTGATTATTGTAATATTCATAGTTACATCAGTCTCTAACGGTGCTAACCTTACTGACGGGCTCGATGGACTGGCTACCGGGACATCTGCAATAATAGGAACTGCTCTCGGGATTCTGGCCTATTTGTCGAGTAACGTTATTTATGCTAATTATTTGAATATTATGTATATACGAGGCTCTGAAGAGCTGGTTATTTTCGCAGCTGCATTCATCGGGGCAACAATCGGCTTTCTATGGTATAACTCTTACCCGGCACAGGTTTTTATGGGTGATACCGGTAGTCTGGCACTCGGAGGCATAATAGCTGTATTTGCAATAATAATAAGAAAAGAGCTTTTGATCCCGATACTATGCGGGATATTCCTTGTTGAGAACCTGTCAGTTATATTGCAGGTAGCATGGTTTAAAAGAACAAAAAGAAAATATGGAGTAGGAAGACGGATTTTCCTTATGGCCCCTCTTCATCACCATTATCAGAAAAAAGGGTACCCTGAACCGAAGATTGTAACACGGTTCTGGATTGTGGCGATAATACTGGCTGTAATAAGCATTGTGACGCTTAAGATCAGATAATAAAATGAAGAAGAAGATTGTAATTCTGGGGGCAGGAGAAAGTGGTGCAGGATCGGCAGTGCTGGCACAAAAGCATGGGTTTGACGTGTTTGTATCAGACAATGGTCAGATAAAAGAAAAATACAGGGAAATTCTTGATAATTATAATATTAAGTGGGAGGAAGGGAATCACGACGAAAAAATCATCCTTTCGGCAGGTGAGGTTATTAAGAGTCCGGGAATACCTGAAAATGCACCTGTAATCATCAGGATCCACGAAAGGGGGATCCCTGTTATATCAGAAATAGAGTTCGCCGGCAGATATGCTGAGGGTATCAAAATTTGTATCACGGGGAGCAATGGTAAAACAACTGTTACAAATCTGATCTACCATATTCTGAAAAAAGCAGGAAAGAATGTCGCAATGACCGGTAATGTCGGAAACAGTTTTGCCATGGCTGTTGCAGAAGGCTCATACGATTATTATGTAATTGAATTGAGCAGTTTTCAGCTCGACGGGATGTATGAATTCAAGGCAGATATTGCTGTTCTGATGAATATTACGCCTGATCATCTTGACAGATACGGGTACAAACTTCAGAATTATGTGGATTCCAAATTCAGAATAACACAAAACCAGAAGAAATCTGATTTCCTGATTTTCTGGGCTGGCGATCCGATCATTGAAGCTGAACTATCTAAGAAGCAATACGGAATGACTCTGCTTCCTTTTTCTGATGAAAAAAAGGAAGGTATGGCCGCTTATGTCGAAAACAACGAATTAATAATTGATTACCCAAATAAAACCAACCTTATGACAATTCATGAATTGGCACTTAAAGGCCGTCACAACACCTACAACTCAATGGCAGCAGCTATTGCCGGTAAAGTCCTTAATATCCGCAAAGACGTAATCAGGGAAAGTCTCGCTGATTTTCAGGGAGTTGAACACAGGTTGGAACCGGTTATTACGGTTTGCGGTATTAACTTCATTAACGATTCAAAAGCTACCAATGTCAACTCAACATGGTATGCTATTGAGTGTATGGAAAACGATATAATATGGATCGTCGGTGGAATAGACAAAGGTAATGACTATTCAGAACTATTTCCGGTGGTCAGGAAGAAGGTCAAGGCGATTGTTTGCCTTGGCAAGGATAACAAGAAAATTGTTGAAGCTTTTAAAGATAAGGTTGCGACAATTGTTGAAACAACGTCGATGGAAGAGGCTGTAAGGTCTTCATATTACCTGGCAAAAAAGGGTGAAACGGTGTTATTGTCACCTGCATGTGCAAGTTTTGATCTTTTCAGAAATTATGAAGACAGAGGTCGTCAGTTTAAACAGGCAGTAAGAAACCTTTAATCAAAGAGTTAGATGCAACAGGGCTGGCTTACAAAGACATTTAAAGGAGACAGGGCTATATGGGGTCTTGTGACTCTTTTTATGATCTATTCCCTCCTGTCTGTTTACAGCTCTTCTGTAGGTGTGGCCTTTATGAAATATGGTGGCAATACGACGTACTTTCTCAGGAGCCAGTTTTTTATGCTCGTATTAAGTCTTATAATAATTGTAGTTGTTCATTATCTTCCGTACAGGATATATTTTTCGATGGCGGGGTTGATCCTGATCGGGGCTGTAGGATTGCTGATCCTTACCTTTGCTTTCGGATCGAGGGTTAACGAGGCGACCCGGTGGCTGGTCATCCCGGGAACAGGATTCAGACTTCAGACATCTGATGTCGCCAAGGTGGCACTTGTTCTGTATCTTGCCAGAACATTGGCCAAATACCAGGACAAACTGAATAATTTCATGCTTGTTACAAAGTATCTTCTTTTTCCGGTAGCCATTGTCTGCGGTCTGATCTTACCTGAAAACCTCTCAACCGCACTTATGATATTCGGTATAAGTATGATAATTATGTTCATAGGAAGGGTTCCGTTCAAATTTCTTCTGGCTTATGTTGGCATTGCAGTTGTGGCTGTTGTCCTGTTTGCCATGGTTCTTACTGTGGTTAAAAAAGATAACAGGGTCCAGGTCTGGAAAAACAGGATTGAACATTTTTTCTCAGGTGCCGTGGATGAGGATGGTGATTATCAGTCGAACCAGGCAAAGATAGCTATCTCAACCGGCGGGTTATTCGGGAAAGCTCCCGGAAAAAGTACGCAGAGAAACATGCTTCCCCAATCGAACTCTGACTTCATTTTTGCAATAATAATAGAGGAATATGGATTATTGTTCGGCGCCATACCCCTCATACTTGCTTATATGATATTGCTTTTCAGGGGGATTACAATAGCGAAGAAATGTGAGACGGCATTCCCGGCTTTTCTGGTAATGGGTTTAATTGTAATGATCGTTGTTCAGGCTATGCTTAATATGCTGGTTGCAGTGGGGTTATTTCCGGTTACAGGCCAGACACTTCCAATGGTGAGTTGGGGAAGGACCTCTGTCCTTATGATGAGTTTTTCAATAGGTGCAATACTGAGTGTAAGCCGGGTGGTGAATGCAAGGATTAAAAATGAAGAACTTCCTGAAGAGGAAATTATGGATGAAGGAGAAAAGATATATGAGCCTGCAAAAACATAAGAGGGTGATTATAAGCGGCGGAGGCACCGGGGGGCATATCTTCCCTGCTATTTCTATTGCCAATGCTCTCAGGAGAATTGATCCTGAGATCGATATCCTCTTTGTGGGCGCAGAAGGAAGAATGGAGATGGAAAAAATTCCGGCAGCAGGTTACAGGATCATTGGGTTACCGGTTACAGGAATACACAGAAGTCTGACCCTGAAAAATATTAAAGTGCTGATAAAACTTTTTAAGAGCCTTGGCATGGCGAAAAAAGTTTTAAGGGAATTTGAGCCTGATGTAGTTGTAGGAGTAGGAGGTTATGCCAGTGGACCGGTTCTCAGACAGGCTGAAAAAATTGGAATTCCGACTCTGATTCAGGAGCAGAACAGTTATGCCGGGGTGACAAATAAGCTTCTTGCAAAAAAGGCTTCAGTTATTTGTGTTGCATACGACGGGATGGATAAGTATTTCCCGGCAGAAAAGATTATTAAAACCGGAAACCCTGTTCGCCAGAATTTCGATGATCTTAAAAAGCTGGAGACTGAGGCATTGTCATTTTTCAATCTGAAAAAGGGCTTCCCCGTGATTCTGGTACTTGGTGGGTCACTTGGTGCAGGGAGTATAAATAAAAGCCTTTCGGAAAACATTAATATGCTTAGAGACCCGGATTGCCAGTGGTTATGGCAGACAGGAAAGCATTATTTTGAAAATGTTAAGGCACTGGTCTCGCTCTCTTTCAGTGAAAATATTTCAGTGCACGGATTCATTAACAGGATGGATTATGCTTATGCAGCAGCAGATATAATCGTGTCGAGAGCCGGTGCAGGTACCATATCCGAGCTATGCCTTATTGGGAAACCCGTAATACTTGTTCCTTCTCCAAATGTTGCAGAAGATCACCAGACCAAAAATGCAAAGGCTTTGTCAGAAAAAGAAGCTGCAGTGTTAATAACTGATGATCAGGCAATTAAAACACTTGTAAATGAGGCAATTAAACTGGTTTCAGATAAAACCAGAAGAGTTGTGCTTTCTGAAAACATTCTAAAAATGGCCTACAGGGATGCTGATATCAGAATAGCAGAAGAGGTACTTAAGCTTGCAGGAAAATGATTGATTTCAAAAATATTGAAGGAATTTATTTTGTCGGAATTGGCGGTATCGGCATGAGCGCCCTTGCTCTTTATTTTGAAAAGGGTGGTTATACTATTGCAGGATACGACAGGTCTGAAAGCAGAATAACTCTTTCACTGATTGAATGTGGCTGTACTGTTTCATATGAGGAAAATGTTAGCGGTTTACCTGATCTCTTCGGGAATATTTATAATAAAGACAAGGTTTTAATAGTTTATACTCCTGCTATCCCTGGCGAGAACAGGATTCTTTCTTATTTCAGAAATAACGGTTACAGGCTTTATAAACGTTCAGAGGTTCTTGGTGAAATATCAGCCAATACAGATACACTGGCGGTGGCCGGTACTCACGGCAAGACTACTGTTTCCACTATGATTGCGCATTTATTGAAGCAGTCGCAAGTTGACTGCTCTGCATTTCTTGGCGGAATCTCAAAGAACTATGATTCAAATCTTCTTTTAGGCGAAGGCAGATATACTGTAATGGAGGCTGACGAATTCGATCGTTCCTTCCACCGGCTTAAACCACTGATGGCAGTAGTGACTTCGCTCGATGCCGACCATCTTGATATCTATGGTGATCAGGGTACGATGGTTGAGGCATATAATGAGTTCTGCAATAAAATCAGACCGGAAGGCAAGCTGGTCGTAAACAGCAAAATACGAAAAGAAATTATCGTTCCTGAGGGTGTGACCTGTTTTACATACGGACTTGATTCCAAAGCTGATTACAATGCCTTCAACATTGAGCATTGCAAGAATTATTACAGGTTCAATATAAAAACCCCCACAACAATAATTGAAGATCTGCATTTTGCATTCCCGGGTATAATAAATATCGAAAATTTTACTGCCGCTATTGCCATTGCCCTGATGTGCGGCGTTAAAGAACAGGAAATAAGGAAAGCTGTCATCCTCTTTCAGGGTGTCAGGAGAAGGTTTGATATAAGGATCAATTGGCCGGGTCTTGCCTATGTTGATGATTATGCACACCATCCGGAGGAGATAAAGATCTGCATAACTTCAGTAAAAGAGTATTTCAGCGGAAGAAAAATTTCCGGGATTTTCCAGCCGCACCTTTTTACACGCACACGCGACCATGCTGACGGATTTGCCGCTATTCTTGATGAACTGGATGATGTGATTCTTCTTCCCATATATCCTGCACGTGAAAAACCGATTGAGGGAGTTACATCAGAAATGATTTTTAATAAAATGAGGTCTGGGAATAGAAGACTTCTGAACAAAGAAGATATACCAGGGAAACTCGATGTAAGTAAACTGGATGTCCTGCTTACAATCGGTGCCGGCGATATAGACACCCTTGTCAGTCCCATTGAAGAGAAGCTCAGGAAGGAGAGAGTGAGATGAAGAAACTTTTGAAGATATTAATATTTATTCCTGTGTTATACCTTATTATAATACCGGTTTACCTGGCCGGTACCACAAATGCAAAACCATGCGGAGGAATTGTTATTGATATAAAAGACTCATCTGATTTTCATTTTGTTACCAAAAGGCAATTGTTAAATCTTGCATATGGAAATTCAGGAAGAATACTTGGTAAGCCCGTAAAAGAGGTTTCAGTTGCTGAAATAGAAAGCAGAATAAATGTATTGAGAGAATTAAAAGAGGCTGAAGTGTATATGACAATTGACGGAACAGTGCATGTCTATGCCGACCAGCGCGATCCGGTTATGAGAGTGATGCCGGATAATGGGGGAGATTATTTTATCGATGAAGATGGGGTTGTAGTGAGGAGGAGAAATCTTTATAACCCACGGTTGCACATAGTCGGTGGCAATGTAAATATCAGTTCAGCAATGCTTGACGGAGTAAGCGTCCTTGATACAAGTATTAAAAATTCAATTCTTAAGGATATTTATCACTTGGTCAATTATATAAATGACGACAATTTCTGGTCAGCTCAGATCGACCAGATCTATGTTGACGGTAATGATGAAATTGACCTTATTCCACGTGTCGGCAACCAGCTTGTACACATGGGGACCGCTGAAAATTTTGAAGGAAAGCTCAGGAACCTGGAGGACTTCTACGATAAGGTGTTACCTTACGTGGGATGGAATAAATATTCGTTAATAAACCTGGAATTTAAAGATCAGATAGTTTGTAAAAAAAGATAATCAGAAATAACCATATTTAAGTTATGAACAAAAAGGAACAGTATGTAGCAGCAATCGACATCGGTACCACAAAAATTGTGGCGATTGTCGGTAAGAAAAACGAGAATGGCAAGATTGAGATTCTCGGACTTAGCAAAGCTCCTTCCAAAGGTGTGAAGAGAGGCGTGGTTCTTAATATTGAGGAGACAGTAACCGCTATTCAGACAACCGTGGAGGACGTACAGAAAAGATCAGGCATTCTATTCTCAGAGGTCTTTGTAGGGATTGCCGGTCAGCATATTAAAAGTATGAAAAACCGTGGCTATATTATGCGTGAGGCATATGATGATGAAATCAAGAAAGAGGAGGTATTCAAACTGATTGAGGATATGCATAAAATCCATATCGACATCGGGGAGGAAATAATTCATGTAATCCCTCAGAATTTCATCGTTGATAATGAGACAGGGGTTAAGAGCCCTATCGGCATGTGCGGCAGGCGGCTGGAAGCCAACTTTCATATTGTTATAGGTCAGGTTGCTGCCGCAAAGAACATTGAAAAATGTATCCGGAAAGCAAATCTGACAGTGAAGGATATGATCCTGGAGCCACTTGCATCATCAGATGCTGTACTTACCGATGATGAAAAAGAAGCCGGAGTGGTACTGGTGGATATTGGTGGCGGAACAACAGATGTAGCGGTATATTATGATAATATTATCCGTCATACTGCGGTGATTCCGTTTGGCGGAAATGTTGTGACAAAAGATATTAAGGAGGGTTGCGCAATCCTACAGAGACATGCTGAACAGCTTAAAATTCAGTACGGTTCAGCTTTGGGAGACATTGCCCCTGAAGACAAAGTAGTATCAATCCCGGGCATCAGCGGAAGAGAACCGAAAGAAATTTCATTTAAAAGCCTCGCTTATATTATCCAGTCGAGGATGGAAGAGATTATTGACGCTGTGAATTTTGAAATTCAGAATTCCGGTTATGCTGATAAACTTGCTGCCGGTGTCGTAATAACCGGAGGGGGTGCTTTGCTGAAACACCTGCCTCAGTTGATGAAATTCAAAACAGCGATGGATGTAAGAATAGGTCTGCCGAATGAACATCTTGCCGGATCGGCAAAGAATGAAATTAACCAGCCGATGTATGCAACAAGTGTCGGGTTGATAATGCGTGGCTTCGACTATCTGGAGACATATAAAAAATCATTCAATGCCGGCGTTAAGGAGGAGTTTGTTAAACCAAAAGTTGCAGTCGTGGCACAGCATGAGGAAGAAGAGGAGAAAGGATTAAAACCTTCTGTTCAGGAAGAGGAAAAAACACCCCTTACCGAAAAGATCAAGATTATGCTGTCAAGAATGTTTGAGGTTGAAGATCAGTCTATAAAATGATCAGAAAAATATGGTTTTACTCTTAAGTATATGCTGTTCATAATAAATTAAATAACTACACTATGTCAGACGATATAATGAACTTTGATCTGCCGGTAGAGAGATCGTCGATTATTAAAGTTCTCGGAATAGGTGGCGGTGGCAATAACGCTGTTAATCACATGTTTAAAAAGGGTATCCAAGATGTAAATTTTGTGGTTTGCAATACTGACCATCAGGCCCTCTCAAAAAGCCAGGTCCCGATAAAGGTTCAGATTGGTGAATCCCTTACTGAAGGCAGGGGTGCCGGGAGTAAACCTGAAGTCGGCAGACAGGCTGCCATTGAGAATATCGATGATGTTATGGATGCATTATCGGGCAATACAAAAATGGTTTTTATAACTACTGGTATGGGAGGAGGTACCGGCACCGGGGCTACACCGGTTATTGCAAAAGCATGCAAGGATGCCGGACTGCTTACCATTGCGGTAGTTACAATCCCGTTTAAATCGGAAGGGAAGGTACGTATAAAGCAGGCGATTGATGGTGTTACTGAACTTAAAGATCATGTTGATTCACTGTTGGTTATAAACAATGAAAAGCTCAGGGAGATATACGGTAATCAGCCTGTTTCGACTGCTTTTGCAAAGGCCGATGATATTCTTACTACTGCCGTAAAAGGTATAGCCGAGATCATTACTGTTACAGGATATATAAATGTTGATTTTGCTGATGTGGAAACAGTAATGAAAAACTCGGGAGTTTCTATAATGGGCATGGGAAAGGCAGCAGGGGAAAACAGGGCGATAAAAGCAATCGAAAATGCACTTGCCTCTCCTCTGTTGAATTCCAATGATGTCACCGGGGCAAACAGTATCCTGATCAATATTTCTTCGGGTATCGGAGAACATGAGATCACCATGGATGAACTGGGGGAAATAACTGATTACATGTACAATGCAGCATCAGATAATGCATTGATAATCAGGGGGTTATCAAAAGATGAAAACCTTAATGAGGAAATATGTGTCACGGTTATTGCAACAGGCTTTGAAACTAATAGTATTTTTCAGCCCTATAAGCCTAAAAAGCCCAGCAAAGTCGAATTAATGCCAAATAATAATGCAATTCCTTCCCGTATTATACCTGAGACCGGAGATGATGTCTTTTCTGTACATGAGAAAGGGAAAAAGTCCATTATTACCGATTTTGGAGAGGAATCCCAGGGAGTGATTGATTTCAGTTTTGAACATATTGAAGAACTCAGTGAAATCAGAAACAGAAGAACAGGCGGGAATGATGAGGTTCATGAAAAGCCCGAAGCAACTTTGAGAAAGGTGAAACATATGCAGAACCTGTTGAAAAACGAGGGACTGTCAAATAAGACCATGAAAGAGAATATTGATTCATTTGAAGATGTGCCTGCATATGTCAGAAGAAACATGGCGATTGGTGCATCAGAGAATGCTGCAGAAAGTAAATTGTCAAAATTCACTTTAACTTCCGGCGAGAATGAAGAGCCTGTTTTAAGGGAGAACAACGCTTATCTGAATGATAATGTAGATTAATTTTTTAAATGGCACCATTATAAAAATGAAAATCAGGCCCTCCATTTGGCAGGGCCTTTCATATTTTCTATATTTGCTGCTGATGATCAGACATATTTCAATAATACTGCTTCTCACCTTTTCTTTAGGTTTATATGCCCAGAAACAGGATACCTTAAAACCGAGAATTTTAAAGCAATGGCATCTCTCTTCCGATTTCTCCGAGGAGGTAATTATTCCTTTTGATACCGTCTTTTCATTATTTAACAGATACAGGATTGCCGATAGGTACTCATCAGTTAATGCAACTCTGGGTAATTATGGTCTGCCATTTTATCAGATCAGTTTTTTTGACCGGATCACAGACCCTGATAAATTTCTCTATAGCTCCTATTACCCCTTCATGCATGTTCCAGACAATGCTGTTTTCATGAATACGCAGGTTCCATTTACCGAATTGGTCTGGACTTTTGCAGGTCCAAGGGAAACGTCCGAACAAACTTTCAGGGTAAGTCATTCACAGAACGTGAGCAGGTTTCTCAATTTTGGACTCATATACGATATAATATACAGCCTGGGACAGTATAACTACCAAAGGGCTGAGGATAAGATTTTTACTCTCTATTCTTCATATACAGGGGTAAAATATAAACTTTACATCGCGACCGGATTAAATAACATGATATCTTATGAAAACGGGGGGATAACAGATAAAAGCGAGCTTGATCAGCCTAAAACCCTCGAGGTCCCTGTAAACCTTGGTGGCCTTAACAAGGCAAACAGCATGCTTAGGAATCGTAACCTGTTGCTTGTACAACGGTACACTATTAGCAGCAATCCTGTAAGCAAAACTGATAGTATCCCGCAGAAACGATCCGGATTTTTAGGATTAAGTGGTACATTTTCACATATCCTGATGCTCGAAGGCAACCGGCGAACTTACTCAGACGCAGACCCTTCAACAGGCTTTTATGATACTGTATTCATAACTCAGATTATCACATTTGATTCCCTCTATTCGAGAAGCATAAAAAATACCGTGAGGTTCGATTTTTCAACTGATGAAACAAGGAAGTTCAGACTAGGTGGGGGAATTGGGATACGAAATGAAATTTTCAGATATAGTCATATAATTCCAACTCACTACACATTACATGCCAATACATCTGTATGGCACAGAAGCAATAATGTTTTGGTCGGTAGATTATATAACAACATTGGTGACAAGTTTCGCTGGATAGCGACAGGAGAACTGTTTTTAACCGGCGACAGAGCAGGTGATTTCAATCTGAACGGTGAGATATCCAAATCATTCGACTGGAAAAAGGGGAGGGCATCATGGTTAATAACTGGCGGAATCGCTAATAGGCAACCTTCATTCTGGTACGAACAGTGGGGCGGTAACAATTTTAAATGGAATAATAATTTTAACAAGGAGTTCAGGATCGATCTGGGCTCAGCTTTCTCCTATCCGGCCCGTAAGGCTGAACTTAAATTCAACTATGCTATTATCGATAATTATACCGATTTTGATACCAGGGCTCTTCCGTCGCAGCATTCCGGAGGCCTCTCGGTTGCTGCCCTCACGGTCAGAAAAGAATTGAGAGCCTGGAAATTTCATCTTGCCACTGATGGGATAATTCAGAAAAGCAGTAATGCAGATGTACTTGATCTTCCGTTGGTTACGGTTCGTTCAGCCGGTTACTTTGAGCATCTCTTCAGATTTAAACAGACCGGAGGGAGATTGAACACACAACTTGGTGTTGATGTAACCTATCATACTCTTTATCACCCCTATTCCTATATGCCGGCAACGGGGAGATTTTTCCGTCAGGATCAGGTTAGTACCGGTAATTATCCCTTCCTTAATGTCTTTCTGAATTTCAAAGTTAAAAGAACAAGAGTCTTTATTATGTTCGATCATGTAAACTACGGAATGATGGGTAATAGGATAGGTAATAACTACGATATGATACCCAATTATCC
>JBAWXY010000039.1:0-16700 GCA_037143835.1 Bacteroidota bacterium
AAAAACTTAAAATCTCATCTGATGTCATTTTTAAAAGATAAGATACTTTATGAAGGTTTAACTTTTGATGATGTTCTTCTTATTCCTTCATATTCCGAGGTACTTCCCAGAGAAGTAGATCTAAGCACAATGTTCACAAGAAATATCCGCATCAACACTCCTGTTGTTTCAGCAGCTATGGACACAGTTACAGAAGATGAACTGGCAATTGCCATTGCAAGGGAAGGCGGAATTGGAGTGATTCATAAAAATATGTCCATCGAAAAACAGGCTGCCCAGGTAAAGCGTGTCAAAAGGGCTGAGAATGTGATGATATTTGATCCGATAACCATTAATCTCGATGCCACTGTTGGAGAAGCTATGAATTTAATGAGTGAGTATAAGATCGGAGGCATCCCTGTTATTGATAAAAATGGAATTCTGAAAGGGATTGTTACAAACAGGGACCTGAGGTTTGAAAACAATCGCTCGCGTAAGATAACAGAGGTCATGACAACCAGTCTGATCACAACAAATCATCAGACTAATCTTGAAGCAGCAGCAAGAATTCTCCAGAAGCATAAAATTGAAAAGCTTCCGATGATTGATGAATCAGGAAAGCTTATTGGATTGATCACCTACAAGGATATAACAAAAACCAAAGACCGCCCCAATTCATGCAAGGATGATAAAGGAAGGCTAAGAGTGGCAGGAGCTGTAGGTCTTGCTGCTGACACCATGGAAAGGGTTGAAGCACTTATAAATGCCAGTGTCGACGCAATAACAATTGATACAGCTCATGCTCATACAAAGAGCGTAATCAATATTTTAAAGGAAATAAAAAGAAACTATCCCGGTATGGATGTGGTTGCAGGGAATATCGGTACAGGCGAAGCGGCTAAAATGCTTGCTGATGAAGGTGCCGATGCTGTAAAAGTGGGTATCGGACCAGGTTCAATATGCACCACCAGGGTTATTGCGGGCGTAGGTATTCCACAACTGTCTGCAATTTATAATGTTGCAAAAGCTATCGAAGGATCAGGAATTCCGGTAATAGCTGATGGTGGTATAAGGTATTCGGGTGATATTATTAAAGCAATTGCGGCAGGCGCCGATTCAATTATGGCAGGATCGCTCTTTGCCGGAGTTGAAGAATCACCGGGGGATACCATCATTTATAATGGTCGTAAGTTTAAGGCATACAGAGGAATGGGATCTATTGAGGCTATGCAACAGGGTTCAAAGGATCGTTATTTCCAGGACATTGAGGATGACATCAGGAAACTTGTTCCGGAAGGAATTGAAGCAAGGGTACCATATAAGGGAACACTTGCTGAAGTGATTTACCAGATGACAGGAGGACTCAGAGCAGGAATGGGCTACCTTGGGACTAAAAACATCACTATTCTCAAGAAGGAGGCCAAATTTGTAAGAATCACTAATTCAGGGATTATTGAAAGTCATCCTCATGATGTTTCCATCACAAGGGAGGCTCCTAACTATAGCAGAAAATCATTTGAATAACAGGTATCCGTTAATCCTGATAAATATCAGAAAATCTTTATTAATAATTTGTTGCCGGTTGTTTGCAAGGCACAGGATTCGAATAATAAAATATTGATGCCTACCAGGAATACTTCGTGAGTGAATGGATAAGACAATTAAAGGAAAAATATAGCGTTAAGATTGACAGTTTAGTACTTGAAGAAGTGAGAAGAAGTTGAACAATGAATAAAACAGTAATTATACTATCAGCCATTTTTCTTTTAGTTAGTTGCACGAATAATAAAAACACGACTAAAAGAATTGCTGTTGCAGAAGTTGGTAAAGTTATCCTATACTACGATGAGATGCCAAGGCTCATCCAGCGCGGCATAAATGAGACTGACAGCATTGCTATAATTCAGAATTATATCAATAAATGGGCAAAAAGAGAGCTCCTGTTGCAGAAAGCAGAAGAAAATTTATCCCCTGAATTAAAGGATGAAATAGCTAAGCAACTCGAAGAAACCAGGGCAAACCTTGTTATCTATCAGTACCAGCGGCAGATGATGCTTGAAAAAATGGATACGGTTTTGACCGAAACAGAACTGGAGAATTATTATGTCGCCAATGAAAAGAGTTTTGTTCTCGGTTCAAATATTGTTAAAGCTCTCTTCATTAAACTGCCGGTTGAAACACCGGATCTTGATAAGATAAAATTACTGGCACGTTCAAATGAACAGAACGACCTTCAACAACTTGAAAGTTATTGTTATCAGTTTGCTGAAAAGTTTGACGATTTCAATGAAGAATGGGTTCCGATGGACAGGCTTTCAGTAGAACTGCAGGAAGATATTGAAAACGAGGAAAACTTTCTTAAAAGAAATACCTTTTTCGAAACAAGCGACTCCATTTCAGTCTATTTGGTCTCGATAAGGGATTACAGGCTCAGATCTTCGCTCGCCCCATTCGAATATGTAAAGAATGATATAAAGAGAATCATCTGGAATTCAAGAAGATTAGAATATATTCAATCTCTTGAGAACGGAATTTATAATGAAGCACTTAAAAAAAATAGTTTTAAGATATATTAATAATGATGAATAGAAAATTAAGATTTTGCCTGGTTATAATAGGTTTGTTTCTGCCCGGCGTATTGACAGTAAATTCTCAGAAACTGGTCGAATCAGTTGCAGCGATTGTAGGGAATGAGGTTATCTATCTCTCAGATCTGGAGAATACGATTACCGATCTGAGAAGAGGCGGGAACAAAACTCCGGTTGATCAGATCAGGTGCAATGTGTTTGAGGAGATGCTTGTTTCAAAACTTTTTCTTGATCAGGCCAGGATCGATAGTATCACCGTTACAGATGATGCAGTTGAAGGTGACCTGAACATGCGAATGAATGACGCAATCAGGCGGGCAGGCAGCGAAGAGGCCCTTGTTGCATTTTTTAAGAAGAGTATGGTTGAAATACGAAGGGATATTAAGAAAACCATGTTGGAACAGGAGGTTGTCAGAGAAGTTCAGAGCAAAATTGCTGAGAACATTACAGTTACACCAGCCGCCTTAAAGAGATTCTATTCTTCACTTCCAAAAGACAGTCTTCCTGTTATTCCTGCAAAATATGAAATAAGTCTGATACAGGTCGATCCTCCTTCTAATGAAGATAATAAAGCAGAAGCCCGTCAAAAACTTCTTGACATCAGAAGTCAGATACTTGCAGGAAAGAGCTTTAATGTGTTATCGGTTATGTATTCTGAAGATACCGAATCTGCAAAAACCGGAGGTGAAATCGGATTCCTCACAAGGGGTGAACTTGAAAAAGAGTATGCCGATGCTGCATTCAGTCTCACTAAGAATACAGTCTCCAAAATAGTTGAAACTAAATATGGATTCCATATTATTCAGCTCATCGAACGTAAAGGCGAAATGGTTAATACCCGTCATATTCTGGTAAGACCAAAAGTGAAACCGGAGCAGGCAGAGAAAGCAATTTCAAAACTCGACAGCCTGGCCAACCTGATAAGAAAAGACAGCATCAAATTTGAAGAGGCTGCTTTACGGTTTTCAACCCACAAAGACAGCAGGATAAACGGTGGCAAATTGGTAAGCCCAAATCCTTCCGAGCGTGTCACATGGTTCACTCTTGAAGAGTTGAATCCGGAGATGTATGTAAAAATCAGAGATATGAAGGTTGGCGAGATATCAGAACCTTTCAGAACAACCGATGAGAATAATAATGTGGTTTTCAGAATAGTTAAACTTGATAACGAATTACCGGCACACACTGCGAATCTGAAAGATGATTATCAGAACCTTTACAATGCAGCTTTAATGAATGAACGGACTAAGGTTTTTGATAAATGGGTCAAAGAGAAAATTGAGATCACATATCTTAAAATAAGTGAGGAATTCAAATCATGTGAATTTTTGAAAAAAGGATGGTTGAAATAAAAATTTTCCGGTATCTGCTCAATTTGTCTGAACTCAAACATATCCTTTATGTTTTGTTATTGTTGTTTATTCCGGTAAAGGTTCATACTCAGGATACTTCCTCCTCAAAAAAAGGTGTTAAAAAAATTGAGATCCTATATGCAGATATCTGGGAAGTTAACGAAAAAATTGACAAGGATCTTCAGCGGCTCTTAGGTAATGTCAAATTAAAACATAATGAGGTGACAATGTCGTGCGACAGTGCCTACTATTACAAGGAAAAAAACCAGGTAAAAGCTTTCAGTAAAATCCACATCGAGCAGGGCGATACCCTCGATCTTTATGGCGATTATCTTTTTTATGATGGAACTTTAGAAAGCGCTTCGGTTGATGGTAATGTTGAACTTGTAGATAAAGAGACACACCTTTTTACCAATGCAATCGATTATGATGTAAAAAACAGAATCGCCCGGTACAATAAGAATGGCAGGATAACGAATGCTCAGAATACTCTTACAAGCATAATAGGTATTTATTTTGTGTCAGAGAATCTCTTTCATTTCAAGGATAGTGTGAAAATTGTAAATCCCGATTATGTAATGACTGCTGACACGATGGATTACAATACCAAAACAGAAACTGCATTTTTTACCGGTCCGACAGAGTTAAATGGCGACAGTCTATATCTTTATAGTGAAAAAGGCTGGTACGACACAAAAAATGATGTTACCCGTATCTGGAAAAATGCTGTAATCAACAACAGAGAACAGATAATTCACGGTGATTCATTATTTTTTGATAATATAACAGGTTATGGCCAGTCATTTGGCAATGTTGTAATTGAAGACACAACCAACAACCTGATCGTGCAGGGAAATTACGCATGGTATTTCAAACAACCCGAAAGATTTATGGTTACTGACAGGGCTATGTTCATACAGGTTTCAAGAGGTGACTCACTTTTTCTTCATGCCGATACTATAAGAGCAATAACTGTATCTGATACATCTGCAAAGGGTTACAGACTGATGAAAGCTTACTATGGGTGCCGTGTATTCAGTAAAAATCTGCAGGCCAAATGCGATTCTCTCTCCTATTCATTCCAGGATTCAGTTATCCGGTTTTACAGCTCACCGGTAATCTGGTCGGGAGAGAACCAGCTAACCTCCGATTCAATGGCAATATTTACTAAAAACCGTCAGACAGACAGGTTGGAATTATACAATTCAGCTTTTGTGATAAGCCAGATAGACACATTAAGATTTAACCAGATCAAAGGCCGGTCACTTACCGGCTATTTTAAAAACAATGAATTGTATAAGATAGATATCAAAGGAAATGGGGAATTAATCTATTATCTTATTGATGGAGAAGATGTTGCAGGGGTCAACACGTCAAAATGCGCAAATATTGAGGTTTATGTGGAAAAAGGTAAAATAACAGAGGTTTCTGAAAACGGGAATCCTGAAGGATTTATTGATCCGCCTGAACCCTTAAAACCTATGGAACTTAGGCTGAAAGGTTTTAACTGGTTCGATAGTCTGAGGCCTAAGAAAAAGGCTGATATATTCAAGGAATAAAAAAGAGGCTGATCTCATGAGGTCAGTCTCTTTTTTAATATTCATCTTCATTAAAAAAGAAGTCGTCTTTACTTGGATAATCGGGCCAGATATCTTCAATACTTTCATAGATATCTCCCTCATCCTCAATTTCCTGCAGATTTTCAATAACCTCCATCGGGGCACCTGACCTTATGGCGAAATCAATCAGCTCATCCTTAGTGGCAGGCCATGGAGCATCCTCAAGTTTTGATGCTAATTCAAGTGTCCAATACATATTTTCCTGATTAAGTTAAGCTTTAAACAAAGTCTGCAAATATATATATTATTTTACTTAAAAAACAATACCTTTTTTAAGATTTTTAACATATCATACAAACCACTTAATCTCTTCAATATCAAGTTCTAAGCCTATTTTACGGGATAATACGAATAAAAAATCGGAAAGCCGGTTAAGGAATTTATTAACAATTTCAGGCGATTCTTCAGCTTCATTCAGCCTTAAAACTGCCCTTTCTGCTCTGCGGCATACACATCTGGCTATATGACAATATGATACGAGTATATTTCCACCAGGTAAAACAAAATTTTTCAGAGGAGGAAGGGTCTCTTCCATCATGTCAATTTCTTTTTCAATAACAGAGATGCAATCAGCATCAGGCAATAACTTTATGCTGTTAGTATTTTCGCGGTCGTATGCGAGTGCTGCAGCACATAACATTAGTTGACTCTGGATATAAATCAGAAGTTCTTTTCGTTTGAGGTTTTCTTTGTGGTCCCTTAACAGACCGAACCATGCAATGAGTTCATCGACAGAACCATATGCTTCCATGCGGATAGAATGCTTCGGAACCCTTCTGCCTCCCGACAAGGAAGTAATACCATCGTCACCTGTAAGGGTATAGATCTTCATGGTTCAATATAAAGGAAAAAACTTTTGCAGATAATGTCAGATGCAAAGCATTATGCTTTTACATACTTTTCATTACGATAGTCTTGAGAAACCTCTCCGTCAAAAAGCCGGATGATACGGGCAGCATGTTTAGCAATATCCTCCTCGTGTGTAACAACAATCACAGTATTTCCCTTTCTGTGGATATCATCAAGAAGTCCCATAATATCGATTGATGTCTTACTGTCGAGGTTACCGGTTGGCTCATCCGCAAGAATAATTGATGGTTTGTTTACCAGAGCCCTGGCAATAGCTACACGCTGACGCTGTCCTCCTGATAATTCATTTGGCTTATGAGTCATCCTATCGCCAAGCCCTACCTGTTCAAGGGTTTCAATAGCCACTTTTTCCCTGTCGGCTTTAGATACTCCGGCATATATTAATGGTAATGTTACATTCTCCAAAGCAGAATACCGTGGAAGAAGGTTAAAAGTCTGAAATACAAATCCTATCTCCTTATTTCTTATTTCTGCAAGAAAATCATCTTCCATTTTGCTCACATCGATACCGTTAAGAAGATAACTACCACTTGACGGCGTATCAAGACATCCAATAAGGTTCATTAAGGTAGATTTACCTGACCCTGATGGCCCCATGATAGCAACATATTCATTTCTCTCAATATTAATGGTGACTGACCTTAAAGCCCTCACTATCACCGATCCAACCTGGTAATTCTTAACAATATCGTGAATCTCAATTACTTTGTCCATAATGCTTAAAATTTGAATTTTCGAAATTATATTAAATAAGTCAAATAATAAATTATATATTCTTAATTTTTGTTAATATCTGATTATATAGTCATTATGATTTATCCCTTCCCTGAAAAAAACGATTCCCAGCCTGAAGATATCAACAGTAAGGGAGACCTTTTCATTTTGCTTTATTTCGTTCCATGCCTCTTCCATTTCTCTTGAATAATAGATGTCATCAATGATTATAACCGTTTTATTATCAGATATTTCTGTCATCCGGTTGAAATAGTTTACTACCGACTCTCTATGGTGATTTCCGCCAATAAAAACCAATCCCGGATTAATACCAGTGTTTGTAATATCCGGTAAAATTTCGTCGAACGATCCGGTAATTAATTTAATATTATTTAGTCCAGCTTCCTTAAAATTATGACCCGCTATTTCAGCTGTTGCATGACAACCCTCCATAGTGTACACTACTGCATCAGGACAAGAAGCAGCCATGTACATTGTACTTATTCCGAAAGAGGTCCCTAATTCTACTATGAGCGGGTTGCCGAATTCAGCCGCCAGATTTGACATTAAAACTCCATATTTTACTGGGACTGGCGAATATCTGGCTATATCTGACACTTTTCTTAAGTTTGTTTTAAGTTTTTCTGACCCTGAACCAAGATCCTTTACAATAATGGACCGGCGGTCAGAGATCAATCTCTTTCTTACCGTTTCAATATTACAGACAATATCAGGATCAATTTTATTCCGGAAGATCCGTGAGACAAGATCAAAAACGAACGGACTGTGTACACCATGCCCATTCCTATACCTTGATAGAAGAATGTATTTCAGATATTTGGTTGCCTTGAAAAAAATCATTTCAGTATTGACATTATAATTAGGACAGGTTTTCAAAAATACGTATTTTCGGATATCTTTTGCAATTACTTTTTTAGGAATGATTATTCAGGAATTTCTCGATACAAACATTACTTACCTGCCGGGGGTTGGTCCAAAAAGGGCAGAACTTCTCAATAAAGAGCTGAATATCTTTACTTTCCGTGATCTTCTTTACTATTTTCCTTATAAATATATTGACCGTACCAGATTTTATAAAATTGCGGAACTTGATCCCGACCTGCCATTTGTACAGATAAGAGGTGTATTAAAGGGGTATTCTACAGAAGGCCATGGACCTGGAAAACGGCTTGTTGCTGATTTTCAGGATGAAACAGGCACTATTAAACTGGTCTGGTTCAAAGGTGGAAAATGGATAACAGGAAGCTATAGCCCGGGGGTTGAGTTCATTGTGTTCGGGAAACCAGGAGTTTTTAACGGAATTATAAATATTATCCATCCCGAAATTGAAGAGGCCAATAAAATGGCAGAAAGACTTAACTCGGCACTCCAGGCACAGTATAGTACTACTGAAAAGCTTAAAAACCAGTTTTTAACATCCAAAACAATCAGTAAGCTTATAGGCAATCTCCTGAAAAAGTTAAAGTTCAGATTGCCGGAAACATTACCTGCATACCTTATTTCTCAATATGGACTTTGGGATCTGCATGAATCGCTTCACAAGATTCATTTTCCTTCTAATCCTGATGAGCTTGAAAAGGCCAGGCACCGGCTGAAATTCGAAGAGCTGTTTTATATACAACTGAACCTTTTAAGATTTAAAACCAACCGGAACCTTAAATTAAATGGATTTGTTTTTTCAAGTGTAGGTGATAATTTTAATAATTTCTACTATAAAAATTTACCATTTACTCTTACTGATGCTCAGAAACGGGTGATAAAAGAGATCAGGAAAGATCTGGGGTCAGGAAAACAGATGAACCGTCTGCTTCAGGGCGATGTTGGCAGCGGTAAAACCCTGGTAGCATTAATGAGTATGCTCATTGCAATTGATAACGGATACCAGGCTTGCATTATGGCTCCAACCGAGATCCTTGCCAACCAGCATTATCAGACGATATGTAAATTACTTGATGGGATTGATATCAAAATTCGTCTCCTGACCGGTTCATCAAAAAAAACCTCCCGGAAATCAATAGCGGAGTCGCTTCTCGACAGATCCCTTAATATATTGATCGGAACACATGCTCTCCTCGAAGAGAATGTTCAGTTCAGTAATCTTGGATTAGTAATTATTGATGAGCAGCACAGGTTCGGTGTTGCACAGAGGGCACGACTCTGGCAAAAAAACCTTAATCCGCCTCACATCCTGGTTATGACGGCCACCCCAATTCCAAGAACCCTGGCAATGACTCTTTACGGAGACCTGGATGTTTCGGTGATAGATGAACTCCCCCCGGACAGAGTTCCTATAAAAACAATGCATTTTACTGATTCAGAAAGAAATAAGGTCTTTGGATTTATCAGGAACCAGATTGCTGAGCATCGTCAGATTTATGTTGTATATCCACTCATCAAGGAATCTGAAACGATGGATTATAAAGATCTTGAGGATGGATGGGATACCATTTCAAGAGTTTTCCCGGCCCCGGAATACTGCATAAGTATAGTTCATGGAAAGATGACACCGGCAAACAAGGAGATTTCAATGAAGCTGTTCAAGGATGGCCATGCTCATATACTGATCGCAACAACTGTTATCGAGGTTGGTGTCGATATTCCGAATGCAACTGTTATGGTAATCGAAAGTGCAGAAAGATTTGGCCTTTCCCAACTGCATCAATTAAGAGGCAGAGTGGGCAGAGGCGCCGATCAGTCATATTGCATCCTTATGAGCTCAGATAAATTATCAAAAGAAGCGGCTAAAAGGATTGAAGTAATGATCAGAACCAACGATGGCTTTGAAATTGCGGAAACCGATCTTCAACTCAGAGGACCCGGCGATATTGAAGGAACACAACAGAGCGGGATACCATTTGACCTTAAGATTGCGAACCTTGGCAGGGATGGACAACTTATTGAATATGTAAGAAATATTGCAGAAGATATTCTTGCAAAAGATCCTGTTCTGGAGAATAATCAAAATCTTTTATTCAGAACAGAATTAAAACGTCTTTTCAGTCAGAGTAAATCGTGGAGTAATATAAGTTAAAAATGATTATTTATAATCAGAATAAATAATATTACCTACCAAAAACTGACAAAAAACATCCTTCAATTCCCCGGTAATTTTAAATTTGCGCATTGAAATTTTCAGGATAATTAATGAAGGATTCAGTAAATTCCGGAACCATTAACCATGAAGGTACAGTGCAAAAGGCAGATGATAAATCTGTTATTGTGAGCATATCAGCTGCGTCAGCATGTTCCGGCTGCCATGTTGAAGGTTCCTGTACTTTATCCGGCAAGGAAGAAAAAATCATTGAGGTATCCGGCAGTTATAATGTAAAACCAGGTGACACAGTTACCATACTGATGAAACAATCGATGGGTTACACTGCTCTGTTTCTTGGTTATCTTCTGCCTTTAATTGCAGTTGTTGTATGCCTGATAATTCTGATCTCTTTGAATGTACCAGAATTAACTGCCGGGTTGATTTCACTTGCAGTACTTATACCTTATTATATTATCCTCTATTTTTTCAGGAAGCGGATTAATGAAAAATTTACGTTTACGTTAAAAGCTTAACTAATGAGTCCTACGATACTGATAACAATTATAAGTCTGAGTCTTCTTGCCCTGATATCGGCTGTTATACTATATTTTGTTGCTCAAAAATTTAAAATATTTGAAGATCCCAGGATTGATGAGATACAGGCTGTTCTTCCGGCAGCCAATTGTGGCGGTTGTGGATTTGCCGGTTGCCGTAATTTTGCAGAGGCCCTTGTTAAAGCCGATACTTTTGAAGGCCTTAATTGTCCAGTTGGTGGTGCTGAGGTGATGGGTATGGCAGCAAAAATATTGGGAAAAGTGGCTCCTGTTGTAGATCCTCTTGTTGCAGTTTTACTTTGCAACGGAACACCTGAATACCGGCCGCGTACATCAAAATATGACGGAGCATCAGATTGCAGAATATCCCATAATCTTTATATCGGAGAAACAGACTGCAGCTATGGTTGTCTGGGTAACGATGATTGTGTCAGAGTTTGTTCCTTTGATGCTATGTACATGGACATCGCAACTGAGTTACCTGTGATCATTGATGATAAATGCGTAGCTTGTGGTGCCTGCGTGAAAGCGTGTCCCAGAAATCTTATTGAACTTCGGAAAAAAGCAAAAAAAGACAGGAAAATATATGTGGCATGTTCCAATTGTGACAAGGGCGGACCGGCAAGAAAAACCTGTAAAGTCGCTTGTATTGCCTGCAACAAATGCTTTAAGGTTTGTGAGTCTGGTGCAATAACAATCGAAAATAATCTTGCCTACATAGATGCGACGAAATGTACATTCTGCAGAAAATGCGTTACAGAGTGTCCAACCAACGCAATTATTGAACTTAACTTTTCGCCCAGAAAGCCTAAGGTTGAGATTCAGACTGAGACTGTTAACGTGTAAATTAAGTACTTATTATAAAAAATAAAATAGTGTTGAAAACATTTCCCCATGGAGGTATTCATCCACCCGAAAACAAATTAACCGCCAATAAGGCTATCGGGTATCTTCCTATTCCTGAAAGCGTTACAATTCCTGTTTCTCAACATACCGGGGCTCCTGCAACAACTATTGTTAACAAGGGCGATTATGTGAAGACAGGACAGGTAATTGCTGCCAGTAAAGGTTTTGTTTCGTCAAATATACATTCTTCAGTATCCGGGAAGGTCAATAAGATTGATACAATAATTGATACTACAGGTTATAAACAGTCAGCTGTTTTCATTGATGTTGAAGGTGATGAATGGATCGAAACTATCGACAGAAGCAGTGAAATAGTAACGGAAATAAAGCTGTCTCCCGAAGAGATCATAAAAAAATGTCTTGAGTCAGGTATTGTTGGTCTGGGAGGAGCGACATTTCCCTCGCATGTTAAACTGACTATTCCCACCGGTAAAAAATGCGACCTGCTTATAATAAACGGAGTTGAATGTGAACCGTATCTGACATCAGATCACCGTTTGATGCTTGAAAGAGGAGAAGAAATTCTCACCGGGGTTACAATACTTATGAAAGCATTAAAGGTTGAAAGAGCAAAGATTGGTATTGAAAATAATAAACCAGATGCAATAGACCATTTAACCAAACTTGCCACCGGGTTTAAAGGAATAACCGTACATGCTCTTAAAGTAAAATATCCACAGGGTGCTGAAAAGCAACTCATCAAAGCCCTTATCAACAGGGAAGTGCCATCGGGTCATCTTCCACTCGATGTAGGTGCAGTTGTTCATAACGTAGGTACCGCCTTTGCTGTATATGAAGCAGTACAGAAGAATAAGCCTCTCTTCGAACGAGTTGTAACAATTACCGGTAAATCGCTTGCCCGGCCAGGAAACTATTTTGTAAGAATAGGAACACCTATCAGCAAACTTATTGAAGCAGCAGGTGGTATGCCGGATGATACCGGGAAGATTATTAATGGCGGACCCATGATGGGGAAGGCAGTTAATAATATTGATGTGCCTGTGGTGAAGGGGACTTCAGGTATAATTCTTTTTCCGCGTAATGAATCAGAAAGGTCAGAGATAAAACCATGTATAAGGTGTGCAAAATGCATATCAGTCTGCGCACTTAAACTTGAACCATTTCTGCTGATGACACTTTCTGAAAAAGGTTTGTTCGAAAGAGCTGAAAAAGAGGGGATAACAAATTGTATGGAGTGTGGTTCGTGCAGTTATACTTGTCCTGCCGACCGGCCATTGCTTGACTATATCAGACTAGGCAAGTCAACAGTTATCAGTATGGCACGTGAACGAAACATAAAATAACAAGCTAGAAAATCATACTAATGAGTAATCTACTTAATATATCACCGTCGCCGCATACGCATGGAAAGGAGACAACAAGAAAGCTGATGTATAGCGTTGTCCTGGCTCTTATGCCGGCACTGTTACTTTCAGTTTTTTATTTTGGAATTGGCGCTGTGATCGTAACAGCGACTTCAGTAATTTCCTGTCTGGTCTTCGAATACCTGATTCAGCGATTTATACTTAAAAAGCCAATATCGATTACTGATGGATCAGCTCTTGTAACAGGACTTCTTCTTGCTTTCAACCTGCCATCAAATATTCCTGTTTTTATCATAATAATAGGAAGCCTTGTAGCAATTGGTATCGCAAAGATGACCTTTGGCGGTCTGGGAAATAATCCATTTAATCCTGCATTGGTCGGACGTGTTTTCATGCTGATCTCTTTTCCTGTACAGATGACGAGCTGGCCAATTCCTGCCGGATTAAAAACCGGCTATACCGATGCCATAACAGGTGCCACACCACTTGCAATAATTAAAGAGGGTATTAAAAACGGGGAATCTCTGTCTCAGCTGATGGAAAAAGTACCGACAACCCTTCAGATGTTTCTGGGAAATATGGGAGGATCGATGGGCGAAGTTGCCGCAGTTGCTTTGCTAATCGGATTTGTATATCTGCTTTATAAAAAGATAATTACATGGCACATACCCGTTTCCATTATCGGATCCATTGCAGTTTTTACAACAATACTCTGGTTAATTAATCCTGAAGCAAATGCTGATCCGATGTTTCATATCCTGGCAGGAGGTGTTCTGCTGGGTGCAATTTTTATGGCAACAGATTATGTTACCTCCCCGATGAACCCGAAGGCTATGATAATATATGGCTGTGGTATTGGGATACTGACCGTAATCATAAGGGTTTACGGAGCTTACCCGGAAGGCGTTTCTTTTGCAATACTGATAATGAACGCATTTGTCCCGCTTATGAATGCTTATATAAAACCAAAACGATTTGGTGAGGAGGTAAAGAATGGCTAAGACCGAATCAACTTTTAAAAATATGGTGATGTCGCTTACATTTATTTCACTGGCAGCATCAGCTTGCCTTGGCTTCGTTTATGAATTTACAAAAAAGCCGATTGAGTTATCGAATCTGAATAAGAAACTAGAGGCAATTAAACAGGTTGTTCCGGAGTTTACAAATAACCCGAATGAAGAGATGTACAGGTTGCCAACCGGTGAAGGTGACAGTCTCGATATTTACCCTGCAAAAAAAGATAATGAGATTGTTGGTTATGCTGTAAGCACCTATACAAAAAAAGGTTTCAGCGGAAATATCAACCTTATGGCAGGGTTCAAACCCGATGGGTCGATTGTTAATATAACTGTTCTGGAACAAAAGGAAACACCTGGTCTCGGAACCAAGATGACAGAGCCTCAGTTCAAGAATCAGTTCAATGATAAGAATCCGGCTCAGTTCAATTTAAAAGTGAAAAAAGACGGTGGTCAGGTTGATGCGATCACTGCAGCAACAATCAGTTCAAGAGCATTTTGCGATGCTGTTCAGCGTGCTTATAATACCTTACAGAAAGGAGGATCAAAATGAGTCAGTTACAAAATTTTACCAAGGGGTTCATTAAAGAAAACCCCATACTTGTCCTGGTGCTCGGCACCTGCCCTACCCTTGCCACTACTTCTTCCTCATTAAACGGGATGGGAATGGGTATAGCAACTACCTTTGTCCTGATTGGATCAAATGTGGTAATCTCATTACTTTCAAATGTTATTCCCGATAAGGTAAGAATTCCGGCTTTCGTTGTGATAATTGCCTCGTTTGTGACAATAGTTGACCTTTTAATGCAGGCTTATGTACCAGGGCTATACGAAAAACTTGGGATATTCATTCCCCTGATTGTTGTTAACTGTATTGTTCTTGGACGTGCGGAAGCATATGCGTGTAAGAATTCTGTTTTCTCTTCATTCATAGATGGCTTTGGAATGGGACTTGGTTTTACGATGGCTCTTGGGATTCTGGGAGCATTTCGTGAGATAGTAGGCAGTGGATCAATTTTCGGATATAAATTTATTGCAGGTGACGGGATACTGGTGTTTATACTGGCCCCTGGTGCATTCATTGCACTCGGGTATCTTATAGCGCTTGTTAACCGTATTAAAAGAACTTAAAAAAGAATTAAATGGAATACATTTTAATAATCATATCGGCCGTCTTTATTAATAATGTTGTGCTTGCGCAGTTTCTTGGTATATGCCCCTTCCTTGGTGTCTCGAATAAGGTAAATACAGCTCTTGGAATGGCAGGCGCCGTTACCTTCGTAATAGTTCTTGCAACTATGGTAACCTATCTGATTCAGATATATGTATTAAATAAACTGGGAATCGGCTTTATGCAGACTATAACATTCATTCTTGTTATTGCTGCATTGGTCCAGATGGTTGAGATTATTCTTAAAAAGGTTAGTCAGCCGTTATACCAGGCGCTTGGCATTTTCCTTCCGTTGATAACGACAAACTGTGCTGTACTTGGTGTAGCCATCATTGTTATTAAAAAAGACTACAATCTTATTGAAGGCGTTGTTTTCGGTGCATCTACCGCTATCGGCTTCGGCCTTGCCCTTGTTATTCTCGCAGGAATCAGGGAACAATTAGAGTTAGTGGATATTCCAAAAGGAATGAAGGGTGTGTCCATATCACTTGTCATAGCCGGCATCCTTGCCATGGCATTCATGGGATTTACCGGAATTGTGAAATAAAGAGTATTGCAAACAGATGTATAAACACTTTCGCACCGGCACTGTTAAAATATTCAGAATATTAATTAAAACCTGGCCAGAGGAACTACATCATGACCTGAAAATTCACCCCTGAGATATTTATAATATCCGGTAATTCCAATCATAGCTGCGTTATCTGTTGTATATCTGAATTCAGGAATAAACAGGTTCCATTTTCTCTTTTCAGCTTCTTCTTTCATACCGGTTCTTAAGCCTGAGTTTGCAGATACTCCCCCTGCAATTCCGATCTCTTTTATTCCGGTTTGTATTGAAGCTTTTACCAGCTTACCAATGAGAATATCAACTATCACATGCTGAAGAGATGCGCAGAGATCAGCTTTATTGTTCTCAATGAAACCGGCATCTTCTTTTATCCTGTCTCTGAGGAAATAAAGAAAACTTGTTTTTAAGCCGCTGAAACTGAAATCAAGTCCTTTTACAGAAGGTTTGGAAAAGCTGAAAGCATTCCCGTTTCCCTCGCCGGCCAACTTATCGATCAACGGACCGGCAGGATACAGAAAACCCATTACTTTTCCGCATTTATCAAAAGCCTCGCCGGCAGCATCATCAATTGTATTTCCGATTACCTCCATCTCCAAATAACTCTTCATTACAATAATCTGTGTATGTCCACCTGATACAAGCAAGCATAAGAAGGGGAATGAGGGTAACCGGTTTTCTTTGTCTTTTTCAAGTATAAAGTGTGCCATAACATGAGCCTGAAGATGATTTACTTCTATTAATGGTATATTTTGCGCAAGAGCAAAACCTTTTGCAAAAGAGGTTCCAACCAGGAGCGAACCAAGAAGCCCGGGTCCCCGGGTAAAAGCAACAGCACTGATTTCTTCAATTTTTATTCCGGCTTTAATTATCGCCTGGTGAGTAACAGGTACAATATTAGCCTGATGAGCTCTTGATGCAAGCTCCGGAACAACGCCCCCATACGACATGTGAATATCCTGGTTAGCAATAAGATTGGAAAG
>JBAWXY010000040.1:0-16500 GCA_037143835.1 Bacteroidota bacterium
GGTGAACCGCTGTTCCCGTTCGGATTCGGACTGAGCTATACAACATTCAGTTACAAAAAACTTAAGGTTAACGCGACTGTTCATCAGGGTGACTCGGTCAAAGTTGCAGTTAATGTGAAGAATACTGGAAAAGTTGCAGGAGATGAGGTTGTTGAGCTTTATTTGTCGGATCTCACTGCAGATGTTCCCGTACCGATCCATGCTCTTAAAGGCTTTACAAGGATACACCTCAATCCGGGTGAGACAAAAAGTGTAGTTCTTACACTTTCTCCGGAAGCTTTTTCAATAATTGATAACGATAATCAGAGAAAAGTAAAACCAGGCAAATTTGAGGTCTTTATAGGCGGACACCAGCCGGACCCGAAAACAGCCAAAGAAGAAACGGGCATACTGAAGAAAGTTATTACGCTTATTTAATTTTGATATTAGGCATAATTGTATAAAACTTTCTCGACTTGATAATAATGGCTAATAAACTCTTTCGAATTGTTCAACGTATTATCCTGTAAAAATTCAATTATAAGAAAATATATATGAAAAGATTTTCTTCAACTGGAGTGAAAACTTTTGTTGTTCTGATGTGCTTCACTTTGTTTACCAGCACACCGGTTCTGGCACAAACCTCTGCTAAGCTGGCAAGCAATATCAATCGGCAACGCATTTCCATCAACGAAGGGTGGCGTTTTTATAAATATGATTCGTTAGCTAAAGCCGACAACCTAATATACGATGTACGCCCTGAAGTTTCTGACTATAATGAAAACAAGGTTGCAGATTCAAAACCAACAGAGGCGGTAAAAGTTGAAGTAACTCAGGAAGTGCTTAAACCCTGGATTTTACCTACGGGAAATAACTTTATTAAAGATCCTCAAAAACGACATGTCCGTCCTGAAGGAAATCCTGGTAGTAATTTTCAATTTGTAAAGAGCAATTTCGACGATAGCTCTTGGGAGAAAGTAAATTTGCCTCACGATTGGGCCATCAAAGGGCCTTTTTTGACAGGCTGGAAAGCTGAAGTAGGTGGAGGAATGGGCCGACTACCCAGTAATGGTGTGGCATGGTATCGCAAGAAACTCGGCATTCCGGCATCAGATGCAGGCAAATCTATTTTTCTTGATGTCGACGGAGCAATGTCTTACACCATGGTATGGTTGAATGGTTATTTAGTTGGAGGCTGGCCTTATGCTTACAACTCATGGCGACTGGATCTTACACCCTATGTTGTGCCTGGTGGAGAGAATCAATTGGCAATCCGTTTGGACAATCCAAACAATTCTGCACGCTGGTATCCCGGCGGAGGAATCTATCGCAATGTCTGGTTAACAAAGACCAACCCCATCCATGTTGGCCAATGGGGAACTTATATTACTACGAAAGATGTTTCTAAATCATCTGCTATAATCGATCTGGAAATTACTATCGACAACGACTCCAAAACGGATGCCAATATTGAAGTAATCACCCGGATTTATGCATTGGACGCTGCGTATAACAAAACAGGAAATGCGGTTGCCAGTTTCTCCACTTCGAATACTAAAGTAGTTGCAGGAGAAAGTGCAAAGGTTGAAAATTCCCTCACACTTAAAAACCCAAAACTATGGGGACCACCGCCCACGCAGAGTCCCAACCTTTATTTGGCAGTAACCACATTGTTGCGAAACGGCAAACCCATAGATGAATACGAAACAAGATTCGGTATCCGCTCACTGGAATATAATCCTGACAAAGGATTACTTGTCAATGGAGAACACATCTTCATAAAAGGCGTTAACCAACACCATGACCTGGGCGCCCTGGGCGCGGCATTCAATACCCGTGCAGCCGAACGTCAACTTGAGATATTACGTGAAATGGGCTGCAATGCCATCCGTACGTCGCACAATCCACCTGCACCCGAATTGCTCGAGTTAACTGACCGGATGGGGTTCCTTGTATTTGATGAGATATTTGATTCATGGGAACGGAAAAAAACACCACACGATTTTCACCTGATATTTCCTGACTGGTATGAGCAAGACACACGCGCCTTTGTTCGCAGGGATAGAAACTGTCCTTCAGTAATTATATGGTGTTTTGGTAATGAAGTTGGAGAGCAATATACCGGTGAAGAAGGTGCTGCAATTGCAAAGCGATTGCAAGATATTATGACGGAAGAAGATTCAACGCGCCCGACAACCTCTGCCATGAACTATGCAAAACCAGATATGGCCATGCCTAAAGTTTTAGATATTATCAGCCTGAATTACCAGGGTGAAGGGATTCGGCAATCTCCTGAATTTGAAGGAACCGATCGTATCCGTACTTCGCCCCAATACGATGCTTACCATAAGAAATTCCCTAATAAAATGATTCTCAGCAGTGAAACTGCGTCGGTATTCAGTAGCCGTGGTATCTACCTGTTTCCTGTGTCGAAAGAGCTTAGTGCACCTGTGAGAGATGGCAGGGGCGGCGACTCAAAGATTTATCAGGTTAGCTCTTACGAACTCCACGCTGTTGACTTTGGTTCCTCTGCAGACAAGGTTTTTGGCACAATCGAGCGGCATCCTTTCGTGGCCGGCGAGTTTGTCTGGACCGGATGGGACCACCTTGGCGAGCCAACGCCTTACTACGAATCCCGCAGCGCGTATTGTGGTATTATTGACCTGGCAGGGTTCAAAAAAGACCGATTTTACCTTTACCAATCGCACTGGCTTCCCGATCTTCCCATGGCACATATCTTGCCGCACTGGAATTGGTCGGAACGTATTGGAGAGGTCACCCCGGTGCATGTTTTTACCTCGGGCGATGAGGCTGAACTGTTTCTTAACGGCAAATCGTTGGGTCGTAAGAAAAAAGAGCAGTATGAATATCGTCTGCGTTGGGACAGTGTAACATATGAACCAGGAGAGCTAAAGGTAGTGGCATACAAAAACGGCAAAAAATGGGCCGAGAACGAGATTAAGACAACCGACAAACCTATGAAGCTATTGGCCTCAACAGATCGTAAAATGATTAAAGCTGACGGAAAAGACCTGGCTTTCATTACGGTGCAGATTACCGATAAGGACGGGCTCGTTGTGCCACGCTCAAATAACCAGATCGAGTTTAGTATTGAGGGTCCCGGCGAAATTGTGGCAACAGATAACGGCGACCCAACAAACATGGTATCTTTTTCTTCTAATAAGCGCGAAGCATTCAGCGGGCTTTGCTTGGCAATAGTCCGCTCCAGAGCAGGCAACCCTGGATTTATTACAGTAACGGCAAAATCGCCCGGACTGAAAGATACCCAAGTATATATTAAAAGTAAATAATTACTTTGAAATAATAATAGTACACTACTCATTGAAATTTGCAGAGATTGTAATAAATGACTTTGATAAGGAAATTAAAAGAATTAAAAACAACTATGTCTAATAATTGTGTATAAGTTATGGCGGAGCTTGTATCGTATTCGAGCGTTCTACCTCGCATCAAGTTCGGTGTAACTTGACAGGAAAGTGCCCCGAAATCCGCCACAACTCATACACGTAACCGATATAAAGAAACTTATTTGATCATAGTAAAAAATGATTTCATGAAAAGGATATTCAGCATTGTTTGTTTTATCATTCTCTTTGGTGCAGTAGCTTCTGCGCAATTCTCACGACAGGCACAGGACAGCATTCGTCAGCTCACACAAAAGGATTATAAAGATATGTGTGACCTTATCGGGATAAAAGCAACAAGGCCTGGACCGTCAGGAACACCTACAGCGCCCAATGCAGCAAATAATGATGAGACAAAAGCGACTCAATATACCTCGCTTCCCGATCCGCTTATCCTGAACAACGGGAAAAGGGTGAAATCGGCAAAGGTGTGGTGGCAGAAGCGTCGTCCGGAAATAACGAAATATTTCGACAGGGAAATATACGGGCGAGTACCAGCCAATGTGCCGAAAGTTACCTGGGAGGTGGTAAGTGTTACAAATGATTCTGTCGGAAAGATTCCGGTAATTACAAAGAAGCTGTCAGGACATGTCGATAATTCATCATGTCCCTCAATAAATGTGAATATAGATCTTATTCTTGCAACACCGGTCGCTGCAAAAGGTCCGGTACCAGTGATTATGGAATTCGGATTTGTTTTCCCTGCAGGGGTACGTGCAGCTCCTGCACCCGCTAACCGAACACAGGCAACTGCTCCAAGGCCTCAGATGCCGGCCGGTCCGACATGGCAGCAGCAGGTCCTTGAGGCAGGCTGGGGCTACGCAATAATTGTCCCGGGCAGCATTCAAGCCGACAACGGGGCTGGATTGCGGAGCGGCATCATTGGTCTTGTGAACAAGGGCGGCCCGCGCAAAGCCGACGACTGGGGCTCGCTAAGGGCATGGGCATGGGGTGCTGACAGGACAATGGATTATTTCGAAACTGACAAGGCTGTGGATTCAAAGAAAGTAGGGATCGAAGGGCTTTCGCGATATGGAAAGGCAGCTATAGTTACAATGGCTTATGATGAAAGGTTTGCTATTGGGTTTATTGGTTCTTCAGGAGCAGGAGGGACAAAGCTTTACCGTCGTATTTTTGGCGAGCAGGTTGAAAATCTGGCCGGTTCAGGAGAATACCACTGGTTCGCAGGTAATTTTATTAAATATGCTGCAGATCCGTTGACTCAAAAAGATCTTCCCGTTGATGCGCATGAGCTTGTTGCAATGTGTGCCCCGAGGCCTGTATTTATAAGTGCAGGTTCTCCAACGGTTGAGGGCGGATGGGTTGATGGAAAAGGCATGTTCCTGGGTGGTGCATTAGCAAGCCCGGTATATGAACTACTCGGCAAGAAAGGAATGGGAACCATGGAGATGCCAGCTATTGAAACTTCACTTACTGATGGTGATGTCGCATTTAGACAGCATTCAGGAGGACATACAACCGGTCCAAACTGGCCGTATTTTATTCAGTTCGCAAAGAGATACTTTGATAAACAGTAATTTCTATTTCCCGCTCTTATACCTTTCAAACTCTCCTGCAATATTTGCTTCAGTGCTTGTCCCTGAATGAACGAGTACACGGTAACGGAGATTTAAAACAGTCCCTTTTTTCATGATTGTCTCTGTCCCGTTTTCAGGCCAGTACATCGGTGTAGGTGACATGAAGCCATAATCGCGTGTGAACCATGGTGATGGATACCAAGGGTTGGAAGGATGCTGGAAAATTGCCAACCCCTCGATTGCATCACCACGTTTACCGTAAAAATCCATCCATGGTGAATTCTTCCCGAATGTATCTTTTTCACTTTTTACCCCTTCGGCATTTATCATTGTTCCACCGTTTTTAACTGACAGATCAGCTGCCATCCTTGCACTGAAGAGGGAGTGGTTTGTTTTTTTGATAGTAACATCAATCAGCATTTCCATATTTATTTCAACATCTATCTGGCTGACTGTTGCCGACGGAGAGGTGATGATAATCGTTCTAATGTCTTTAACCGGGGATATTGCTCCTGGTCTGCTCCAGATACATTCATCGGTAATAATCACAGTATCGCCACCCTGTTTGATTATTTCAGCATTCACAGAGATGATCCTACCACGCTCCAATCCTTCCTGCCAGTAGTTTCCTCCGTTTACAAGATCGCAACCGAAAAACAGTGAGCTGTGATGCGGGTACTCACCATTACGCATCGAAGTAACAGAACCTCCTGAAACAGGACCGTTTACCGGATAAAAAAATGGATATTTCTCATCCTCTGAGAAGATATAACTGGTGAAATATTTGTTGCCAATTGTGACGTTGATTTTTGAGCCAACCTTCACTGCTGTAATTTTTGCGGCGGAAAGAGGGATTACAATCATAAAACCTGCAATCAGCAGTGTCCCCAAAAATAGTTTCTTCATTATACCCGAAATAAAACAATTACATTTTAATATTGTCAGTTCCATAAGGAGCACGCTGGGGACGTGAAAGCATTGAGTTCGCTTCATTGTCGTTCACAAATAACTCCTTGTCAGGATTCCAGGTAAGCTTCCTTCCCAGTTTCATTGCAATATGGGTAACCAGACATACTGTACATGCACGATGTCCGATCTCAACTGGTGATATAGGTTCCTTTCGTGATTTGATACAATCTATCCAGTTTCCTTGTTGTGAATCGCTGACATACAGATGAATTTCGTTTTCACCAATAACAGATTTCAGAATCTTAGGATCACTTGCATCAAGCGCTTTGGCATTTCTGTCCTGAACAACAGGATCGCTTGATGTTGCTGTATAACCACCACGTGTTACGAAGATCCAGCCTTCTGTTCCTTCATACCTTACACCGTTGGGATAACCACCGCTGGTGAGCATTGTTATTCCGTTTTTATATTCAGCTTTTGACATAAAATCACCATGAACATCCCAAAGGCCTGATTTCGGGAACTGAGCAACTGCTTCAATTGAGATTGGTCCTGTGAGTTCAGTATTCATTCCCCATGCAGCCGAATCGAAATGGTGTTGTCCCCAACCTGTGATCATACCGGCACCAAACTGCTCACATCTGAGCCAGCCCGGACGATCATTAACACTATTTTGCGGATGAACACGCATTTCAGTATAATAGACCTTTGGAGTAGATCCTAACCACATATCATAGTTAAGGTTTTTTGGAATTGGCATCTCAGGTGCCTCAGGTCCTGCAGGATCTCCGGGAAGCCCTATTTTTACTGTATGTAGTTTTCCAATCCTGCCATTTCTTACAAGTTCGGCAGCAACTCTCCACTGCGTACTTGAGCGTTGCTGTGTTCCAACCTGCAGGATAACCTTTTTACGCCTTACCACATCACTTAGTAATCTTCCCTCTTTAATGGTAAGTGAAGTTGGTTTCTCTAAATAAATATCCTTACCTGCCAGTGCAGCTTCAATGGCAGGTTGAGAATGCCAATGATCGGGTGTTGTGATCAGGACGGCATCTATGGATTTATCGAGAAGCAGCTCTTTATAATCTCCATAGGTTTTTACGTTAACGTAATCTTTATTGCCGGTTTGTTTCGTATAATAATTTTCAATTAACTGTTTGCCAAGTGCCGCCCTGTTTGAATCTACGTCAGCAACAGCTACTACCATTGCTGTATTATATCTGATTGTTGCTGAAAGGTCACCCCTTCCCTGCCTGCCACAACCGATCCACCCGATGTTGATCTTTTCGCTCGGAGCATTTTTCCCGAACACACTCGATGGAACTATTGTGGGAAATCCACCAAAAGCAACTGATGACAAAAAGGTAGCTTTAATGGATGTATCAAGGAATTTTCTTCTTGAAATTGTTTTAGTCTCTTTTTTCATCTCTCTGAAATTAAGTATGTTATAATTATTTTACAGTTTTAGCTGGGTTATAATAACTCTCCGGTGGGCCAAGGTAGCTTGGCTTAAGGCCACCGGAATTTACGATAATTTTTTGCAATACAACTCCCGGATCGACCATAAAAATTTTGAGAGTATGATAACCGGGTTTAATGATTATATGAGTTGAGTGGCTGAAACGTGCATTATCGCTGACTGATTTTTCCCAGTCGGTATTTCTGTTCTGGGCGTTAAAGCTTTCAGGAACAAGTGTTAAAATCTGCGGTTGCTGGTCATCAAATGAAATTGCATATTGCATTCCTCTTCCTGCCATAAAATTAAGAGTAGGAGAGAATACCGAAGTGATATCGAATGTCCCGGTATTGAATAAATACATCTGATACTCAAGGCAAGGTGAAGCTTTATCTGGTGTCGCCGGGGGAGCATCAACTATGGAGGTAGCCCTCATCGCCGACAAAGTATGTCCGTAATCTTCGATCCTGATCCACCGGTTTGTTCCTGCATTAGTCAGCTTTGTATAGTGTTCTGCCTCGATTGAGACATATCCTTCCCCTTCCACGAAGCCCTGAAGAGATTCAGGAGTTATCTCAATTGGATTAAAGGCATTTATCAGAACGGTAACTTCGTTTCCTGTACTCATGATTTTTACGGCACCACTGCTTTTACCTTTTGGAACTTTATTCCAATCCACTGTGAGCCAGAGGCGTTCATCCTTGCCGAAAGTTCCTTTGGGCTTGTTCAAAATTATCCATGGATTGTCGGATATAGCACTGAACTGAAAAGAATTCTTCCCCTTATTAAAGATATCAATGTAATGGCTCTGCTTGTTGAAAATATCAAATTCAGGTAATACAGGATTGCTTTGATCACCCGGCCAGACTGCTTCGGATCCCTCAATAGAAATGCCCATCACTGGAGCATCAAGAACCTCTATCTCTTTAAGCTTTATTGCCCTGAGACTGTTTACAGGCGGATCGACCCAGCTTGTGTAACCAAGGTGCGACTGGTCCATGAAGTGTTTCCATTTTCCACCGGCAAAATCCCGGTTGAAATAACCCATCAGACTGGTATCAGCCTGAAACAGCAACCTTGTTTGATTGGCCATATCGTTGGTACTTGACCGGCCTTGTCGAGCATAAAGATCATTTTTACCTGCAGCAAGATATAACTCGTTAACAAGTGCGCTTGCTTTGGTTGGGAATAGCACCAGTTGATAGAATGCATCGCGCATTTCGACGGGAAGTTTGTTAAATATCTCTTCCGCTTTTAATGAGATAGCATTATAATCTTCCACAACTCTCTCGGCTTCACGGTAGTTAACGAGACTGTAGGTTGAAGGGGAGAGAAGCTCAGGTTTGCGCCGGCCGTTATATTTTGTGTATCCTGATAATATTTCGGCAATCTCTTTAGAGTATGTCTCTCCAAATTCCCTGGCAGCCCACTTTCTTGTGTATTCATTTATATTTTCACTGGTTTGTTTATCAGTATTCCAGGCCAGGTCAAGAAAATATTCAATAGGTAATTCATAGCCTTTAAAATGTCCGACATTGACAATCCATATTCTGTCTGCGCCATATTGTTTTGCAAGCGACATCTGATCCCATATTTTGGCGATTGGGCTGGTATTTACCCACTGATAACTTCGTGGCCCGCCGTGATAATCGAAGTGATAATAGATCCCTGCACCCCCGCTTCGTTTGCGTTCTTCAGCAGTAGGCAGACGCCGGATATTGCCCCAGTTATCTTCAGCCCAGAGAAGTGTTACGTCATCAGGAACCCGCATGCCGGCATTATAATAATCCTGAACCTCTTTGTACAGACACCATAGTTGCGGTATTTTTGTTATGTCGGTATTGATCTCTTCCGACAGTATTTTACGCTGCACATCAACAATTTTTTCCAGCATTGCCATGTTTGCCTGCGGACCACCCGGAGCCATTTCAGTATCATTAGCCCCCCGAAGTCCGATTGTCACAATACTTTCAAAATTCCTGTTTCTCTTTATTCCCTCACGCCAGAATGCTTCAAGAACATCAGGATGTTTAGCATAATTCCAGGTACCAATACTCCTCTGATAACGGCGGTCCCATTCTTTTTGAGCCCGAAGCATTGGTTCCTGGTGGGAATTCCCCATCACGATTCCGTATTCATCTGCCAGTCTGGGATTTTCAGTATCATCTTCATTAAATGCATTGTTCCACATGGCAGGCCAGAGATAGTTCCC
Organism: Bacteroidota bacterium; assembly: GCA_037143835.1. Classification (GTDB taxonomy): domain Bacteria; phylum Bacteroidota; class Bacteroidia; order Bacteroidales; family VadinHA17; genus LD21. The sequence continues at coordinate 9,520 of JBAWXY010000040.1, forward strand.
CTTAAGCCTTAAAATAAGTTCGAACAGCTTTGTATAAAACTCACGTCCGTAATTAGCAACACCCCTTGGAATTGGAGGATTCTCACCCACCGCTACACTACCATATTTTTCCCTGATCCAGTTTGTAAGGTCCGGCGCTTCATCATTCAGAAATATCCCACGGTATTTGACAGAAGGAGAACCTTGAACATGTCTCCCGGTACTTACATAAAGTTCATCTTTTTTTATTACAGGAACATCAGCCCACCAGTACCATGGAGAAACGCCAATCTGTTTTGACAGTTCGTAAATACCATATATTGTTCCACGTTTATCGCTTCCGGCTATTATCAGTGCCTTCTTTACTCCGGGAAGTGGTTTATCTACTATCTGTATCAGAAACATTTCCCACTGACCGGTTACCCCCGTCATATCAATTTTTTTATCCCTGACCAGTTTGTCAATTATCGGGCTTTTTCCGAGTGTTCCTGCAATAATTATCTCTTTTGATTTTGGTAAATTATCTGTAAAAAGTTCCGGTACCAAAGATGTAACTTTCCCGATATCTGTCTGAAGGTCCTTAAAGGCTCTTATCACACCGGGCCACTCTTTTGAACTGACAAAAAGAGGAGCTGATTTTTCTGAAACTGAAATGGCAAATTTCCCTTTTCCCTTTTCAGTAGAAATGAATGATTCACTTGCAGACTGAGCATTTAAAAATGCCAGTGGATAAATTGCTGTTAAAAGAAAAAATAAAAATTTTCGCATTCAAAAATAGATTTTATGGTTGCCAAAATCTCAGAATTTAACAACTTCCCAGTATGTTTTCTTCGGTTTCAGGTTCTGATAGAACAGAAGGGGATAATTTTTTCATAAAAGTGGTTTTACAGTTTGATGTCTCACGTGCAATATAACTAAGGTCCTTTGGTAATTGATAGAGAAAATCAGATAAAAGTACTAATTTTTACAAATATTGCAATCGGTTGAAAATATTTAGTGCAACCGATTGCAGAATTTATTGTATTTTTATTTCACAATCTCTCTTTTTGTTCTATTTTTGTTGATAATCAGATCTAAGATGAAAAGCAACAAAGATGTTACCATTTATGATGTGGCAAACGCCCTTAATATTTCACCATCAACAGTAAGCAGGGGATTAAAAGATCATCCGCATATCCGTAAGGAAACAATAAAGAAAATCAAGGCTGCAGCGCATGAAATGGGGTATCAGAGAAACAAATTTGCCAGCAATCTCCGGCAAAAACATACCAATACAATAGGAGTAGTTGTTCCTAAACTTAACAGTTATTTCATGGCAACAGTCATTGCCGGCATGGAAAAAGTTACCAACCAGCATGGTTATGGGTTGATTATAAGTCAGTCGCAGGAGTCAGGAAAACAGGAGATCTCATGTGTTACCACTCTCTTCAACAGCCGGGTAGATGGGTTATTGGTATCACTGGCATTTGATACAAAAAACATAGATCATTTTAATGTTTTATTGAATAAGAATATTCCGGTTGTTTTTTTCGATCGTGTTTCGGAATGTAGTGGATGCATGAGTGTAGTGATCGATAATTATAAGGCAGGGTATGAGGCAACATATCATTTAATTGATCAGGGATGCAAGAGGATTGTCCATCTCACCGGAAACCTTTTGCGAAATGTTTATGCTGATCGTTTCCGGGGCTATAAGCAAGCCCTTGCCGACAATGGAATTCTTTTTGATCAGAAGATGGTAATAATAAGCGACTTGAACGAACAGGCTGGTATTGACACTGCAAAAAAGATTCTTAATATGAAGTTACGACCCGACGGCATATTCACTGCTAATGACACCTCGGCTGTGGCAACAATTGTTGAGTTAGGAAAGGCAGGCATAAAAATACCTGACGAAATTGCTGTTGTAGGCTTCAATAATGAACCAATCAGCAAAGTGGTTCAGCCTAATCTTACAACAGTTGATTACCCCGCCAGGGAGATCGGTGAAATTGCTGCCACATCACTTATCAATAAATTAACGAGTTCACGGTCAGATAATTTAAGCACCATTGTTTTAAAGCATAGCCTTATTGTTCGCGAATCGTCATTAAAAAACAAGAAATCATGAAAGATGATAAAATGGTAACAACAAACTTGATAATATGTTATTACTTGGAATAGATTTAGGAAGCTCTTCCGTTAAGGCTTCAGTAATTGATGGTGATTCGGGCAAATGTCTGGCAACAGCATTTTATCCTTCTGATGAAATGAAGATCATTGCCCTGAAACCAGGCTGGGCAGAACAGGATACTGAGATATGGTGGGCAAATCTTAAAGCAGCAATTGTCACCTGTACAGGAAAACTGGGACAGAAAAAAGATGATATTGGCGCGATAGGGATTTCTTACCAGATGCACGGACTTGTTACAGTTGACAACAATAATAAAGTACTGCGTCCTTCAATAATCTGGTGCGACAGCAGGGCAGTAGGATACGGTGAAAGAGCATTTAACTCATTGGGTAAAGATTACTGCCTTTCACATCTTCTTAATTCTCCGGGTAATTTTACAGCCTCAAAACTTGCCTGGGTTAAAGAGAATGAACCAAACCTGTTTAATAAAATTCACAAGGTAATGCTGCCGGGTGATTATGTTGCTTTAAGGCTTACGGGAGAAATAAGTACTTCATATACAGGCCTTTCAGAAGGTATTTTCTGGGATTTTACTAATAACATAGTTTCGGAAGAACTAATGAAATATTTCGGTTTTAATTCCGATCTTTTACCAGAGGCCGCTCCTTCATTTTCGGTAAGCGGACGACTTCTGAAATCAGTAGCGTCTGAATTGGGATTACCCGATGGAATTCCTGTTTCATACAGGGCAGGTGATCAGCCAAACAATGCTCTTTCGCTGAATGTTCTTAATCCGGGCGAAGTTGCGGCGACTGCAGGTACTTCGGGTGTTATTTATGGCGTCACAGACAAGAAAAAATTTGATCCTCTTTCAAGGGTAAACACATTTTTACATGTAAATCATAGTCATGCCGATACACATCTGGGTGTGCTTTTATGCGTAAACGGTACCGGAATACTCAATTCGTGGCTGAGGCGGAACACAGGTGGTAACCTGTCGTATAATGAAATGAATCATCTGGCGGAAAAAGTTGCCCCTGGATCGGATGGACTTAGTATATTACCGTTTGGCAACGGAGCTGAAAGGATGCTCGGGAATAAAGATGCCGGGGCACGGATTACCGGATTAAATTTTAACAGACATACCAACGCTCACATGTTCAGAGCAGCACAGGAGGGAGTTGCATTTTCATTCAGGTATGGACTTGATATTATGAAAGAAACAGGAATTGATCCCAAGGTGATAAGAGCGGGTGAAGCAAATATGTTCCTGAGTAAAGTTTTCAGGGAAACTTTATCGTCCATCACCGGAACGGTAATTCATCTGTATAATACTGACGGATCAATAGGTGCCGCAAGAGGCGCTGGTATCGGGTGTAGTTACTATAAGTCTGAAAAGGAGGCATTTAAAGGACTTGTTTCTGTGGGAGTTACAGAACCTGAAAGATCAGGAAGGTCTGATTATGAGGAGGCATATATTAAGTGGAAAAATCTTCTGATGACATTATAAAAAATGATTTTTATTTGCGTAATTTTACCCACCATAGCTTTAGCGAAGGTGGGCTTTGCGGTTATTAGAGTTAAAAATAGTTATAAATAAAAAATATTCACTATGATTTATAAAGGTAAAACAGAGATTTTTCCCGGTATCGGGAAGATAGAATATGAGGGTAAAAAATCGAAAAACCCTCTGGCATTCAGATGGTATAATCCTGAGGAGGTTGTAGCCGGTAAAAAGATGAAAGATCATCTTCGTTTTGCAATAGCTTACTGGCACTCATTTTGCGGTGACGGATCAGATCCGTTTGGAAATGCCACCAGGTTCTATCCATGGAAAGATGCCAGTAATGATGATAAGACAAAACAAAGGCTCGATGCAGCCTTTGAGTTTATAACCAAGATTGGCGCCGGGTATTATTGTTTCCATGATACAGATATTGTTGGAGATGGTACTGTTTTTGAAATCGAAAAAAGACTCGAAAAGATAATTCCTGTGATGAAAAAAATGCAGGAACAGACAGGTGTTAAGTTGCTTTGGGGCACTGCAAATCTCTTTTCAAACCCAAGATATATGAATGGCGCTGCCACAAATCCTGATTTTGCTGTTGTTGCAAATGCAGGCGTACAGCTTAAGAATGCTATAGCTGCAACTGTTGCTCTGGGTGGAGAGAACTACGTATTCTGGGGTGGAAGGGAAGGTTATATGAGTCTCCACAATACCGACATGAAGAAGGAACTGGAGCATATGGGAATGATGCTCTCAATGGCCCGTGACTATGGCAGAAATATCGGATTCAAGGGGACATTCCTTGTTGAGCCAAAACCGATGGAACCTTCAAAACATCAGTACGATTTTGATGTAGCCACAATAATAGGATTCTTGCGTCAGCATGGTCTGGATAAAGATTTTAAGCTGAATATTGAGGTCAATCATGCCACTCTTGCCGGTCATACTTTCCAGCATGAGCTGCAGGTTGCTGCTGATGCAGGGCTGCTTGGCAGCATAGATGCCAATAAAGGGGATTACCAGAATGGTTGGGATACAGATGAGTTTCCTACAAATATCTACGAGATCACCGAAGCCATGATGGTTATTCTTCAGGCAGGAGGATTTTCAACTGGAGGTATCAATTTCGACGCTAAAATCCGACGTAACTCCACTGACATCGAAGATATTTTCATAGCTCACGTGAGCGGAATGGATACTTTTGCCAGGGCTCTTGTCATTGCTGACAAAGTACTGAAAGATAGCGACTACCTTAAGATGAGAAAGAAAAGATATGAATCGTTTGATAAAGGAGCCGGTAAAGATTTTGAAAGGGGAAAACTTACTCTGGAGAAACTGAGAGAAATTGCTTCTGAGATAGGTGGACCTGAAACCAGAAGTGGCAAACAGGAGCTTTATGAACAACTAATCAATATGTATTTAGCCTGACAATTAATAAATCTGTGTCTGTGCTTCTCTGGTAACTCTGTATAAGTTCTTTTTTTTGTTACACTGAGGATCACAGGATTCACAGAGAGCCACAGAGATTGTTAAAGAAAATTATTCAGATAAAATTAAAAAGTTGAGGTAATTACTTCAAAAACCGGAGGATTGGCAATAGTCTTCTTCACCTTGCATAACTCGGCAACATTGATTACCGAAGCTTTGTACTTTTCGGGGAAATCGGCCGGTAATTGAATGTCAAGCGTTATATTGACCGGCAGACCTGTTTCCTTGCTATATTCAGTCTTTTGAATGATTTTGATATTATCGGTTGGGATTTTACGGTTGTCGCAGAATGATTTAACATAGATCCCTGCACATGTTCCAATAGATGCCAGGAACAGATCAAAAGGTGCAGGTGCTGTATTCCCTCCTCCATTATCTAATGGCTGATCAGTTCTGATACTATGGCCATGGGTATGTGCCGTGACAACTTTACCTCCATTGAATGTTATTTCCATGATATTAAATTTATTAGATGTTATATTACTATACTTCAACAACTGTAGGAAAGAGGTTTGTAACAAATTCCATTCTGTTCCTGTGAGTTACAAATTTAAAATATTTTTTTATAAATTGAGGGAAAATCAATCAAAGATTTGAGCGATTACGAAGTGTCAAAAGCATTTGAATCAATTTAATTAAGCCAACATGAAAAAAATATTTACTGCATCAGTATTAATAATATCCTCCATTTTTCTGAACGGACAGGTACTTAATAAAAAATCAGAACCCTTTAATTCTGTTTCGGATAAGATCTTTTCTTATTATCCAAATTCCATTAAAATTGAAGGCTACCTGGGGGAAAAATAAATTTAGTAATAGGGCAACGGATTAAAGCCCAGGATGTTGATCATCTGGTAGAACCATTTCGTTACAAGAACGAAACCCATCTCTGGCAGAGTGAGTTCTGGAGTAAGGAAGATAAGGTAATACTGAGGATGGATCTTAAGGGACGACTTGTAATATTGAATGGTCAGCAGGCAATTGTCAGGGGCCCTGTTGTTTTGGCCCGCGATACAAGGTGTGGTTCCCGCAAACACTGAATGTTATGAAAACGGATTATAAGTCGTATTAATGAATTTTATAGTGATCCTCAAGGATTTTCCTGAACCATTTCCCTGGTAAAATATACTTTAATACCACTGCCAGTTTCTGTTCAAATGATGCAATGATATATCTCTGACGTGGATTTTTGCAATCCACGATCTTAACAACCTTTCTTGCAAGAACTACCGGTTCCCAACCATTGGATTCATCTTTTTCAATTACTGCCAGAGTCCTGGTAAATTGTTCATGATAAGGCTCATTGATATCTGTTGGTGCCAGATAATTCCTGCGGTTGGCAGAGTTATTAGTATGAAAATCACCGGGATTGATCAGTACAACTTTGATATTAAACTGTTTAACCTCCATTCTCAGAGCTTCACTAAATCCCTCAATGGCAAATTTACCTGCAGAATAGAATGCCTGGAATGGTAAACCCATAAGTCCACCAATTGAACTGAAATTAATAATTGTTCCGCCACCCTGTTTCCGCATGATTGGCAAAATTTCCCTTGTAAGATGGACCATCCCCAGAAAATTAGTATCCATCTGGAGTCTGATATTTTCTATTGGGGATGTTTCAATAGGCCCACCGGTGTGCATGCCGGCATTATTAATCAGTATATCTATCCTGCCTTCTTTTTGTAATACAGTCTGAACAGCTTGTCTGATAGAATCAATATTTGTGAGATCCAGTTTAATGCCATTTACTAACGAGCTTACTTCTGCATCTCTGCGAACTGTTCCATAAACAGTGTGTCCTTTAGCTGCAAGAAGTTCTGCTGTTTGTCTCCCGAAACCTGATGAGATTCCTGTTATAAGAATTATTTTTTTCATTTAATAAAAAATTTAT
>JBAWXY010000041.1:0-16483 GCA_037143835.1 Bacteroidota bacterium
CCTTATAAATTAATGGTAAAAATAGCTAAAAAATATTTAAAGAGACTAACTTAAAAAGGTTGTGTTTCTTTGTGTTTCTTTGTGTAAAATAAAGGCACACAAAGTAAATAAATATAGAAGCATAAAAATGAAAGCATAATGAGTTTAGGATGGAAGCAATCATTCAGAAATTTTGAAACATATCTCAGGCTCGAGAAGTCATTGTCGCAGAACAGTATTGAGGCCTATCTGAATGATGTTTCTAAACTGGAAAGATACTTCAGCGAAACCGGAGGTGATGTTACGCCTGTCATGGTAACCTATCCCGACCTGAAAGCATTTCTTGGCTGGTATGGCACTGACAATAATAATACAAGAACCCAATCAAGAGTACTTTCGGGAGTCAGGGCATTCTACAAGTTCCTGCTAATCGAAGGTGAAATAGATGAGAATCCTGCCTCACTGATAGAATCTCCAAGAATCGGTCTTAAGCTTCCTGAAGTACTGTCTGTAATTGAGATTGACAGGATGATCGATGAAATTGACCTTAGCAAACCGGAAGGCCACAGGAATAAAGCAATTATTGAAACACTTTACGGATGCGGTTTGCGTGTTTCGGAACTTGTAAATCTCCGTCTCACCGATATACATTATGGTGAAGGTTTTGTTGTTGTGACAGGAAAAGGCAATAAACAGAGGCTGGTGCCTGTCAATGGCAAAGCACTGAAGGAGATGGATATATACAAAAAGGACAGAGACAGGCTTCCTGTAATTCACGATCAAAACATCCTTTTTCTTAACCGCAGGGGAGCCAGATTAACAAGAGCCATGATCTTCACAATTATTAAGGATCTTGCAGCTAAAGCCGGAATAAGAAAAAACATCAGTCCTCATACTTTCCGACACTCTTTCGCTACTCATATGATAGAAGCCGGAGCCGATCTCCGAGCCGTTCAGGAGATGCTTGGGCATGAATCTATTCTGACCACAGAGATATATACACATATCGACAGAAGTTTTTTACGCGATACCCTGATCATGTTTCACCCCAGGTCTTGAAAAGTTATCAATAACACTGGTTTCAAAAATTCAATTTTAAATATTAACTTTGCAACTTATTTTTCAAAATCAATAATTTAAACTTATCTCAAATCAATAAAATTATGTCACACGTTAAAAGAGTCTACTCCTTTGGAAAGAAAACTGCAGAGGGTAAAACTGATATGAAAAACCTTCTGGGAGGTAAAGGAGCTAACCTTGCAGAAATGTGTCTGCTTGGATTACCTGTTCCGGCTGGTTTTACTATCACCACAGAAGCTTGCAATGAGTACTATAAGAACAATTGTACTCTCCCTTCAGAACTGATGCCTGAAGTATGGGCAGCAATGAAGAAGACAGAAGAGGCAATGAATATGAAGTATGGTGATGCCGAAAACGCATTATTGGTATCCTGCCGTTCAGGTGCCCGCAGTTCAATGCCGGGTATGATGGATACCGTTCTCAATATCGGTCTTTGTTCAGCAACTATCCCGGGGTTCCTGAAGAAGACCAACAACCCGCGTTTTGTATGGGATTCATACCGTCGTCTCATCATGATGTACGCCGACGTTGTAATGGAAAAAGCCGAAGGTATTGATCTTGGTGAAGGAAAAGGAATACGTAAGCAACTTGATGAAAAGCTTAATGAGTTTAAAAAACAAAAAGGATATAAATCAGATACTGAAATATCTGCGGATGAACTGAAGGTTCTTTCGGAAGAATTTAAGAAAATAGTAAAAAATGCTCTTGGAAAACCTTTCCCTGATGATGCAAAAGAACAGCTTGAAGGCAGTATTAAAGCTGTATTCAAAAGCTGGAATGGTAAAAAAGCTGTTTCTTACCGTCGTATTGAAGGAATTCCTGATGATTGGGGTACAGCGGTAAACGTACAGGCAATGGTATTTGGCAACATGGGTGATACATCAGCAACAGGTGTTGCTTTCACACGTAACCCTGCAACAGGTGAAAACCTTTTCTATGGCGAATGGCTTGTAAACGCACAGGGAGAAGATGTTGTTGCCGGAATCCGCACTCCCAGCCCTCTTAATGATGATACAAAAAATGATCAGAACAGGCATCTTCACAGTATGCAGGAGGCAATGGCCGGAACATACAAAGAGCTCTGGGATATCCGTAATATTCTTGAGAAGTCGTTCCACGATATGCTCGATATTGAATTCACAATACAAGAGGGTACTCTTTATATGTTACAGTGTCGCATAGGTAAAAGAACAGGTACTGCTGCACTTAACATGGCGATGGATATGCTTCACGAAAAAATGATCGACGAAAAAACTGCTGTTATGCGTGTCGATCCTGCACAGCTCGATGAGCTTCTGCATCCTATTTGCGACCCAAATGCTGAAAAGAAAGTTAAGCCGGTAGTAAAAGGCTTACCTGCAGGACCGGGAGCGGCAGTTGGTAAAGTTGTTTTCAATGCCGAAGATGCTGTTGTATGGTTCCGTAAAGGTGAAAAAGTTATTCTTCTTCGCGAAGAGACTAACCCTGAGGATGTTGAAGGGATGCGCGCTGCTGAAGGAATCCTTACTGCACGCGGTGGTATGACATCTCACGCTGCACTTGTTGCACGCGGATGGGGTAAATGCTGCATTGTTGGTGCAGGTGCACTTCATGTTGACGCTGCTAAAAAAATAGCTAAAATTACTGGTTCAGATATAATTATTAAAGAAGGTGATGTTCTTACCCTTAACGGTACAAAAGGAAATGTTTATACCGGAGCAATTTCCCTGATGGATGCATCGGAAAACCCACGCTTTAAGGAATTCATGACAATAGTTGACAAGTTCCGTAAAATGGGCGTCCGTACTAATGCCGAAACTCCTGAAGATGCAATTATTGCACGTAATTATGGTGCAGAAGGTATCGGCCTTTTCCGTACAGAGCACATGTTCTATGGCAAAGGTTCAGAGGTTCCATTATTCCTTCTCCGCAAGATGATCCTCAGTGCAAATGAGACCGAGCGCCGTAAAGCCCTTGATGAACTGTTTTCTCATGTTAAAAAAGATATGAAGGCCACCATGGCTGCTATGGACGGATTGCCTGTTACATTCAGGCTTCTTGATCCTCCTCTCCATGAGTTTGTACCACAAGGTGCAGAAAAACAGGAAGAACTGGCAAAAGCCCTTGGAATTAAAAAAGAAGATATTGCCAAGCGTGGTGAAGCTTTGCATGAATCAAACCCGATGATGGGCCATCGTGGTGTGCGTCTTGGAATCACATTCCCTGAAATATCCGAGATGCAAATACGTGCAATATTTGAATCTTCATTAGAACTCATAAAAGAAGGCAAAAAACCTCATCCTGAGATTATGGTTCCTGTTACCTCTGAAGTTGCTGAACTTGATTATACCAAAAAAGTTGTTGATAAAGTATATGAGGAAGTCTGCAAGAAATTTAATGTGAAAGCGATTAAGTACAAGTATGGTACAATGATAGAGATACCACGTGCTTGTCTTCTCTCTGACCGGATGGCAAAAAGTGCAGAATTCTTCTCTTTCGGCACCAATGACTTAACACAGATGACCTTCGGTTTCAGCCGTGATGATACCGGTGGATTCCTTCACGATTATCTTGACAAAAAGATTTTAGCTGCTGACCCATTCCAGACTATTGATCAGGATGGCGTTGGACAACTGATAAAAATGTCGGTTGAAAAAGGTCGTGCTACCAGGCCGGATCTTAAAGTTGGTATCTGCGGTGAACAGGGCGGTGATCCTGCTTCTGTTGAATTCTGTTTCAGGACCGGCTTAACATATGTAAGCTGTTCTCCATTCAGGGTTCCGATCGCAAGACTGGCAGCAGCCCAGGCTTCAATTAAATTTTGTAAAAAACTCATGTAAAATAATTGATAATATTCAGCATGTTTAGATAAATTGTTATTAATATAATATTACTTCGTCTTTTATCTCATTTTAAAATGTATTCTTAAATTTAGCAGATTTGTTAAGGTGTTTTTAGCATGTAATTTAAAAAAAGAATGAGTATGACCAGTAATGAGAAATTAAAAGGATGGGTAAAGGAATGGGCAGATCTATGTCAGCCCGATGCAATCCATTGGTGTGATGGTTCTGATACGGAAAATCAAAAGTTGCTTGATTTGATGGTTAAGAGTGGAATGGCTGTAAAACTCAATGAAAATAAACGTCCAGGGAGTTATTATTTTCAAAGCGATCCGAGTGATGTAGCACGTGTTGAGAATCGTACTTTTATCTGTTCCGAAAAACAGGAAGATGCCGGTCCTACAAACAACTGGAGCGATCCTCAGGAAATGAAAAAAATTCTTCGCTCTAAGTTTAAGAGTTGCATGAAAGGTCGTACAATGTATGTTATTCCTTTTAGCATGGGTCCGCTTGGTTCAAAAATTGCTCACATAGGTATTCAGATTACTGATTCTCCGTATGTGGTTGTTAATATGCGTATTATGACCCGTATGGGCAAAGCTGTTCTAGATGTTTTGGGCAACAACGATTTTGTACCATGCGTACATTCAGTCGGAGCCCCTCTTCAACCCGGAGAAACAGATAAAAAATGGCCTTGTGCACCTATCGAGAGCAAATATATCACACATTTCCCCGAGACAAATGAAATATGGTCGTTTGGCAGCGGCTATGGCGGGAATGCCCTACTTGGTAAGAAGTGTTTTGCTTTGCGTATTGCCTCTAACATGGCAAAAAGACAGGGGTGGATGGCTGAGCATATGCTAATTATGGGTATTACTAATCCTAAGGGTATTAAGAAATACTTTGCGGCAGCATTTCCAAGTGCTTGCGGTAAGACTAACCTTGCAATGTTGGTACCCACAATTCCTGGTTGGAAAATCGAATGTGTAGGTGATGATATTGCCTGGATGAAATTTGGTGCTGATGGAAGACTATATGCCATCAACCCCGAAGCTGGATTTTTTGGTGTTGCCCCGTTCACTTCGATGGCTACCAACCCTAATGCCATGCTTTCGTGTAAAAACAATTCGATTTTTACAAATACCGGTTTAACCCCAGATGGTGATGTATGGTGGGAAGGAATCGGTCATGATATTCCATCAGGAACGACTACCTGGACAAACGAAAAATATGATGCAGCCAACGGCAAACCTGCAGCTCACCCAAATGCACGATTTACAGCTCCAGCGAAACAGTGTCCTGTAATTGATAGCGATTGGGAAAATCCTGCAGGAGTTCCGATTTCAGCCATACTTTTTGGAGGACGCCGACCAGGCACTCTTCCTCTTGTTTACCAGGCTTTCGACTGGAATCATGGAGTATTTATGGGGTCAATCGTAGGTTCTGAAGTAACAGCCGCTGCAATAGGGCTTAAAGCCGGTGTGCGTCGCGATCCGTTTGCAATGTTGCCTTTCTGTGGTTATCACATGGGAGACTATTTTGGCCATTGGATAAAAATCGGAGAAAATGCTCCTGATAAAAGCAAACTCCCAAAACTATTCAATGTTAATTGGTTCCGTAAGAACCATGAAGGAAAATTCCTTTGGCCGGGATATGGAGACAATGTCCGTGTACTGAAATGGATATTCGATCGTACTGAAGGCGCTGATATTGCTATGGAAACAGCTATCGGTTATGTTCCAAAGGAAGGAAGTATTGATGTTACCGGGTTAAATGATGTCGTTAAGAATATTCCGGAACTGATAAAGGTTGATAAAAACGAATGGATGACAGAACTTGAACTTATAAACGATCATTATGCTATATTTGGAAACAGGCTTCCTTCAGAAATGAAAAAACAACACGAAGGACTTGTGACCCGTTTGAACAAAGCAAAATAAATTGCTTACTATTTAGCAAATTGTATAAATATGCTGAATACAGTATTGGTTTTTATATTGGCATACCTGCTCGGATCAATACCTGCCGCAGTCTGGATAGGTAAACAATTTCACAACATTGATGTAAGGCAGCATGGAAGCGGAAATGCTGGTACCACCAACGTAATAAGGGTGCTTGGATGGAAAACCGGGATACCTGTTTTACTTATCGACATAGCTAAAGGCTGGCTGGCTACTATGCTGCCGGTCTTTTTTAATCTGGCTGAGCCGGGCAGTGCACTGATTACCAATCTTCAGATCCTGACTGGAGTAACAGCAATCATCGGACATATATTTCCTGTTCTGGCAGGTTTCATGGGTGGAAAAGGAGTTGCAACTGTTTTCGGAGTCCTTCTGGCTTTACAACCACTTCTTACTATATCCTGCTTCGGTGTTTTTCTTGTCGTTTTGTTACTTACCGGTATTGTATCTGTCTCATCAATGAGCGCGGGAATAGCATTCCCGATAATGCTCTTTCTGCTTTTTGATACACCCTCCATAGTATTTAAAATGTTTTCAATAATTGTCGCTATTGCCCTTCTGATAACTCACCGTAAAAATATAGGAAGACTCCTCCGGGGGGAAGAGTCGAAACTGATAAAACTGGGGGAAAAAAATAAAACATCAATTTGATCTTTTAACCACATCGGGCAAACCAAGAAGGTTGTATTAACTAGAACTGCTCCAGCAACTGAATCCGTTTACTGATTGGTGGATGTGTTGCAAATAACGAAGTAAGGGAAAAAGATGATTTTTTCTCTTTTACCTGAGGGTTCTCAATAAACATCTGGGCCACATCTTTTCTTTTTACCGCTTCAATTGTCGGGTCAGCCGCAACTTTCCTGAGTGCTGAGGCCAGGGCAAGTGGTCTCCGTGTAAGTTCTGCTGAGCCTGCATCGGCCAGATATTCCCGCTTCCTCGATAAGGCAAATCTGAAAAGAGATGCAATCAAATAGCCGATAAGTGCAAGCAGGAGAACAATGACTATTCCTGCTCCTTCCTTTTTACCTCTCCCCATCCTCCCGAACCGCATTGATCTGAGTAATGTTTCGGAGATAAATGCAAAAATACCGACAAAAACTATTGAGATTATGAGCAATCTGACATCACGATTTTTAATATGAGTAAGTTCATGTGCAATAACTGCTTCAAGCTCTTCATCATTAAGTTTATTGATAATTCCCCTTGAAAGAGATACCGAAAATGTTTTTGAATCTATTCCGCTCGCAAAAGCATTTAAAGAATCATCCTCAATAACATTGACTTTTGGCATCGTCATTCCGGCTGAGATACAGAGGTTTTCAACCAGGTTATAGACCCTTTTATTTTCATTTCTTGCAAGAGGTTTTGAATTGGTGGCAGCATTAATCATTGATGAATGAGAGAACCATGCTATTGTAAACCAAATAATTACGCCAAATATGATAAAAGGAGCTGTCATAATAAAACTATGGTTTATCTCGCTGATTGTTCTCGGTTCCTTCATGCCAAGCGAAGATAAAAAGAAGAACAGCCATGTCAGTCCGAAAAAGATAACCGGAAACATGACCAAGATCAATACCGAATTGGTATTATTTTTCCAAATCTGGCTTTGTAAACCAAAATACCTCATAAGGTCAGAACTGGATTTTTGGAGGTTGTTCCGCAGCAGCACGCTGATCACCAAGCTCAAACAACGGTTCGCGCTTAAAGTTAAACAAGGTTGCTATCAGGTTTGAAGGAAACAATTCAGTAGCAACATTAAGCTCTTTGGTAGCCGAGTTAAAGAATCTGCGTGCAGCAGCTATCTTGTTTTCAATATCAGATATCTCATTCTGAAGATCTAAAAAGTTCTGACTTGCCTTGAGATCAGGATATGCTTCGACGGACACCTTCAGGCCTTCAAGAGCAGTCGACAATCTGTTTTCTGCAACTATTTTGTCATTAATTGAAGTGGCTTTCATCGCATTAGACCGCGCTTCGGTAATTTCTGTAAGCACGCCCCTCTCATGTCCCATGTAGCCTTTTACCGATTCAACAAGTTGTGGTATCAGATCGTGCCTCTGCTTCAGTTGAACATCAACATCAGCAAAAGCCTGCTCCCTGTTATTTCTCAGCTTAACAAGCCTGTTATAAAGCGAGATTGCCATCAACAGAACGAGAAATATGATTCCAAGAAAAAATAATACTATTATCATCTTCTTATTTTTAATTATGGTTTAACAAACTTTCATTTTGAATTTATTCAAAAATAAAGATAGATATTTTTACTATATTTATCTCGTAGAGTTAAACCATTTATTATTTTTCGATATTTTATAATTCATTAAACTTATCAGATATGGAAAAAAGTTTAAAAGGAACAAAAACTGAAAAGAACCTGCTGAAGGCTTTTGCCGGAGAATCGCAGGCGAAGAACAGGTATGAGTTTGCAGCAAAGGTTGCGAAAGAAGAAGGTTATGAACAGATTTCAGGTATATTTCTTGAGACTGCCCGGCAGGAGCAGCAACATGCCAAAAGATTCTTTAAGTTTCTTGAAGGAGGGATGGTTGAAATAACCGCAACATATCCCGCCGGTAAAATTGATACTACAAAGGAAAATCTTTTTGCTGCAGCAGAAGGTGAGCATGAAGAATGGAGTGATCTCTACCCTGCTTTTGCAAAGATTGCCGAAGAAGAGGGGTTCAAGAACATCTCAACAGCTTTTAAAGCTATTGCTGCAGTTGAAAAGGGTCACGAAGAAAGATACAGAAAGCTGCTTGAGAATGTAATGAAAGATAAAGTATTCGAACGTGACGAAAAAGTTTTCTGGTATTGCAGGAATTGCGGATACATCCACTTCGGAACAAAACCTCTCAAGAATTGTCCGGCCTGTCTGCATCCCGAAAGTTATTTTGAACTATTAGCGAATAATTATTAATATGGTTGATGGAAAAAAAATGTTGGAACTGATTATCAGCCGGCAGAGCGACAGGAAATACAGTGATAAACCGGTTGAGAAGGAAAAGCTTGACAGGATAATTGAAGCCGGAAGGATGGCTCCTTCGGCATGTAATGCACAACCGTGGAAGTTCATAGTTGTAACAGAACCTACGCTGATTGGTAAGATTGCCGAGGCTGCTTCAGCCAAACTGATCGGGATGAATACCTTCGTTGCCCAGGCACCGGTTCAGTTAATTGTTGTAAGAGAAAAGCCGAACATGTCATCGAAGGTTGGCGGCACTATCAAGAACAAGGATTATTCTCTTATAGATATAGGTATTGCGTCGGAAAATATTTGCCTCCAGGCCAGGGCCGAAGGAATAGGTTCCTGTATTATAGGCTGGTTTGACGAAAAGATGTTAAGAAAACTTCTTGCTATTCCCAGATCAAAACGGGTCGAACTGATAATCACAATAGGTTATTCACTGAGTGATCACAGGGAGAAAAAGCGAAAACCTCCTGAGGAGACTATATCATACAATAAATACTGATCATTATTTCAGTCGCTCCAGCGCACCCTTTATTCTCTTTACAGCCTCAACCAGAAGATCGTCGGAGGTTGCATAAGATATTCTCAGACAGTCTGGGGCACCGAAAGCATCACCTCCGACAGTTGCAACCTGTGCTTTGTCGAGCAGGTAGAGTGCAAGATCATCCGAATTGCCGATCTTTGTCTCACCATCGGACTTACCTAAGTAGTAACTAATATCCGGCATCACATAAAAGGCTCCCTGCGGTACTATTACTTTAAGTCCTTTTACATCTTTTAGCAAGCCACAGATAAGGTCGCGGCGGCGAAGAAATGCCTCTTTCATCATCTTCCGTGAATCGTCCGTGCCCTGGATTGCAGCCAGTGCGGCGCGCTGGGCTATGGAACAGACACCTGAGGTGAATTGTCCCTGTAACTTATTGCATGCCTTTGCAATCCACAAGGGTGCGCCGATATATCCTATCCTCCACCCTGTCATTGCATATCCTTTTGATACACCATTAACAGTGATTACCCTGTCGTAGATAAAATCAAAAGAAGCCATACTTACATGCTCACCTGAAAAAATTATATGTTCATATATCTCATCTGAAATAATGAATAATCCTTCATGTTTTTCAACTACCCTGGCAATTTTCTCCATTTCATTCCTATCATAAACCATCCCTGTAGGGTTCGAAGGAGAATTGAAAGTTATTAATCTTGTTTTGCTGGTTATTGCAGCTTCAAGCTGGTCGGGTCTGATCTTGAAATCGTTTTCAAGCTTCGCCTCCACAACTACAGGCGTACCACCGGCAAGGATGATCTGATCATAATAACTCACCCAATATGGTGCCAGGATAATGACCTCGTCACCCGGATTGATCATTGATAATATTACGTTTATCAGCGAGTGCTTTCCTCCGGCTGATACAATTATCTGATCGGGAGAATAATTGAGACCATTCTCTTCTTTGAACTTTTTCGAGATTGCTTCCCTGAGATCATTATAGCCTGGTACAGGAGGGTACTTGGAATAATTGTCATCAATAGCCTTCTTGGCTGCTTCTTTGATGTAATCGGGAGTATTGAAGTCAGGTTCTCCGAGACTAAGGCTGATAATATCGATACCTTTTGCCTTTAACTCCCTGCTCTTCTGATCCATAGCAAGTGTCTGCGAAACTGATAAAGATTTAATTCTGTCTGATAGATATTCCATACTTTTAATTATATAGTGACCACAAAAAACCGAAAAGGACCAAACCAAATGTATGAAGTTAAATTGAAAAACAAAACATGAGAAGACAAATTGATATCTGCAGATCAGAGGGGGAAATTATAATGATTGAAAATAAAAAAGAAAAACTTAAGTTTGTATATTAATCCAATAATACAGAACAATGGAAATACTGGCAGATATTCTGAAAATCACCATCCCGGCACTGATAGTCTTTTTTACTGCATGGGTTATTCTTAAAAATATGATTAAGAACGACCAGGACAAAAGAAGGCAGGAACTGATCCTTCAGAACAGCCGGACAGTAACTCCCATAAAACTACAGGCTTACGAAAGAATAGTTCTTTTTCTGGAAAGGACCTCCCTCGAATCACTTCTGGTAAGAGTCAGTTCATCGGACATGACAGCCTCGCAGCTGCATTCAGCCCTTCTTAATACTATCCGGAGCGAATTTGAACATAACCTGTCACAACAGATCTATATGAGCCAGCAAGCCTGGGAAGTAGTCAGGAATGCCCGTTCCAATATGATCAGAATAATCAACAATGAAGCTGAAAAGATGCCGGCTAATGCATCTGGCATGGCGTTTAGCAAGCAACTTCTGGAAAAAATTATGGAGCTCGAAAAGGAGCCGACACGGGCGGCGATAGATTATATTAAGGGTGAAATTTCGAGAATGATCTAAAGCAGCTCCACGCTCCTCTTCACAAATACACTAAGCTCTTCACCCCGCAGCATATTATTTGCAAGAAAAGCCAGATCAATAAGTTGTTTAACTACCTTATTTGCAGTGCCATATGACTCAAGTACTTCTTTCCTGGCATTTTCAACTACAGAAAGATCCTTACGGAGTTTCTCGAGATCATCCTTTTCCAACTGGCTGATTTCATCCGCTTTTTTCTTTTTATTCTCCTTCTCCATGAAGTCAATCTCTTCTTTTAGTCTCTTTCTCTCCATGTTGTTTTCAGTCAGCTTAGCGCCTGCCTCAGTCTGAAGATCTTCAGAAATTTTTACTACTAGCTGATGGTTTGGATTAACAACCAGATTATAACTATCGGGCAATTCACCATAAAAGTTCATCCCTCCTCCCATCTGCGACATCTCCTTCATCCTGCGCATAAACTCAGACTGTGTAATAATAACAGGTGCTTCATTCTCATCAAGAGTTTCAAAAACGACATTATAGATCTCTTTTGATTTTACCCTGACGTTGAAAACACTTTTAAGGTCATCCTTTTGCTCTACAGATAATTTAGATTCACGCGATTCTTCTTTCTGAATAAGTTTGTCAACAACATCGGAATCGACCCTCACAAATCTCGAATCCTTTAATTTTGTTTCAAGCTGATTAATAAGGTGAACATCCAGCTGGCCATCGAGAATTAAAACATCATAACCTTTATTTCTCGCTTTGTCGATGTATGTGTACTGATCTGTTTTGTTTGTTGAATAGAGATATATCAGCGTTTTATTTTTGTCAGTCTGGTTTTCCTTAATAATCTTCTCGTATTCCTCAAATGTAAAGTACTTATCTTCAGTGTTTTTCAGAAGTGCAAATTTTGAAGCTTTTTCATAGAACTTCTCTTCGGTTATCATACCATATTCGATGAACAGCTTCAGATTATCCCATTTTTTCTCAAACTCTTCCCGGTTATTTTTAAATATCTCACTGAGCCTTCCTGCAACTTTTTTGGTGATATGACTCGATATCTTCTTCACATTCGAATCGCTCTGGAGATAACTTCTTGAGACATTAAGTGGGATATCCGGTGAATCAAGAACCCCATGCAAAAGAGTAAGAAACTCAGGAACTATGCCTTCCACAGAATCTGTTACAAAAACCTGGTTGCAATACAGTTGAATCTTATTCTTCTGTATTTCGATGTTGCTCTTGATCTTCGGGAAATATAAAATACCGGTCAATTTAAACGGGTAATCAACATTGAGATGAATATGGAACAATGGCTCATCGCCAGCAGGATACAACTCACGGTAAAACTTCAGGTAATCCTCATCTTTAAGGTCAGCCGGTTTGAGGGTCCATGCAGGTTTGGTGTTATTAATAATTTTGTCTTTCCCGGTTTCAACCATTTTACCATCTTTCCACTCTTTCTCTTTTCCGAATGCAATATCAACAGGAAGGAACTTGCAATATTTTTTCAGGAGTTGTTCAATCCTGCTCTCCTCAAGAAACTCTTTTGAATCTTTATCAATATATAAAATGACATCTGTTCCTATGTTTTCTTTTTCAACCTCTTCAATGGAAAACTCCGGACTGCCATCACAGTTCCATTTAACAGCCTGAGCCCCATCCTGATATGATTTGGTTATTACTTCAACTTTATCTGATACCATGAACGAAGAGTAAAAACCAAGACCAAAATGGCCGATAATTGCGCTTGTCTGGTCTTTATATTTATCGAGGAAATCATTTGCACTTGAAAATGCGATCTGGTTCAGGTATTTATCCAACTCTTCCTTTGTCATGCCTATACCATTGTCAGAAACTTTTATAGTTTTTTTCTTCTTGTCAACTGACACGTGGATAGTTGTTTCGCCCAGAACTCCCTTATAATCCCCAACGGAAGCCACTGTCTTCAGCTTCTGGATTGCATCTACTGCATTTGAGATAAGCTCACGGAGGAAAATCTCATGATCTGAATAGAGAAATTTTTTTATTATCGGGAATATGTTCTCAGTTGTTACGCCAATCTTTCCGGTTTCCATATCTTATAGTTTTATTGTTAAACATGAATAGTCTGCCCTTTACTTTCAAAAGATGTGCCGTTAGTTTCCGACTGACAAATAGTCATTTTTTAGAAATACCCCGGAAGCTTGAAATAAGCGATAAGTATTACCTATTCTTTATTTCTGGCATCAACATTTATTTTTAATCTCCATAATCCATTTTCAAAAATGTATGCATCGTATGAATAATCAGAACCATAGTACTGAAGGTCATCTTTCAGAGCAGGTGATAACGGAACAAGGTGATCAAAAACGATTGAGATGTCAGAGATGAATCTTAAAGACATCATACCGGTTGATACATATTCAAAAACTTCCCTGAATTTTATCTTCTCCCCTGAAGCAAACCATTTCTTTCCAAATATTATTGAAGCATCAGGAGTAAAGCTCAATACCTCTATGATCTTCCTGCTGATAGACGGGTTGCCATAATCAATACCCAGTAATATCCAGCATTTTTTATCATTTATTATGTATGGTTTAATATCATAATACAAAGCTCCATACCAGTCCGGTTCAGTATAGATAGTATCGGTTTTTACCGGTTCCTCCCTGTAAGTAGCTGTTAACCGGTAAATCCTGTTTTCTTTTCCCGGTTCAGTTTTTCTGATGAAATAGCAAAAATACCGGCTTTGACCACTCCCAAGAACCAGATTCCATGTAACGATTTTCAGCAGAGAGTCGGGAGAAGTAATCTGACCCAGGTAACGAAGGTTTTTGAACCTGTGATTAAACACTGTATCGGATTTAACATAGCTGTCGATAATAAATCTGATCGAATCATTGATCCGTAAACGGTCAATGTCAATGTAATTACTGAGCAGCCGGTCGTAAAGTTTCTCAAGTACCTGAGGTGTATCATTTACAGGTGCCTGGCCTTTTAATGTGCTTGTTGAAATTGCTACTATTATAAAAAAATATAGTAAAAGATTCCTCATTTCTTCTTTGCATTATCCATTGCAACATCAAGCAGCTTTTTCACCTGTTGGCAAGCCATGGATATCTCATCTTCACTAATAGTCAATGGCGGAGCTATCCTGAAGGCATTGTTGCAGAAAAGAAAATAATCAAGAATCAGGCCATAATCCGGAGCATGGGCAATGACATACTGAACATATTCAGGATCTGTAAGTTGAACCGCCAGTAAAAGACCTTCCCCCCTCACCTCTGAAATCAGAGGGTGGTTGAGCTTCTTTTTAAACAGTGATGACTTCGTGTTACAGGTCTCGACAAGTTTTTCTTCAATGATTACGTTAAGCGAAGCAAGGCCGGCGGCACAACAGACCGGATGACCACCGAAAGTTGTAATATGGCCCAACGGTGGGTTTGATACCAGTGCTGACATAATCTCTTTTGAAGAGATGAATGCACCCAAAGGCATTCCTCCTCCGAGGGCTTTTGCAAGAAGCAATATATCGGGTACAACGCCGAACCTGTCAATTGCGAACATAAAGCCTGTACGGCCAAAACCTGTTTGTATCTCATCGAAAATCAACAAGGTGCCGGTTGAGTTGCATTTGCTTCTGATCTTTTCGAGGAAACCATTTTCAGGATAGATAACCCCAGCCTCTCCCTGTACCGGCTCGATAATCACGCAAGCTGTTTTGTTGTCAATTGAGTCCAGTGAATTTTCATCATTAAAACCAACCTGGTAAGTATCTGGCAGCAAAGGTCTGAAGGCATTCCTGTAAAATTCACTTCCCTGGATACTCAATGCGCCGTGAGTGCTTCCGTGATAAGAGTTATTGAACGATATTATACGACTTCTGCCAGTGAATCTTTTAGCAAGTTTAAGAGCACCCTCCACTGCTTCACTGCCGGAGTTCACAAAATAGCAGGTGTTCAGTTCAGGTGGAAGAATTTCTGCCAGTCGCTCAGCATATTTCACCTGAGGGCTTTGAATAATCTCACCATAGACCATCAGATGCATATAGGAATCAACCTGATTTTTAACTGCTTCAACTACTTTCGGATGGCGGTGGCCGGTATTACTCACAGATACTCCGGAAATAAGATCAAAGTATTTTTTACCGTCAGGTCCGTACATAAACACCCCTTCAGCTCTGACAATTTCAACCATCATAGGTGCTGATGAAGTTTGTCCGAGATGCCGGAGGAAGAGTTGACGGTTTGTAAGCATGAGAAGATGAAGAAATTACTCAGAAATGGAAAAAGGGGTGTAAAAACACCCCTAAACAATCTCAATCAGTTAAGATTAAAGACCTTTGTTAAGAGCTGGAGCTGCTTTGAATTTAACAACTTTTTTAGCAGGAACGTTCAGTTTTTCACCGGTACGTGGGTTACGAACTACTCTTGCACTTCTTTTGTTAACATTGAAAGTACCCATGCCTGGAAGCTGGATTCTCTCACCTTTTTTCATTGCTTTTCCAAAAGCTCCAACAAATGAGTTTAAAGCTTTGCCTGCATCTTTAATAGAAAGAGATGCATCAGCGGCGATTGCATTAACCAATTCTTTTTTTGTCATAATGTAAAAAATTTAAGGGTTAGACCAATCTTATAATTGAATACAAATTTATTTTTTTTTAATTCATGTGCAAACTTTTTTTTCCGTTTTTCTACAAATAGTGCCACTTTAAGGTCAAAACAGCGATATTTTTGGACGAAAACCAGTTTTTGATCAAAATGTCGTAACCACTCACTATTCTTCATCTTCAGAATCTCTTTTCAGCTATTTTGTTCACATCCTGTTAATAAAAACTGCATATCACTGATTATCTGACATTTACTTTATTTTTCAAAAAAAATCTAAAAAAACAAAAAAATATTATCTTTGCGGCGGAGAAATGGCAGAGCGGTCGAATGCGGCGGTCTTGAAAACCGTTGATCTGTAACCACGGATCCGGGGGTTCGAATCCCTCTTTCTCCGCCAAAGCTTAAATTAATCCCGACTTGTCGGGATTTTTTATTTTACCAAAGCGCCGAAGAAAGCTTGCTTTTGAGAGGTGCTGAAGGGAAAATTAACAAACCCGAAGGGTAATTTAAGCTTTGAAGCCACCCCCACAGGGATCACTGAAAGTAATCCCTCTTTCTCCGCAGAATGAAAATGCAATTTACAGCAAAATCCTGAAATAGCCTCTGTTTCAGGGTTTTTCATTTTTACCCCTACGCAGTCAAAAGCAAAAAAAAGCAAAAAAAACCGGTTCCCGGGTGAACCAAAAGGTGACAAGCTATTTTTTGCAAAAAAGTTCAC
>JBAWXY010000042.1:0-16274 GCA_037143835.1 Bacteroidota bacterium
CCTTCAATCCATGTTTCAAGAACATTCATGCTTCTAAGATTATCCACCAGTATAAAATCAGCACTTTGTCCCGGCTGAAGCAGACCCGCCTCCAACTTGTAATGATTAACCGGATTAATTGTGGCGCTGCGAATAACATCAAATGCATCAAATCCTTCTGTAATCAGTTGTGCAATGATTTTATTAATATGTCGTGCCTGCAACATTTCAGGATGAAGATCATCGCTGCACAGCATTACCATTTCCGGGTTTGTGTTAAATAATTCCTTCAAAGAGTTAAGATTCCTGGCAGCACTGCCCTCTCTTATAAGTATTTTCATTCCTAAAGATATTTTCTCCTTAGCCTCTTCAAGGGTACTGCACTCATGATCTGTTGATATTCCTGCATCAATATATTTACTTAGCATTTCACCAGATAAACCTGGAGCATGACCATCAATAGGTTTTCCAAGCTTTCGGGCAATATCCACTTTTCGAAGAACCTCTTTATCATCAGAAATTACACCAGGAAAATCCATCATTTCTGCCAGATATTTAATTTCCGGAAGTTTCAGAAGGCTTTCAATTTCGACACTGCCCAATTTCGCTCCGCTTGTCTCGAAGATTGTTGCAGGTACGCAAGATGGTGCGCCGAACCAGAATTTCATGGGAACTTTCCGCCCATCATTTATCATAAACCTAACACCCTTTTCTCCCAGAACATTTGCTATTTCATGTGGATCAGAAACAACTCCTGTTGTACCATGCCTTACAACTGCCATTGCAAATGCTCCAGGCGTAACCATGGAACTTTCAATATGAATATGAGCATCAATCAAGCCTGGTAAAATATAAATATCCGGCGCTTTTATTGTCTTTTCTATCTTATCAATCTTCCCATTCAGAACTTTGATAATTACAGGATAGATATCCCTTTTATGAATATCAACCAGGTATCCGCAAACTTTCATAAATAATAATTTTTGTTTTTATATGAATTGTTCCACGTGGAACAATTTATCTACCCAGGTACATTAATAAAATATTCACATCAGAAGGAGATACTCCGCTAATTCTTCCTGCTTGTCCAATATTGACAGGCTTTATTCTGTTTAGTTTTTGCCTTCCTTCCGTTGAAATAGATACTAATTCATTATAATCAATATCCTCAGGGATCTTTAAACTCTCTAGTCTTTTTATTTTATCCGCTACAATTTTTTCTCTTTGAATATAACCCTCATATTTAATCTTGATTTCTGCCGATTCAGCGATTTCTTTAAATCGTGTTGACTTAACTGCATTAAGTTCAGTACCCCCTTTTATGAGTTCAAGAAGAGAACCAATTTCCACCTGGGGACGTGATGCGATTTTTATTGCCTTAACTTTTTGTGAAATTATATTAGTATCAACCTTTTCAAGAAACATGTTAACATCGTCCGGTCCAACACTAGTCTCTGCAAGAAACTCAATAATCTCTTTAATCAATAATTCCTTTTCATCCAGTCGTTGAACTCTTCCTATGTCTGCTGTTCCTAATTCGTACGCCTTTCTTGTAAGTCTTTCATCGGCGTTATCCTGCCTTAAAAGTATTCTGTACTCAGCTCGTGATGTAAACATTCTGTATGGCTCATCCACTCCTTTTGTTACCAAATCATCAATAAGTACTCCTATATAGGATTCCTCTCTCCCAAGAATAAACTGATCTATATTTCTTATCTTTAATACTGAGTTAATTCCAGCCATCAGACCTTGTGCCGCGGCCTCCTCATAACCAGTTGTTCCATTAATTTGTCCTGCGAAATAAAGATTACTGATTTTCTTTGTCTCAAGTGTATGTTTCAGCTGTGTTGGCTGAAAAAAATCATACTCAATAGCATAACCCGGTCTGAAAATATCTACCTTTTCCAATCCCTTTACTTTTCTCAATGCCTTTAACTGTACCTCTAGCGGCAGACTACTTGAAAATCCATTTATATAATATTCAACCGTGTCCAATCCTTCAGGTTCAATAAATAACTGATGTGCATTTCTATCTTTAAAGGTGACGATCTTATCCTCAATACTTGGGCAGTACCTGGGACCCCTTCCCTTAATCCGGCCAGTGAAAAGAGGACTAAACTTTAAACCTTTTCTTAACTCTTCATGAACCTCTTCATTTGTGTGAGTGATATAACAACTTTTCTGCTCCGTGATTTTCGCTTCCTCATCCAGATAAGAAAAAGTTCGTCCTTCCTTATCACCTTTTTGTTCGATCATAACAGAAAAATCAATTGATCTTCCATCTATTCTTGCGCTTGTGCCGGTTTTCATCCTTTCGACTGAAAATCCTATTTGTTCTAATTGCTCGCTTAAACCTGTTGATGCCTGATCACCGGATCTGCCACCTGATATTCTTTTAAACCCTATATGCATTAAGCCATTTAAAAAAGTACCATTTGTCAGAATAACTGCTTTGGCATTAAACCTGGTTCCAAAAGCTGTTTCCACACCAACAACATTATCCTCTTCCAATAATAATAACTGTGCCTGTTCCTGCCAGATACGAAGATTATCTGTTTGTTCGAGTACCTTTCTCCATTCAATAGTAAATCTTTGCCTGTCGCATTGTGCCCTGGGGCTCCACATAGCCGGACCTTTTGACCTGTTAAGCATTCTGAACTGGATCATGCTTCTGTCAGTAATAATTCCGCTCATCCCTCCCAGCGCATCAATCTCCCTGACAATTTGTCCTTTAGCTATTCCTCCCATTGCCGGATTGCACGACATTTGAGCAAGCTTAGTCATATCCATTGTTATAAGCAGGGTGTTTGCTCCCATCAGAGCCGCCGCATGAGCTGCTTCACAACCTGCATGACCTCCACCTACAACAATTATATCATAACTAAAATCCATTTATTCAACTTTCAATTATTTTCAACCACATATCCTCCATTACCCTTATCTCTGCTCTTTGCTTTTCAGTTTTATCATCATATCCCGATAAATGCAAGACCCCATGTATCATAACTCGTAAAAGCTCTATTTTTAAACTAGCTTTATAGTTGATTGCGTTTTTTTCAACAGTTTCTATGCTAATATAAATTTCGCCATTTATGATATCGCCAGTACAATAATCAAAAGTAATAACATCAGTATTGTAATCATGTTCAAGAAACTGAACATTGATTTTTCTTAAAGATTCATCCTTAGTAATGATAAAATTAAGATCCCCGGGGGTTTTTCTCTCTCTCTCGATGATCTTTTCAATGATCTTCTCGGCTTTTCTCCATCCCTTAAGCCTGAAGCTGGTATCATCATAAAATATCCTAATGCTCAAGATATGATGTTTTTGAAAATCATAGTTACACAATTTCCCTTTTTACTAAAAATAATCTTGTCAGCCAAACGTGACATAAGAAAAACGCCTCTCCCGCTCAATGCTTTTACGTTTTCAGGAATTGTAGGATCAGGAACTTCTTCAGGACTGAAACCCGTACCTTCGTCTGTAACTTTTATTTTAAGCGCATTGCTTTTAAAGCCTATTGCTATATGGACAAACTTTTCCGGATCTGAATTATTGCCATGTAATATTGCATTGTTAACTGCTTCAAGAATAGAAACTAAAATCTTTCCATAATTATCCTGTTTGATTCCAATTTCGTTTGTAATTTCATCTATTGCATTTTCGACAATGCACAGATTGCTTTGCCTCGATTCTATTTTTATTATTTTATTCATACGGGTTTAAATGCAACCCTTTATACTGAAATAGGGAGTATTTGTTACATAATTCATTCTAATTATTTGAAATCCATGATTCCGGATTCAAATATTTTGCATTTGTTTCAAAGATCATAAATTTAAGAATACTATTATAACTATCCCCCGGATCAGAATAGACATCTCCAAT
Organism: Bacteroidota bacterium; assembly: GCA_037143835.1. Taxonomy (GTDB): domain Bacteria; phylum Bacteroidota; class Bacteroidia; order Bacteroidales; family VadinHA17; genus LD21. The sequence goes on from JBAWXY010000042.1 coordinate 3,869, forward strand.
GTCTTGTTTTGTGATCACTTTATCTCCTGGTTTAACTTTTACATTTACAATATTCAAATATACTGACAGATATTTCCCATGTCGTATTATAACGGTCATATTTGCTCCTGCGATAGAGAACACCCTAACTATTTCACCCTGAAAAACACTTCTTGCAGTCATCTTACCGGAACTTGTAATTTCAATTCCGATATTATTTTCTGTTACATTCTTTAGAACCGGATGTTTTTGAACTCCAAAATGACTTGTTATTATTCCCTTTTCGACCGGCCACGGTAATCTGCCCTTGTTTTCCTCAAAATTTTCTCCAATTAACGTCTGCTCCGGAGTATTATCTGATCTTACTGCCTTTCTTCTTTCCTCATCAAGAATTCTGGCAATTTCACTTTCAATTCTTTTTGCAATTCTCTTTTTTTTCTCCAAATCCTTTTTTAATTGTTTTTCTTTATTGCTCAGAGATTTAACCATTCGTTTCTTTCTTTCCTGCTCCCCTTGCAGCAGGCTTTTCTGTTGTTCCTCCCTCGACTTTAAATCAGAAATTCTATACAGATCATTCTGAAGTTTTTCTTTTGAAGTTTCTATCTGCTCTTTTAACTCTAAAATAATTTCCGATTCTCTTCTTCTGAACTTTGTAATTTGTTGCAAATATTTAAGACGTTTATAACCCTGGTTAAAATCTTTTGCAGATAAAATATATACAAGTTCCGGGTTTCCTTTTTGGAATCTATAAGAATTAATGACAGCCTTAGCATAATCGTTCTTTAATTCTACCATATCTTTCCCCATTATCTCAATTGCAAGAGCATTGAGTTCAATCCGCTCTGATAATAATGAGATTTCCTTGCCCATTACACGGATTACTGATTCCCGCAAATCAAGTTTTTTGCCGATTATTTTTATTGCGCTCATGCTTTCTGTCTTTTCCTTTGCTGTTGTTTTCAGCAGGTTATCGACATAAGCTATTTCATCGAGAGTTTTCTTCCTTTGCTCCTCCAGTTCTGCCTTCGTTTGTCCTTTCAAACAAGTGTAAAAACCGAAAAACATTATTGTTAACAGCACTAAACACTTCATAAAAGCCGTATTAATTCATATCCTTTTCCCGGGACAAATTCAATCTTTCCACTCCACTGAGATTCTATTTTTTGAATTTTAATGTCCACCGTTGTTTCTCTTTGAAAATCCTTTATTTCAATTTTCCCCGGAGATAGAACATTTTCATTTTTAAAAAAATCACTATATTGAATTTCAATTCCTTCTTCATTCGACCTATTCTCAGGAATAGCTAAAATGATTTTCCCTTTTTTGCAATCAATAACATACTTTATCTTTATTCCGCCTACTGTACCAATAATATCCAATTTACCATCTGAACATATTGCCTTATTATCAGATAAATTATCGGTAATATAATCTCCAAATATTATCGGCAATACAGAAGTTGTTATACCATACTTGCTTTTTAAATACTGAGTTGAACCATAATATTGTTTCCTGTTAATCCTGTCATTAATAAGAATTGTATCATCAGATATAAAAATTCTTGCAGCTTCAATTCCTGTTCTGCTTTTAATGCTTATAAGGTATTTGTCAGGACTTTCAAACTTTATACTTCCAAGTAATTTTTCTGCACCTTCCTTACTTGAAATTAAAAATTCAGCTTTTTGAATGAAAAAGCTGTTCGATGTAATATTCTGTTTTCTAATGCTTTCAAACAATTTTTCAGATACTATCGCGTCTGACAATCCATAATTTCTGTTTCTTCCATTCCTAATTACAGAACATCCCGTACTTAATATCAATAGAAACAATATGAAATTTATCTTCCGCAATTCTTAATCTCTTTAATCAAGTTGGTTTTTGTGCTGTCTATTCTTATCGCAATATTCCAGTTCTCGATTGCTTTAGCGCATTTCTTTTGCCTTTTAAGAATAAAGCCATAGTGTTCATACCACTCAGCATCAGGTTTTTCACCACTATTAATAATAGCCTCCATAATCTTACCTGCTTCATTCAGTTTCCCTCTTTTATACAGGACCCAAGCGTAAGTATCAAGGTACGTCGTATTTCCTTTTTCTTTTTCTATTACCTTCTTTGCCATCTCTTCAGCCTCTTTAAGCTTCATGTTTTGCTCGGCAAGGTAGTATGCATAATTATTAATGACAGTCATGTCATCCTTATTGGACTTTATTGCCTCCTCAAATATTTCAAACGCTTTTGTATAATCCTTCATCCTGTAATATACATCTGCCCTCATCGTAAGTACCTGTATAATACTGTCTTTATTATCACCGGCCAGTATTTCAGCCTTTCTTAATTCCTCCAATGCAATCGAATATTTACCATTTTCAAGTGCTCCGTTTGCATATAATACTTTTGCAAGAAATGATATGTTAAAACGCGTAGCACATTCTTCTCCCTTAATCATTAATTTGTTATAGTCTCCCAGCTGAAGATACACTAAGAGTAGTTTCTCCCAGGCATAATAATTCTCCGGTTTCATTTTAATAATCTCTTCCAAACGCAAAGAAGCTTCAATTAATTTTGACTGCTTGATCATTAGTTCTGGCCTAAGAAGAGGTATGATATCATCTTCTTTGTAATTGGCTTCCAAAACCATAATACCAATTATTAATTCATCTCCCTTATCCTTAATTATTTCAGGTAGTTCAATTAACCGCACCAATAATGAGATCTTATCTTCGCGTGTAACCTTGTTATTAAGAATAACTGTATTTAACAGTAAAAATAATTCATCATACCTCTTTTCCGTAATCAGAAAATCACAAAGAGAAAGCTGTGTTTGGGGATTGCCAGGGGTTTTTCCCATAAGCTGATCATAAACCTCCAGCGCTTTTTCATTTTGCCCATTACCCCTGTAAATTTCTGCAAGAAGTCCGTTGTAAAGTAGTTCATCAGGGTATTCCTTAAGCAACAATTGAACTTTAATAAGTGCTTCATCATATTTTTTTGCGCACATAAGACTTTTAATCGCAGATAGCGTGGAGCTCTCATTTACTCCATATTTCTTATCAAAAGAGTCAAATATTATCTTTGCCTTTTCAAAATTACTGTTTTCAGAGTACAGGTTTCCCAATGCTAATTGAAGATTCTCTTTATCAGGGTTATACTTTACTGCTTTTTCATAGTAAATTATCGCACTATCCAGATTTCTTTCCTTATAATACATTCCGGCAAGCATCATGAGATACCAAATGTTATCCTGATCAATAGACAAAGCTTTGAATGCATACTTTTTCCCATTCTTAATATCTCCATTCGATAGTACTATCTGGGCCATCTGATAATACGCAGCATCACTTTCAGAATTTATTTTGATACATTGTTCAAGGTATTTCAGGGCGTCACCCCCGTTACCCATGAGTTTTTGCTTTATTGCTTCGACATAAACATAATTGAATGCAGTTGCGTCGTAATTAATGCTCTGCCCTCCGGTCACCATGGCCGGAACCATCTTCTTTCCGCAAGAAGAGATAAATAATATCAACAACCCTAATAAAACAATATAATATCTACTTGGTTTCATTTTTACTCTTTTCCTGTATGACCGAAACCACCAGCACCCCTTTCAGTCTCTAAAAGACTATCAACCTGTATCCATTCGGCCTTTTCATGCTTTGCTATAACCATCTGGCATATTCTTTCTCCATCCTTAATAACGAAATTCTCGTTCGAAAAGTTTATAAGAATAATACAAACCTCTCCTCTGTAATCAGCATCAATTGTTCCCGGAGAATTCAATATAGAAACTCCTTTATTAATAGCCAACCCGCTTCTGGGACGCATCTGAGCCTCATAGCCTTCCGGCATTTCAAGAAAAAGTCCGGTTTTAACAATAGCCCTTTCCAATGGCCTTAGAACTATTTCTTTATCGATATTTGCCCTGATGTCCATTCCTGCTGACAAAGCTGTAGAATATGCCGGTAATTGATGCTTTGACTTATTAACAACTTTTATTTTCATTATACTTCCTTTTTAAAAAATACTGTAAGAATTTTATCCTTAAACTGTGCATAACTAATGAAGATGATAATAAAAACAGTATTAATAGCCAGTTCTGCCATTAAATTCGGGTATTTAAAAAACTTACCAAAAACTACCATCGCTATTGCCATAATAAAGTAAGGAATAAGTTTTTTCATATTGTAATGAACCTTGTATCGTTTCTCTGCAAAAATAAACGACAATATTATCATTGCTCCATAAGATGCAACATGGGCCCAGGCCGAAGCCATATATCCATAAACGGGAATAAATAAAACATTAATTAAAACTGTAATGGTTGCGCCTATCAGTGTAATGTATATACCAAACCTTGTCAGATCATTTAATTTATACCATATACTGTGATTAACATAAATTCCGTAGAACAGATAGGCCATGCTGACAATTGGAACAACAACGATTGCCTCTCTAAAATTAACCCCTATCATAAATTGAATTCCTGAGATATATAAATTAATACCCAAATAAACCAAAAGCATTATTATTATAAAATATTTCATTACAAATGCATAAGTTTCTTTTGCATTTTCATGTTTTGCTCTTTCGAAAAAAAAGGGCTCGGCAGCAAATCTGAACATCTGGATAAAAAGAGCCATTAAAACTGCAATTTTATATCCTGCCCCATATACACCAACTGTTTGAAGACCTGTTTCGTCGCCAATCATTCTGCGAAGAATAACTTTATCAAGCGTATCATTGATAGAACCGCTCAGGCCTGCAATTAATAGCGGAAAAGAGTAATTTAATAATCTAAGCCAGACCGTCTTGTAAAAAACGATCTTTGTTTTAATAATGAACGGCAATAACATTAGAAGCGTTACAGCACTTCCAATAAGGTTTGCCAGAAAAACATAACCAACCCCATAGTCGGGATTATAGATTCTTCTAAACCAACCATGACTGTTCTTAAAAATTCCTGGTGCTATTTTTAGTAAAAAAAGAACCGCACTAATGGTAATAATGACATTCATTATTTTAATAAAACTAAAAACAACCGGCCGGTTTTCTTTTCTTAACCTTGCAAACGGAATTGCGCAAAAAGCATCGATTGCCACGATTGCAGCAAACATTCTTATGTAATCATGATTATTGCTGTAATTCAGTATTGCCGAAACAGGCTTTATAAAAATAAAAGCTAAAAGAACAAACAGGCAAGAGGTAACAAAAAGACTTATCAGTGCTGTGCTGTAAACTTTTTCATAATCCTCTTTCTTTTGCGAAAATCTGAAAAAGCCTGTTTCCATACCATAGGTCAGGACAATTAGTAGCAAAACCATCCAGGCATAAAGTTCCGTTACAACACCATATTGTGCTTTATTAAAGATCCTGGTATAAAAAAATGTCAGGATACCATAGTTCAGAAACCTTGGAACTATTGTACCAAAACCATAAACAAGGGTTTGCTTAGCAAGATTCCTGACCTCTTTCACATTAAAAATTTGATGTCAAATATACTTCTAATGGCTCAATCCTTTAATCCCTATATTAGTTTTGCTGAAAATAACGTAATTTGAAAACCAATTTTTTCGCTAATCGTCCAAAGTTAAATATCTTTGTATTCAGATTTGCAGAACGTTATTAACCAAAATCTTATTTTCATGAACATCTCTTTTAAAAAGTTAATACTGCTTCCGGTTCTTTTATTAGTTATTTCATGTAATGCTCCCGGAGGTAACGAGAACACTATCATTTCCATCAAAACAACTCTCGGAGATATAAAAATAAAACTATATGATGAAACTCCTCTCCACCGCGATAATTTCATTAAACTCTTAAATACAGGGTTTTATGAAGGTGTCTCTTTTCACAGAATAATTAAGGACTTTATGATACAAGCCGGAGATCCGGCAATAAAGTCTGGTCCTGTAACAAATTTGCCTGATTCTTTAAATACCTATACAATTCCTGCGGAATTCACAATGCAATATTTTCATAAGAAAGGAGCGCTGGCGGCAGCCCGTGAGGGTAATGATGTAAATCCGGAAATGAGGTCCTCGGGGACTCAATTTTATATCGTACAGGGAGTGAAATATAACGATGAAGATTTAGCATTGGCAGAGCAGCGCATAAACAGTAATATTAAGCAAAGTGTATTCAATAAAATTATAAGGGAGACTGCTGATAGTGTCCGTTTATCGGGAAAAACAATATCAGATGGTAAAATACAGGAAATTGCTTCATTTAAGATGTTTCAATTCCTTACAAACAACAAAGAATTCAAAATTTCTGAAGAGCAGCGCAATGTTTATAAAAGTATTGGAGGAGTACCCCGGCTTGACGGTACGTATACCGTTTTTGGTGAGGTAATGGAAGGATTGGATGTTGTTGATAGAATTGCCTCCGTGAGTACTGACAGCAATGACAAACCTGTTAATGATATAAAAATTATCAAAATAAAAATTGTCAATAAATAACTTAGTATTGATTATAAAATAATTTCTTAATGCTTCAAAAAATATCGGATCTTTTAAAAGAAGTATCAACATTATCGGTAAAAAGCCCGGAAGAACTTGAATCTTTCCGTTTGAAATACCTCAGCAAAAAAGGCATAATTTCAGATCTTTTTGAAAATTTCAGAAATGTAGCTGTTTCAGAGAAAAAAGAGGTGGGTCAAAAGCTTAATCTATTGAAGCAGAATGCACTTGAAAAATACAATTTTCTTAAATCGGAACTGCTTACCACAGAAGACATTTCTGCGGCAACAGATCTTTCCCGTCCATCGTTTCCGTTTTCAACTGGTTCGCGTCATCCTATTTCGATTGTAAGAAACGAGATAATTGATATTTTTACGCGTATCGGTTTTACAGTTTCTGAGGGTCCGGAAATTGAAGACGACGATCACGTTTTTACAAAACTTAACTTTGCTCCCGAGCATCCGGCCAGGGACATGCAGGATACATTTTACATTTCAAGAATCTCGTCGGAAGACTCGAGCCCTGAAGATATTTTACTCCGTACTCATACATCATCCGTACAGGTGAGGGTAATGCAAAATCAAAAACCCCCAATACGCACTATTTCCCCCGGAAGGGTTTTCCGCAATGAGGCGATTTCTGCCAGGGCGCACTGTATCTTTCACCAGGTTGAGGGTTTATATATTGATGAAAATGTTTCGTTTGCCGATCTTAAGCAGACACTGCTATTCTTTGCAAGGGAGATGTTTGGAAAAGAAACTGAGATCAGGTTAAGACCATCATATTTCCCTTTTACCGAGCCATCGGCAGAAATGGATGTAAATTGCAAAATTTGCGGAGGAAAAGGTTGTAATGTTTGCAAATATACAGGTTGGCTTGAGATATTAGGTTGTGGTATGGTTCATCCTGATGTGCTGGAAGCATGCAATATTGATAGCCAAAAATATACTGGTTTCGCTTTCGGTATGGGTATTGAAAGGCTTACAATGCTAAAGTACCAGGTTAATGATCTGCGTCTTTATTTTGAAAATGATATGAGGTTCCTGGATCAATTCAAAACCGCATTTTAGAAAAATTGAACAATTATAATAATGGGAATGTTAATCTTTGCACTTTAATTGAAGACAGGAAATGAAACAACAAGAAATTCATGTCCCGCTGTGTGATAAATGCTCACTTGAATCAGTCTCTATTTTCAAGTATCTGTCACAGGAGGAAGTTGAGACTATCAATTTTGAAAAAGATTTCAGGCAATATAAGCGCGGGGATATTCTTTACCAGGAGGGTAACCGGATAAGTGGTTTCTTTTGCATTAACAGCGGAATTATTAAAGTATTCAAAACAGGATTTGACGGAAAAGAACAGATAATCCGTTTTGCCAAGAAGGGGGATATTATTGCATACAGAAGCGTTCTGAGTAATGAATTAGCCTGTACATCTGCAAAAGTTATTGAAGATTGCCAGGTTTGTTTTATTCCTTCTGAAATACTGATTTCATTTATTAAAACAAATCCTACTTACGCACTCGAATTATTGAAACTTGCCTGCCATGAATTAGGGGAGGCAAATTCATTTATCACCGATATAGCCCAGAAAACTGTAAGGGAGCGGCTCGCTGAAGTATTACTGTTTCTGGTTAATGATTTTGGTCTTGACAATCAGCAATTCCTTAATATATCTCTTACCCGTGAAGAGCTTGCCAACATAGTAGGCACAGCCACAGAATCGGTTATCAGGTTATTATCTGAATTTAAATCTGACAAGCTGGTTGAGCTTAATGGAAGAAGAATCAAGATCTTAAATACAAAAGGGCTCGAAAAGATCAGTAATGTTTATAATTAATTGGATTTAGAATAACTTTCCCGGCAAATTGTGCCCGAACTGTTTTCCAAGATGTTTATATGCATGTTCAGTTGCCTCGCGGCCTCGCGGTGTTCTTTTAAGATACCCCTCTTTAATCAGAAAAGGTTCGTAAACCTCCTCAATTGTTCCGCTTTCTTCTCCTACTGCAGTAGAGATTGTAGTCAAACCCACTGGCCCTCCGTTGAATTTATCTATTATTACGGAAAGAATCCTGTTGTCCATTTCATCGAGTCCATGCTGGTCTATGTTCAGGGCTTGTAGACCATATCTGGTTATTTCGATATCTATTTCTCCTGATCCTTTTACCTGGGCAAAATCCCTGATTCTTCTGAGAAGAGCGTTTGCAATTCTTGGAGTACCGCGGCTTCTTCTTGCAATTTCAACAGACGCCTCTTCATCAATTCTGACATTCAGTATTCCTGCCGATCTTTTTACTATACCTGTAAGTATTTCGTGGTCATAGTACTCAAGATGGAACTTGATGCCAAACCTCGCTCTCAACGGACTAGTAAGAAGACCTGATCGTGTTGTTGCGCCGATCAGAGTAAAATTATTAAGTGTCAATTGGACACTTCTTGCGCTCGGCCCCTTGTCGATCATTAAATCTATTTTGAAATCTTCCATTGCGGAATAGAGATACTCCTCTACAACAGGGCTCAGCCGGTGAATTTCATCTATAAACAGAACATCTCCTTCCTGAAGATTAGTGAGCAATCCGGCAAGGTCGCCAGGTTTATCAAGAACCGGTCCCGAAGTAACGCGGAGGTTAACCTGCAACTCATTTGCGATAATTGTGGCCAGGGTTGTTTTACCCAGTCCGGGAGGACCATGTAACAAGACGTGGTCGAGAGATTCTCCTCTCTGTTTTGCTGCTGTCACAAATACAATAAGATTTTCAATTACCTGCTTTTGTCCCTTGAAATCGTTAAAGCTTAATGGACGGAGTTGCTTTTCAAATTCCTTATCGTTAACTGAGATATTGTCCTTTCTGATGTTGAGATTTTCTTCCATAAAGCAAAGTAACTATTTAATCAGCTTTGTGTCGCTTTCAGGAAACTTAATTCCTACCCCGTTAATACTTATCTCCACATCATTTTTATATGCAATTACAAGCACAGGCATTCCTTCTTCGTCAAATTTCTTCCAGGTTTTCTCCCTGATACCCATCTGGAAAAACTGTTCTTCTTTTATTTTCCCGTTTTCGTAGTAATAACTTTGCTGTCCATTGGGATTGCCCTGTACAAAGTTTCCTTTGGTTTTTAATTTTCCATTGGTGTAATATGCTCTCCATACACCATCTTTTAACCCTATGATAAATTTGCCTTCTTCTGTAAAGTCGCCTGATTTATATTTCCATTGGCCGTTCTTCTCACCATCAGAGTACTGTCCCTGTGCAATAATTTCACCCGTTACAGAGTATTCCGTGCATGATCCATCACGTTGTCCCTGGAAATATTCCTCTTCCCTCAGCAGAGCACCGTTATCATAATACCATTTCCACAATCCGTCGGGTCGGCCGTTATTATAAGTACCTGTTTGCTCTACCTTTTCTGATATGTTGTAGAACTTCCACATACCTGAGCGTCTGTTATCCGTAAATTGGCCTTCGGCCTGGACTTTCCCATTTGAATAAAAATCTTTCCATTTACCATTGCGGTTTCCGGCTTCATCAACAATACCTTCAGATAGCATTAATCCGTTATCGTTATAAATGAAAGCATTAATAACCTTACCATCTTTTCCATATTCCCGGTGAATACCGACAGGAACCTTATTCCGGTAGGGGCCGCTATAAATCAGTTTTCCATCCGGATCATATTTATTAACCATTTCGATATCGGGTTCATCTTCAACCCTGGATTTCATAATTGAGCCATTTTCATACAGCATTGTTAGCACAAGCTTTCCCCGGTTGTCATATTCCTTATAATAACCATGCATGAGGTCGTCTTTATATGTTTTTTCAGATTTTATTCCTCCGTTGGGATAGAATTCCTTCCATCCGCCCTGTTTCAGACTTTTATTGTCTGTTCTGTTTATTCTTTCCCGGCTTACAAGAAAATCATTATTATATTCAAGCAGGGTTATTACATTTCCTTCCTTGTCATATTCCTTTGATAAACCCTCTTTTTTTCCACTGTTGTATGCTATTGTCTGCTGGATTTTACCATCGGGGAAACAGATAGATGCAGTGCCCTCTTTCCTGTCGCCTGCAAAAAGCTCCTTCGACCATAAATAAACCCCACTTGAAGGATCCTTTTTATATTTATAATACCATCCATTCTTTTTTCCGACCAGGTAGTTTATTTTCTCTGTTGTATCGCCTACCTGATCGTAAAATATCCATATACTGTCAAGAAAAAAATTAGTTCTTCGCCCCTCAGATTTTTTTATTCCTGTAACATAATAGCTCTTCCAGAATCCTTCGGGCTTTCCATTCTTTATTAATCCTTCGCTTGATACGGTCCCGTTCGGATATTTAAATATCTGATAACCATCTTTTAAAGTTTCGTTTTCCTGAGCAAAACCAATTTTGCAGATTAAAATAAAAATTATAAAAATAGTGATCCGTTTCATGATTTAAAGGCCAAGTTTTTCAGATATTTCCATCATTCTTCTTATAGGCTTTTGAGCTTTCAGGAGTACATCCATATCTATAATGATTTCAGGCTTTTCGTTTTTAAGACAATTAAATATTTTTTCCATTGTTATAAGCTTCATAAAACTGCATTCGCTGCAGCCACATGTTGAATCTCTTGGTGGAGCAGGAATATACGTTTTACCAGGATTTTCCTTTTTCATCTGATGAATTATGCCAGCTTCTGTTGCAATAATATAGCATTTTCCATTGTCTTTCTTCGTAAATTGCAATAATGAAGATGTAGAGCCGATATAATCTGCAACCATCCTGATGGGTAGTTCACATTCAGGATGAACTATAATTTTAGCATCCGGGTTTTCTTTTTTTAATTTAAGAATTGCTTCCATAGAAAATTCTTCATGCACAGGGCATGTACCATTCCAGATAACTATATCACGTCCTGTTTTACTAAGAACATAATTTCCAAGGTTACGGTCTGGGGCAAAGATAATTTTTTCATCACCAGGAAGTGATTCAACTATCTGAATTGCATTTGATGATGTACATATAATGTCAGACAATGCTTTTATTTCAGCAGCAGTATTAACATATGAGACAACTGTTCTACCCGGATTATTCTTAATAAATTCTTCAAAATCAACTGCCTTACATGAATCTGCAAGAGAACAGCCTGCATTAATATCAGGAAGAAGCACCTTTTTTTCCGGAGCAAGTATTTTAGCTGTTTCTGCCATAAACTTAACACCTGCAAAAAGTATAATGTCTGCATTATTCGATGCCGCTTTTTGTGAAAGGGCAAGGCTGTCTCCGACAAAATCGGCAATATCCTGTATATCTCCAGTTTGATAATAGTGAGCAAGAATGATTGCATTTTTTTCTGCTTTCAATCTTTTTATTTCTGATATATAGTGTTCTGATGATTGTTTTTTCATTCTGTTTCCAAAATTTCTAATGGATAAACTTAATCAATATAATTTTAATGATTTTCACCTCACCTTGTTTTTTAATTTTTTATTAACATCATAATATTTTTATATTTAAATATTTAATTTATTTATGATAATAATAATATGCTGTTAATAGTGTTGATATAAAAGTCAGATTTTTATTGTTTTTTTCATCATTACAACTGTACTAACAACTTTTCAACAGCTCAAAAAATATAACGTTTTTGAAAATCAGCAGATTAGTAAACTAATTAACAACTGTTAAGATAAGATTGTTGATATTGCCAATGAAGCAAAAGTAAAGTTTTTAAGGTTTATTTCAGGTTCATATTTTTACTTTATTTTCTTAAAACTTTATTCCTTGCAGCATTATTTATTTAAAACAAATAAAATAGTTGAAAAAACAGGAGTTTATGAATTTTAATCATCTGTTGTTTACATGTTATTAACAATAATATGATTTAACATATTTCTTCTAAACAATTACATTGTTGTTTTGTTGCTGTAGTATATATGTGCATACTTAAAAGATATTAAAATATTTTTTCTTTTAATTA
>JBAWXY010000043.1:0-15905 GCA_037143835.1 Bacteroidota bacterium
TACCGAGCAGGTCGAACCGTTCGCTGCTATGAATTTTATATGACCAGAAAGCATAATAGGGCTTATGCTTTACCACAAGACCTTCGTGGATATGATAGTGTATCGTTCCGCCGGTAATCGTAAACCGACTCATTTCGAGGTGCATCCTGTCTGCTCTTTCGTGCTGACCCAAAAGCCGGAGATAGCTGTATACCAATGTGTTCACAAACAGCCCATATCCGGTTACCCATTGTTCATCACGCCAATCACTTGTTGGCTGCTGTGCAACCAGGTAACGGTCAGAAGGGCTTTGATGCTCCATCCATTTCAGAGCTTTTTCAACTGCTTCATTTAGAAAGTCGGATTTGCCTGATACTTTTCTAAAAATGCCAACACCCAGCAAAAACAAAGGAGTTGTATCACTTGATCCGCGGTCCTCTTTGTCGTGCACCAGCGAAGGTATATGACCATGTAATGTCTGATTTTTTGCCAGTGTTTCCAAAACCCTCCGAATGCTCTCCAGTAGCTTATGATTCCCGGAAACAGCAATCCCAAAAATTGAAATCATCAAATCTCTTGTATATGGCTCCGGATATCCCCAGCCTGCAGTACGTGGAAGTCCATGGTATGGTCCGTGAGCATTATGAAGCAGCACTTCAAGGGCTGCCTCCTTTGCCTCTTCTATCTCTTGCCGGTTTGCAGTTTGCATATTGCTAATTTGAAAATTTGAAAATGGAAGAAAAAAATTGAAATCTGAATAATTTTAAAATTCAATAACTTGAAGATTTGAAAACTATAAATCAATTAAAAATTTGTATTTTTCATTATCAAATTGACACATTTTCAAATTTTCAAATTATTTTATTCCCAATTTATCGTTCATTATCTGTACAAACCGCTTTGCGACAACGCGGTAGTCAAAATTTTTTACTACGCGCTCTCTTGCTGCTTTGCCCATTTTTTCACGCAATGCTGAATCACCCATAAGAACCATCAGATACTTGGCAATATCATGAACATTTGCACGGTAATCAACTGTCCGTGGCACTTTAAATATCACTTTATGTTTATCTTCAAAGCCTGATTCGTCTCCCAGCATTACTTCGTTCACAACAATTTTCTGCGCAATCTTTGCCAGGAATGCCGTTTCGCCATGTATAAGTGTATCAAGCATTCCCATAGCCTCAATACCTATAACCGGTTTTCCGCATGCTCCTGCTTCCACTTGCGGCATTCCAAAGCCTTCCAGCCGCGATGGGGCTGCATATATATCGCATGCTCCAATCAGATAAGGCATGAAATTTCGTGAAATTGTATTGGTCGCATAAGTCACATTTTTTTCAATGCCCAGATGTGTGGCCATTTCCAGATCGGTCAGGTTTTGGAGCTTGGTTCGTGGTTGAGGCCATACTTTACATACATATTTCCAATCGGGCGCTTTTATATCAATGATAGCAAGCGCCTGCATCACCTCCTGGGCACCTTTTGATGCGGCGTCGCCACCAACAGTGAGGATCATTAACTGATCAGGTGAAATACCCAACGAATCGCGCACAGCCAGAATTTTTGGGTCGTCCTTACTGTAAGGAATAAAAGTATCCGTATCGCAGCCTATAGGTAACACTTCAATTTTATCTCCACTGATCCCGTCGCGGACATACATCGCCTTTACCCAATTCGATGTTACCAGTATAAGCGTAAGAGCATTCAAAACCTCCTGGTAGTTTGCAATGTAACCATCGGCAACCAGCCATGGTACCGGCTGAACACCATACCGTTGAGGGTGAAGCACTAATTGTGGTGTGTGCCCCCAGTAGCCTATACCAACAACAACATTTGGCTCAAACCAGCGATAGTACCATTCCTTCTCCTGTGCTGATTCGAAATGAACAGCATGGGCATCAACACCCATTTCAAGTAGTCCCCTGTAAAGAAGATCTCCCTGGGTTGCAAGCCCTCCGGGTGGAGGTGGATAATCATATAATACTAGTACTTTCATTTGTGAATATTTTTATAGCATACATACTATTTACGAACCCTCATGAATTTACGAATTTTCAAATTGCCAGAATGATTCTGCCTTTGGAGTTGTTTCTGCTTCAAAACTGTTTTTTTCAAATCCGTACGTTTCTGTAATTATATTGTATTTCCTCAGCCATATCCGTTTCGTAAGTGTCCGGTAAATAGTAGCACTTTCGACAGGCCTGGGATAATATTCCTTATTGCCGTCCTCGTAAGCAAAGGTCCATAGTTCGTCGGCAGATATTTTACCGGTATGCCTGAGTTTAATGACTGCTTCACTTACTTCCTCATGTCTGAGGTGTCTTGTGTATTCTCCTGTTGGATTATGGGTAATTATCAGGTCGAAATGCCTCCCGGGTAATAAGTCCAGTATGGCATTTTCAACCTCTTTTTCCTCCAAAGGCTTCTGTTCAGGGCCATCGTCAAGGTCGCCCATGATCCCTTCCGACTTAAGAATTTTCAATGCTTTATAAAACTTATGGGCACGTTCCTTATCACTTCCCCGGCAAAGACAAACAATAAACCACCGCCATGACGGATGATTGAGTATTGTTCCACCGGCCCATAATGTTTCATCATCGGGGTGAGCAACAATAAGGGCAACTGTTTTTGTCAACTAAAATAATTTGTTATAAGATGATAAAGACACCTTTCAATCTTATTGATATAACAGCTTATAAATCTCATTCAGGTCAGGAGATAATATGATTTCAGTTCTGCGGTTGGCAGCACGACCTTCAACTGTGTCATTCGTTTTTATTGGGTGAAATTGGCCTTTGCCTGATGCCGTGATACGATTCGGATCAAAGCCATAGTCCTTTGTCAATATACGTAAAATGGATGTGGCTCTTGCTGTGCTGAGATCCCAGTTATCTTCAAATAGTTTAGTTTTAATGGGGACATTGTCCGTATGACCCTCAATCATTACAGTTATGTCTTTGGTATTATTAAGCACCATGGCAAGAGATTTGAGCGCTTCTTTTCCTTTAGGATCAACCACATCGCTACCCGATTTGAATAGCAATTTTTCTTCGAGCGAAACATAAACGTTTCCATCTTTAATGTAAACGGATAGCTCATCAGCTTTATAATTCATCAGCGCATCGGCTATTGAATTTTTAAGCCTGGTCATTATATCCTTTTGTGATTGAATCATATTCTGGAGGTTTCTTAATCGCCTCGCCTGGTCGGAAATAGTCATTTTTGATTCGTTAGAAAGATCCTTCAAATCCTTTTGAATCGAAGCATATTCATTCTGCAAGGATACTTTTTCTTCATTAAGATTTTGTACCTGTGCGTTACACACATTCAGTTTATTATGTGTATTGGCGTTGTCTTTTTGAAGCTCATCAACTTTGGCTTCCGACACCATAAGTTTTTTACTTGGCCCGCACGAAGTAAATAGCAAGCCAAGAATCAAGGATAAGAATGCAAGGAAGTGCAATGATTTTTTCATAATGCTTTTTTTAAGTTAATATTAATGTTATAGAGATGATTACCTTTAAAATATTAATTGTTACACAACTTTTTTATATATTACATCATTCGCACATTTTCAAGTGCTTCGATTTTTTTTGGGTTATTCCATATACATCTGTAATGAAGTAATATGATGTTAACATGGTCGAATTTTTCATTTCCAACTGTCCAAACGGTTTTCTATCCGGCTTCTTGTACTTTTCAACCGTCAATCTTGCCATCAGGTAACTTACTGTTGACTCTGCACCCTGGTTGAGGTTCACATGAGTTTCTTCAAGCCCGTCGTAACAACCGCCGGTACTTGGGTTATAAACAATCTGATGTAAGCAGTTGTTCCCTAAAAACCAGTTGAATGCAGTTACCATTTTCAGGCGGTAGTCTTCATACGCAAATACATCGTAAAATTTACTTAATGTCATTATGGTATAGGCAACATCAATCGGTTGTTCGCCAAAATGCCCCGCTTCCTGTCCCTTTTGAAGCCAGTTTTTGTTGGAAATTACTTCTATCCCGTTTTCATTAAAAGTTTTCAACAATAGAAAATTAAACGATGATCTGGCGATGTCTTTGTAAATTGTTTCTCCTGTTAACAACCAGGCATATAACATGGCCTCAGGCAATATGCTGTTGGCATAGGTTAGATAGCCTTCAAACCATTCCCATTTTTCGCTCGTTTCGTGCTTATACATCTGTACCAAACGATTAGCGAATGTTTTTATAAGTCTAAGATTTTCCGGCGATTCTGTTGCTTTCTGATGGTAATACAAACCTTTTATTGCGAAGGCCATAGCCCGTGTTGAATGCATCGTTTCTACACTAGGAATTACTCTCTGAATGATTGCATTGGCCTCGGATATAATTTCCTCAGGAAGGAAACTCTTCTTTGAGACTAAATAACCCAGGGCCCAAAGAGCCCTTCCATTAGCATCATCCAGGTTGGTAGCTTTGTTTTGACCGGTAAAGTTGCCATCCCTATCTACATAATTTAAAAAATCTCCTGCAGGTTGTAAGCAATGTCTTATGAAATTGAAATATTTATGTATATAACAGACATCCTTTTCGTCGCCGGTTAATTTGAAATGCATACACATGGCTACCAGAGCCCGTGCGTTATCGTCCAGGGTATAACCAGTTTTGATATCGGGTCGATTGATTTTTGAAAACTGAATCATTCCAACATTGGTTGTCATTTGTTTCAGATGGTTCAGGTTGATGGTCGGGAGATTATATCGAAGTATAATTTTATCGCCGGCAATTTTTTCGAACAACATGGCGTGCGCAACGGCAGAATTTTCCCAGGCTGTGGAAACTATTTTCTGCAAGGTATTTGTACTGATTTTCCTTCGTAACGGTTTATTGTTGAGTAACCGGATGACGCAATCGGCTAATTGTTGTGAATTGCGAAAATCAAAAATAATTCCTGTATCCTTGGTCAACACTTCCCTTGCATGCGGTATAGGTGTAGAAATGATAGGGCAGGCACAACTCATGGCATAAACAAAAGTGCCGCTTACAGCCTGGTTCGGATCGTTGGTGGTAAACAGGTAAATATCAGTAAGTTGCAGGTATTCGAGCAAATCCGGCAATGCCAGATAGCTATTAATAAATATCACATGATCCTGAAGATCATAATCTTTTACTTTTTGCGCGAGCATTTCCCGGTATTTTTCTCCTTCCTTTTTCACAACTTCGGGATGCGTTTTACCAATAATAAGAAATACCACTTCAGGGCATTGCTTAACAATGGCTGGTAATGCTTCAAGGGTAGTTTCGATGCTCTTTCCGGAACTAAGCAGACCAAATGTTGTAAGAACTTTCCGATCTATTATCCCATACTTCAGCTTTAAAGATTTCATGCTTAAACGGGGAACTAAGTAGGTTCCGTGGGCTATCACTGATATTTTTTGCTGTGGTAAACCATAATCTTTCATTAAAATCTCAGCTGAATTATGGGTCATTACGATGATTGACCTGCAAGCAGCAGCAATACGCGCTATATTTGATTTTAGCTGTTCATCAGGATGAGGCAGTACCGTATGAAAAACAATAATAACCGGTTTTGAAAGTTCATATAAAAACTGCAGAAATATTTGTTTCTGTTCTCTAAAAAAACCAAACTCATGCTGTATCAAGACGATTTTAATGTGATTGTCTTTATTAATATTTAATGCCAATTTTTCATATCCGGCAGCTAATGAAGTGTTAAGAATATATTTTACTTCACCGGGATATGGATAATTTTCATCTCCTGATTCCAATGCACAAACTTTTATTGAAAATGAATTGCTGAACTTATTATTAAGCGCCTTTATCAAATCATGGGAATAGGTTGCTATGCCACATACCCTTGGTGGATATGAGGTAATAAACAAGATTTCAGCCAGGTCATTGGTATGATCTTGAATAGGATTTTGTTTACTTATCAGTGGAATAATTGCGGGATATACTGAATTTTTCAGACCAAACAACCCTTTGTGATGATTTACGGACTCCCCGAACTGATTGGAACCGGTTTTATTTTTCATCTTTCACAGTATAAGTTAACAATTCGGCCATCAACTCCGATAAATTCAATGATGCGCAGGCAATAACGCTATCTGCAGCTCCATAATAGATAAACAGGGTTCCGCCAAACAATGAAGTTCCTGTGGGAAAAACTACATTATTTACTTCCCCTTTTAATTCCCATTCATATTCGGGGGAGAACAAACCATAAGGCAACCGGGCAATTTCTTTGGAAGGATTATTTAAATCCAGTAAGGCCGCACAGGCAGAATATACAAACCCTTTTTCAGTTTCTTCCACTCCATGGTAAATCAATAGCCATCCGTGTTCTGTTTCAATTGGAGGGCAGCCACTGCCAATGTAGCTTGACTCATGCTTATGAACAGGATCGAGGACGATATGTTCCTGCAGATTAAGAAAATAATCTTTCCAAAATTCTTTGGTGAGTTCCTTTATGCTATTTACAGAAACAATTTGAATGCCAGGCCTTATCCGGTGAAGGAATACCAGTTTACCATTAATTTTCCGGGGAAAGAAAATTACATTTTTGTCCCACAGCTTCATTTTTTTTTCAGGATCATCCCGCTGGGAGTAAAACTTCTGATTACGGTAATATTTTTCATTTACTTTAGCAGCAGTTTCAGCAAGTAATACAAATTCTGCATAAGTGATGGGAGGAACAATGATTCCCTGTTTTTTAAAATGCATAAAAATTTTTGAAGTAGCTAAAGCCCCTCGGGCATTTATCCCATCGTACCCCGTATATGTCATATAATACAGGTTATCAATCTTAACAATACGCGCATCTTCAACACCATGCGATTCATACTCGAATTCAGGAACCATTAAAGGCTTATCCCACCGTTCAGCAACTGTCAACGGGCCATCCAGCCTGCAATAACCAATACTTGAATGATTTCCTTCCCGTACAGCCCGGTAAAAAAGATGAACACTGTCGCCCTCGCGTATTACTGCTGGATTTAGTACACATTCGTTTTCAAATTCTAAATTGGTTTTCCACAGTATAATGCCTTCTTTTTTAATCCCTATCATGTAGATTTATTTTTTGTTTTTTAAAAATCGTTTTGATTTTTAATAATGGGGGCATGGTGTCGCCTAATAAAAATCCCCAGGGTTTTAAGGGTTCGATATGGTCGCAAATGAGTTTTACAATGGCAAGTAGCGGTATGGCAAGAAACATACCGGGTATGCCCCATAATGCATTCCCGGCAATTACCACTATTATAGAGAAAAGGGCATTGATTTTTACTTTTGAGGCAACTATATAGGGAATTATGTAGTTATTATCTATCAGCTGAATGAAATAATAGGCTGCCAGAACATAAAAGACATACAAAGGTGACGATTTTGTGACCAGTGCAACCATCATTGGCATTGCTACTGCAACTAATCCTCCGAAGTATGGAATCATGTTGAGTAAAGCACCAAGAATACCGATAAGGAGAGCGTATTCAATTCCAAGTATCAAAAGAGCAACGGTATCCAGGGTTGCTACCATGACAACTTCGATAACAAGACCTATAAGGTAGCGTTGGATAACAGTTTTGATCTGTGTAACAATATTGCTAACCTGACTTTGGTTGTTTGTGCCAAAGAACCTGTGAATAAACTCGAGTAAGATGGGTTGGTAAAATAATATCAGAAAGATATAAACGGGAAGTAAAAACAATATCACTAACGCGCTGCCGAGCTTGACAAGTGTTTGCCCGATTGCAGCGGTGCTGGTGTTGATGAGTTCCCCCAGGGTTTTTGTAACCCATTCCTGGATCTTTTGAGGATCTTTATCGAAATAATCGGCAGCCTCGGTGATAGTTTGGTTGATTATACTGGAAAATTTTTCGACTAGTATCGGCCATGATTCAACTAACCGGCTTGCCTGTGAAATTAAAAAAGCACCAAACGCAAAAAAGACTAAAAAGGTAAGTAATAAAGCAATTCCAATAGCTACTACCCTGTTTATTCTTATACGTACAAAAAAATTTATAACAGGGTTTAGTACGATCGCAATAATGGTTGCAAAAACGATAGGAACAATAATGCTCTTGGCGATGTACAACATCGTAAACAAGGCAAAAAAGCCGATGAAAAAAATGGTTGCCTTTGCGTAAAATGGTAATTTTAATTCTTCATCTTTCACGGCTATTCAGAATTCTTTCTTTTTTGCGGAGAAATTGTTGAAAGATAAACTGACCTATTAATTTAATAGCGTCAGGGTGTTTGGCAACAAAGTTTGTAACACCAAGCTGCAGAATAGAGCCGATAAGCTTTCTAAACATATTGCCTGATGTACCTATAAATATTTTTTTTGAGAGAGAACCGGTAGCCAAACCCATGGCCGTGCCCAAAATGTTATCGATCAGAAATGGCGATGTTGCTATATCTTTAAAAGTGCTCTTGAGAAGATTAATAGGCTTTAAGCTTTCAATGGTGATGTAGAATTGTTCTTTCAATAGTTGCCCATTGACAACTTGCTCTATTTCTAATAGCTGAATTGCATTTTTAAGCCCGGCAGTGGAAGTTATGTTTTGCATGTGATTTTATTTAAGCACCTGTTTAATGAAATAATTGCCGACAACTTTTTTAAGCCATTTATGCATAAAGAAATGTACAACAATCCCTGTAATAACATAAAAACCAGCTACCACAAAGAATCCATAAAAGATTTTGCCAAGGATTTCGCCGAGCCAAAAAGCTAATCCCAGATTAAGAAAAAGCGTGAATGACCCAATTAAGACAATGACAACAGAATGAGGTATGAATGTAGAAACAACATCTGAGGTTTTGTCCAGAACTTTAAGTTTTACTAACTCAAAACTTGTTTTACCGTATTCGGTAGCTTTTTCCAGCAGTAATTCTACCGACTTTTTATTGTCTTCCATAGCTTCGGTCTTTATAAAATTGTATAAACACCAGGCATTTAGTTTTTTGCCTGGTGTAAGGTGCCGTTTGCAATGGTTAAAAGGAACACAGTCTCTTCCATGGTTGTCAGCCTGTAATTTATGTTTTCATGAAGTGTCAGCAACTGACCTTTATCAATGGTTACAGATTCTTTTCGGGTTTGAAACATTAATTTTCCCTCAATTATCTGAAAGGTAACTGAATCATTTGACTGAAAAGAATTAATTTCTGTTCCTTCATGCAATGCGGTAAGCACAATATGCTTATCGGGACTTTTCAAAAGAATCATTGCATTAAGTTCCCCTTTTGCCCAGGCATGACTATGTTTCATATTTTCAATTAAGGTTGGCAAATCGAACATGAGCAATGAAGCGTTAAGCAATCTGTTATCATTACGAAGGGAAGGTTTTATTCTCAAAGTTTCAATTTCCATGTTTATATTTTTATCCCGTTTGTAATGTTTAAATTGGCTTGAAAATATTTCAACCCGTAGCTGTCTTCGCGTCTTTTTTAGCTCCTGCTGATTTGGCAGTACTCTTTTCTGCAAAGTCGGAGACTTCTTCTTTTACCTCATCAAATTTTTCGGAGACGCTGTCAAGAAATTCATCGAATTTTTCTTTTAATGCATCCGCATACTCATCTCCCTTTTTAGATATTCTTTTCCGGGTATTCCAACCTTTATCGGGGGCAAATAAAACCCCTAACAATGCACCGGCAGCGACTCCGGCCAATACTCCTAATAATACTTTTCCTGAGCTCATGATTTTTGTTTTTAATAGTTTACAACAAAACAATCAGCAGCAATGCAATAAGAAGTATTGCACCCACTGAAAGATACACACCACCACCTATTTCTCTGAGCTCGTGTTTGATTGAACGTACTTCTTTCCGCATATTTTTCTTTTCTGACGACTTCAATTTTGACATATCCATCGCGTTTATTTCGTTTAACCTTAGCACTAAGGCTTTAGCTTCTGCTGATTCTGCAGGTTCCGGAGGTTTTGTAACAACTAAAGAAGAAGGTTCAGCAGTAGTTGCAGCAATTGATTGAAGCGGGATAAATGTTAACGACAAACATGTTGCCATTAAACCAAGAATGATCTTTTTCATGTTATTTGTTTTTTAAATTAGTTGATATAAAATGATTTCTTACCTAGAATAACCCATACGTATTAATCGAATAATTTCCTGCCTTGAATAACTCTGAGTATTACTGCGATAATTGCAATAACGAGAAGAATGTGAATGATTCCTCCGATATTGTACCCGATAAATCCTATTGCCCATGCAATGATCAGGATTACTGCGATAACATAAAGTAGACTTCCCATGATTTTAAATTTTAATTATTATTTTCAAATTAATTGGTATCAACTTAGAGTTTGTAAGTAAGTTATTACGAAAACAAAGGTATGTCTCTCAATTGCGGGAACCTTTACATAATTTCGGGAATAAGTTACATCATTCACACCTTTTCAGGTTTTGTCGGTAATAAAAAACCGTCTCGCAGAAGACGGTTGCTGAGGTTACAGGCAGACTTCAAATACTTACTCCATCAGTATGCATCTTCATACCCGCATTTTATGATTGTAGAAATCATTTTGAAACGTTCGTTGGCTCTTAAAATATTTGATGTATGAGCCGGTATAATTATTGACTGGCCTGCATCAAGAAAATTTGATATCCCATCAATTACAATCTCAGCCTTTCCGTCAATGATTTCGACAAAATTGTCGAATGGGATTATTTTTCCAGAAAACACTTCACCGGTATCAAATGAAACCGCATTAATGTTACCTGTTGTTTTTTTCAGAATTGCTTTATTAACAACTGAATCAGGAACATATTCAATTATCTCGACATTAATAAGCGCTTTTGCCTTTTCAACCTCATTATTATCCATCTTTTCCTATTTCTTTTGCCAATTTAAATGTCTGAAATAAATATCACAGACTTATTTTTAACCAACCTTTGATAAAGTTGCCTTCATGAGAATAATAAATTACACAACAAAGGTGCAACCCTTTATTCCGGGAAACATTACATTTTTTTGGAAAAATATTACATCATTCACACATTCTCTGAAGCGCTGTGCTTATTGTGCTTAAGATTTTTGAAGTGAGACGGGGTCAGCCCTGTTAATTTTTTAAATTGGTTCGACAGATGGGCCACACTGCTGTAATGCAGTTTATAGGCAATTTCGGTAAGGGTGAGCTCTTCATACACCAGAAGTTCTTTTACCTTTTCAATTTTATGGTGCAGGTAATACTTCTCAATTGTTGTCCCTTTAACTTCGGAAAAAAGATTAGAAAGGTATGTGTAATTGTGATGGAGTTTTTCGCTCAGGTAATCAGAAAGGTTTATTTTGATTTGTTCGTCAGTATAATGAACCATTTCAATGATAATTGTTTTTATCTTCTCAACCAGTATGCTTTTATTATCATCAATCAATTCAAGCCCGGTCTTTTGAAGGGCAAGGTTCAGAAGGTGCAGTTGCTCTGCTGAAATATCCTCCATGATTTCAGCTTCGCCTAATTCAATCCTGGTGTGATGCAACCTAAGTTTTTCCAACTCGGATTTAACTACCATTTTGCACCTGATACAAACCATATTTTTGATGTGGAGTTTCAATCAATTTAAAATTTTGGTGCAATTAGTTCTTAGATACAAATATATATAAAAATTATTTGGAGTTAAAGGGCGGAAATTAAAAAAATTTCAGAAAAATCTGTATCTATATAAAATTATTGAATTCCTTAACGAGGTACTATCACCTCTTATCCACCGTTGCTTATACTTTTCTTACCCTTCAGGATCTTGAAATCTGATGTTTTATGAAAAGTAATAGACGGGAAAGCTTCTCTCGCTAATTTCAGCATCCATTCACTCTCGGCAAAAAATACCGGGTTATTTTCTTTATCGTAAGCAATAGCTCCTGATTTTCTTGATAAAAATTGTTCCAGCTCTTTTTTATTATCTGTTGTTAACCAGCAGGCTTTTATAAAGGGGAGCGGGGAAAAGCTGCATTTAGCCCCGTACTCATGCTCCAGCCTGAATTTAATAACCTCATACTGAAGTTCGCCAACAGTGCCTATTATCTTTCTGTTGCCGGGTTGTTGTATAAATAACTGGGCCACGCCCTCATCGGTCATCTGCCGTACTCCTTTATCAAGTTGTTTGGTTTTAAAAGGGTCGAGATTAACAACTTCCCGCAGTATTTCGGGCGAAAAGCTGGGGACACCTTTAAAATGCAACAATTCGCCTTCGGAAAGAGTGTCGCCAATTTTAAAATTACCGCTATCGTACAGGCCCACCACATCGCCGGGATAAGCTTCTTCCACTATGCTTTTATTATTTGCCATAAAACTTGTTGGCGATGAAAACCGCATTTTTTTTTCTACCCTTGTGTGAAAGTAAAACTTGTTCCTTTCAAATTTCCCGGAACAAATACGCATAAAAGCTATTCTGTCGCGGTGATTGGGGTCGAGGTTGGCATGGATTTTAAATATAAAGCCTGTAAGTTGTTCTTCATCGGGCACTACATTACGCTCTGATGCCTGGATTGTTCCGGGACAGGGCGCTATTTCCAGAAAGGTTTCCAATAATTCCAATACCCCGAAATTGTTTAATGCGCTCCCGAAAAACAAAGGGGCAAGATATCCCTCACGATAAAACGCCATATTGAAGGATTCGAACATATTTTTAATAAAGTCAATTTCTTCCCATAACCTGTTGATATTTTCAATTCCCACGTAGTCCCTTAGTTTTGGGTCCTGAATATCCTTTGTTTTGATAAAGCTTTCTGAAACAGTGCTTTTTTCAGGAGCATAAATCTGCACTTCTTCTTTAAACAAATTATATACCCCTTTAAACTGTTTGCCATTTCCAATTGGCCAGGTATAAGGACACACTGTAATTTTTAACTCCCTTTCGAGTTCATCCAGCAAATCATAAGGATAAATACCTTCCCTGTCCATCTTGTTTACAAAAATCATTACCGGCGTGTTTCGCATCCGGCACACTTCCATTAGTTTACGGGTTTGTTCTTCCACCCCTTTCACGCAATCTACAACAAGTATGACGCTATCGACAGCAGAAAGGGTACGATAGGTATCTTCGGCAAAGTCTTTATGACCAGGAGTATCCAATATATTCACCCTTATATTATTGTAATCGAATGCCATTACCGATGTTGAAACGGAGATTCCCCGCTGTTTTTCAATTTCCATGAAATCGGAGGTAGTTGTTTTCCTGATTTTATTGCTTCTTACTGCTCCGGCAGTTTGAATGGCGCCTCCAAACAGAAGCAATTTTTCGGTAAGAGTAGTTTTGCCGGCATCGGGGTGGCTGATAATGGCAAATGTCCTTCTTTTTCTGATTTCACTTTTTAAATCCATAAATATTATTTTGGCGGACACTTTTCATCCTTTCACATTATGGCACAAAAGTAGAAAAAAATGAGAAAATGGAAAAAGAACCCGAGGCTAAATAGAATTTTTTAGCCTCAGGCAAATTTCATAAATATGATTGCTAATGCTTTTTCTTTAAAATGAATGCTGTAATACTTGAATCTTCCTGATTCTATAATTCAGATATAAGCTTGTGTATCTCTTCTTTTGTTTTTCCAAGCTTAATCTGTAGCCGGCCTAACATCTCATCCTGTTTGCCTTCTACTAACAATAAATCACTATCTGTGAGCATGGCGAATTTTTGTTTTAGTTTCCCTTTTGTCTCGTTCCAGTTTCCTTTTAATTCAGTTAAATTTTTCATAATTATTTTGGATAAGTGCGAATTAATTTTCAACAAAGATCAACAACTAAAGACCAATAAGTGTTACAGAACTTTTGCAATAAGTTACATCATTCACACATTTTTCAAATGTGATGTGATGCGCTTTTGTATTTGAGCGATTTGAAAAAATAAGAAAGAGGCTGCCTGATTTTTTTCAGACAGCCTCTTTTTAAAACTAATTAAGATTAATTTGAAACCCTATTTTTTAGGGGGAATAATATCAATTATTACGGTACGGTTATAGAAGCGTCCCTCTACAAATTTGTTATCAAACGGTGCTAAGCTTTCATCCTCACCGAATCCGTATACTTCGAATTTAACATCGCTTCTGCCGGCATTTAACAGGGCCTTTTCAATAATACCTTTGACCTCATTAGCCCTGGCCAATGACAATTCCTGGTTATGGGCTACTTCTCCGATAATATCGGTATGGCTGTGAATAATAACTGTTCCGTCTTTAAAAATCTTTGGCGTTACTATATCAGTGAGGAACTTGTCGTAAATATTGATGGCCTGCGATTCATTGAATTCAAAAATTACACTGAATCTCAACATTTCCTCGTTTTCGGGCGGGGTCCAAAGTACTATGTGTACGGGAGCTTCTTTTTTTAACGTATTGCCGCTCTTCCTCTCACCGACCATAGTCACATTGAAGTCGCCTGCGGGACGGGTACCCAAAATGGATTTCCCTGGGATACTTTCAGTCTCCTGTGTATAAGGCCCAAATTTCTGAACTGCTCCCTTTTCATCCCTGATTTCCAACGACCATGATGAGAACGCTTCTGTTGCTCCATCAACATTGAAAGTTACATAGCTGTCGATCGGTGCTTGCTGCACGCCAATGATTTCCACTGGTGCCAGAGGGGCATCCGGACCGGTCTGGTACTCTATCAGTATGCCTGGCGTCTCACTCCAGATAGACACTCTGTGATCACCCTCACGAAGGAGAACAAGCTCTTTTGTGCCACCCGGCTGTTCAGATGGGATTCTGGGTTTAATCCGGCCTTCGGTATTGATCCTCGAAGGATCAATTCCAAATACACTTACAAGATATCGCTTGACCGACTCTGCCATTGCCAATCCGTCTGGGATGCCTTCCATTGACGCTCCGGCCAACCTGACAATTGCCGAAGGATTTTTTATCATACGATCACCGAGGATGTTTATAACATTATAATAGACAGTCATTTGTCGATCTGAACGACCTGATAAATTTTTAGGTGTAAACACTTCCAACCGGTCTTCTCTAAAGTCTTTAACCTGATCTTTCTTGAGCAACACATAACGATCGGGTATATCAGTTGATCCTAAATCGAAAAATACGTAGTTACGAATCGGGAATGTTTCCCTTACCCTGCGCTCAACCGGAATATTCGTGGGAGAGATAACAGAAAACTTAACATCAGGCTCTACTACTACTATAACCGGTGCTACTACTACAGGTACTGGAATTTTATTGCCACGCCCAAACTTAAGGGCAGCGCCTACTCTCACAGTGCTCACAGTCCATGTTTCTATTGAACGTGGGTTCTGACCAAAATAAGGTTGAAAAGAAATAAAAGGAGAGAGTACAGATTGTTTCGCCTTGTTCTGTGACGAAAGAGGAATATCGTATCCTGCCCCGATTTGCATCGAGACTAGTGCTTTTCTCATATAGCTCAAAGGCGGATCAAAGGGTTCCCCTTCCGTGTAAGTAAATTCTTTTGCCAAATTGAAAGCTAAGCGTGGGCCTCCATACAAATAAAAATTAGATTTGAATGGGGCAAAGCGTAAGCTCGGTTCCACTGTAATATAGTTAAGGTCAACGGATAAGTCAGCCAGGCAGTCACAAGGGGTCCATACCCGTTTGAACGAACCTTTGCGGCTGTCATATCCTGCCTGCAGCATGAAACCTAATCTTGAATCAGGACGATGAAACTCCAGAAGTGGTGCAAGATAAAGCCCCAGACCATAGCCATTATGAAAAGCAGCGGGAGCGGTAAATTCTGAATTCAATTCCTGAGTGCTGCCAGTATAGTAATTAAAATTTGCACCGGCCGCTGCGCCAAACCACCATGATGGTTTCGTGAACTGAATCTCCTGCGCCTGAAGGGTCGCCTGAATACCTGTCAAAATCAAAGCGCTTAAAATAAGACCTTTAATGTGCAGGGTATAATGGTACCACGCCATGCGTGATCCCTTTTTAAAATTTGTTTTAGCTTTCATATTTT
>JBAWXY010000044.1:0-15851 GCA_037143835.1 Bacteroidota bacterium
CCAAAAGGAACAAGGGATTTCTCCACTGAAGAGATGCTGAAACGCGAATATATTTTTGAGACCATAAAACAGGTATTCAGGTTGTATGGTTATCAGCCGATTGAGACTCCTGCTATGGAAAACCTCACAACTCTACTCGGAAAGTACGGAGAAGAGGGTGACAAACTTCTGTTCAGGATAGTTAATTCCGGTGATTTTCTGTCGTCAGTCAACGATGAAGAGCTTCTTAAGCGGGAACCAGCCAAACTCTCTTCAAAGATTTGCGAAAAAGGGTTGCGATATGATCTTACCGTACCATTCGCACGGTATGTTGTTCAACATCGTAATGAAATTGTCTTTCCATTTAAAAGATACCAGATACAACCGGTATGGAGAGCCGACAGGCCTCAGAAAGGAAGGTATCGTGAGTTCTTTCAATGCGATGTTGATGTAATCGGAAGCGACTCATTATTAAATGAGTATGAGTTGATTAAGATCATTGATGATATCTTCATAAGACTAAAGATCGCAACTGTCATTAAAATCAACAACCGGAAGGTTCTTTCAGGAATTGCAGGTTATATTGGTGAAGCGGATAGAATTACTGATATCACTGTTGCAATTGATAAGCTCGATAAGATTGGTATCGAGGCTGTTAATGCGGAGCTAAGTAGTAAAGGCTTATCCACTGCAGCTATTACTAATCTGCAACCTGTGTTGCAGCTCAGCGGTAGTACCGATACTAAACTGGATAAACTCGGTAAGTTGCTGTCACAGTCTGAAACAGGCATGAAAGGAATATCTGAATTGCGGACACTCTTTGCATATATTAAGGATAGTTCTTTAACCTGTGATGTTGAACTGGATCTTACTCTTGCACGCGGACTAAACTATTATACCGGAGCTATTATTGAAGTTAAGTCAAAAAATGTGAGCATAGGAAGTATTTGTGGCGGTGGCCGTTACGATAATCTTGCAGGAGTTTTTGGAATGGAAGGGGTATCGGGTGTCGGCATATCTTTTGGAGCCGACAGGATATATGATGTTCTTAACCAGTTAAATCTTTTTAATGATATCAAAGTATCTTCAACAGAAGTGCTGTTAGTAAACTTTGGAGAGAACGAAACACAGTACGCTCTTAAAATTCTCGATCTTTTACGTAGCCTTGGTGTAAGTACCGAATTATATCCCGATGCTGTAAAACTTAAGAAACAGATGTCGTATGCCGATTCAAAAAAGATACCTTATATAATTATTGCAGGCGAAGAAGAGATAAAAAATAATAGTATCACCATTAAGATCATGTCCTCCGGAGAGCAAAGGAAAATGCCTTTGAAAGACCTTAATTCATTCGTTAAAGAAGAGATTATACTGAAAAAAGAAACCAGATTACTTTCACAGAATATTAAAATTTTAAAGTGATGAATTTTAAAATATCCCCCGAAAATCTTAAACTTGAAAAGGTCGGGGAAATTCTAAATAAAAATATAAAGCTCTCTCTGTCAAAGGAATCTGTTGATCTTATTACACATTGCAGAAGCTATCTCGACCGTAAACTTGAGAATAATACATCTCCCATATATGGGATCACCACCGGTTTTGGTTCCCTTCATAATAAAACCATAAGTCCCGATCAGCTCAATAAGCTCCAGGAAAATCTTGTTATGTCGCATGCCTGCGGTACCGGTGCTGTAGTTAAAGATGACATTGTCAGACTGATGCTGCTTTTAAAAATTCATGCCTTGAGCCTTGGAAAATCAGGCGTTCAGGTGGAAACAGTACAACGACTCATCGATTTCTTTAATGAGGGTATTAGTCCGGTTGTTTACGAGCAGGGATCACTCGGAGCTTCAGGTGATCTGGCACCACTGGCTCACCTCGTTCTTCCCCTGCTGGGAATGGGAGAGGTGATGTATATGGGAAAACGATGTGAGGCCGGAAGCATACTGAAAAAATTTGGGTGGTCTCCTGTTGAATTGAAGTCAAAGGAAGGACTTGCCCTTCTCAACGGTACTCAATTCATGAGTGCCTATGGTGTATATATTATTGCAATGGCTGAACGTCTTTCGGCATTTGCAGATATTACTTCAGCTATCTCTCTCGAGGCTTATGACGGACGACTTGATCCATTTTTTGAGAGTGTTCATGCGATCAGGCCACATAAGGGCCAGATTAGTACTGCAAAAACATTCAGAAAAATATTAAAGGGAAGCCAGCTAATTTCACGTACAAAAGCACATGTGCAGGACCCTTACTCTTTCAGGTGCATTCCCCAGGTGCATGGAGCAAGCAAAGATGCAATAAGCTATGCAAAATCAGTAATTCTGACTGAGATCAACTCGGTAACTGATAACCCGACAATATTTCCCGACGAAGATCTGATCGTTTCAGGAGGGAATTTCCATGGACAGCCTCTTGCACTTATTTTCGACTACCTGGCTATTGCTCTTGCCGAGTTGGGAAGTATTTCAGAAAGAAGGATCTACAGGTTAATAGCCGGACAACGGGATCTTCCTGAATTTCTTGTTGCAAATCACGGACTGAATAGCGGATTTATGATACCGCAATATACTGCAGCCTCCATTGTCAGTCAGAATAAGCAACTTTGTACACCTTCATCTGTAGATTCTATTCCCTCATCAAATGAGCAGGAAGATCATGTAAGTATGGGTGCCAACGGAGCTACAAAGTTATTGCGTGTTGCCGAGAACCTTGAAAGGATTATTGCAATCGAATTATTCACTGCTATTCAGGCACTGGAATTCAGAAGGCCTCTCAAATCTTCTCAATTTATTGAAGAGGTGGTAATATCATACCGGAAAACTATTCCTTTTATCAAGAATGATAAGGTGATGTATTGTGAAATTGCAAAATCAATAGATTTTGTCAGGAACTTTGAGATTAAGTTATAAATTGCGTCTTGGAAATGGCCTCTGTTGTTGCTTAACACCCTTCAGCTCATTAAGAAGTTGAACTTTATACTGATTTTCAGCCTGATAAAACCTTATCACTTTTGCCGGAGGCAGCACCTCTTTAAGTTTCTTATGAAATGTAACTGCGAGGGAGGACTCCTGAACAATGCAAGCATTAAGCTTATCGCCTGTTTCAGTTAGCTGATTATCACTTAAGGCATTTTCATTCTGATTAAAGTTTCTTATAAGTGTAACCTTTTCCTGCTGTATTAAATTTTTCTGTTTCTGATATTCGTTGTAGACCGGCCAGAATTTTTCTTTTGTTAATTAAAGCCAGTGCTTCGTTTGTTGAAATGGTATAAAGCCATGTATAAAGAGAGCTTTCACTTCTGAAATCCCCAATGCTCCTCAATGCATTGATAAATGTGTTCTGAAGGGCATCATCAGCATCTTCGTGAAGTATTACAAGCCGGCGTATATGCCAGTACAATCTTGAACTATATTTTTCAACAACAAGCCGGAATCCTTTATTCAGATCGGTCTTAAGTAATTCAGAAATGTTATCGTCTGGCTTAATACTACTCAATTGCAATTCAGATTTTCTTCTTTGATAGAAAAAACATTCAAAGGTTTAAAGATAGAAAATGAATTTTATAGTAGGGACATGCCATGGCATGTCCCTACGTTGGGGTTGGTAAATTCATATTGAATAATCCCCGGAATTATAATAAATTTGCAGCCAAATGAATTAATCTATATCTGATGGCTCTTCAATGCGGAATTATAGGGATAACTAATGTTGGCAAAACGACTATTTTTAATTGTATCTCCAATACAAAAGGGGAGACAAATGCTTTTGCCTTCAGTGCAACAAAATCAAACATGGGGGTTGTGCAGGTTCCCGACCCGAGACTATATGAGCTTGAAAAACATCAGGTTACCGACAGGATCGTTCATACTACTGTAGAAATTGTTGATATCCCGGGATTGGCAAAAGGTTCAAATAAGGGGGAGGGAGTAGGGAACAAATTCCTTGGGGATATCAGAAATACCGACGCGCTTATTCATGTACTGAGATGCTTCGATAATGACGCATTACCTCATATCGACGGTTCGGTCGACCCTGTGCGTGACCTTGAAACCATCGACCTTGAACTGCAGGTGAAAGATCTGGAATCAGTCGAAAAAAAGATTGAACGTCTTAAAAGAGCTGCAAGGGCAGGCGATAAAGATGCAAAACGTGGCCTGGAAGTCCTTAATAACTACAGGGAGCATTTTGAAAATTTCAACAATGCAAGAACCCTGGAAGTGAAGGAAGATGACAGGAAATATGTTGATGATCTCTTTCTTCTTACCATGAAGCCTGTAATGTATGTTTGTAATGTTGATGAAAATTCAGCCGTTGGCGGTAATAAGTACATCGAAAGAGTTAAGGAATTTCTCAAGGGTAAAAACGCTGAGATCCTGGTAATTGCAGGTGCTATTGAGGCAGAAATAGCTGAGCTCGAAAATAATGAAGACCGTCTGGCGTTTCTAAAAGATGCAGGTCTTGCTGAACCCGGTGTTGATAAACTTGTCAGAGCAGCCTACAAAATGTTGAATCTGCAGACTTTCTTCACTGTTGGACCAATGGAAATCAGGGCGTGGACCATTAAAACCGGTATGACAGCTCCCCGGGCAGCAGGGGTCATTCACAGTGATCTTGAAAGAGGGTTTATAAAATCGGAAGTGATGAAATATCACGATTTTGTTACTCTCGGTTCAGAGCATGCGTGCAAAGAAGCAGGTAAGTTCTATATTGAAGGAAAGAATTATATAGTTGAGGACGGCGACATTCTGCATA
This sequence comes from Bacteroidota bacterium, assembly GCA_037143835.1. Classification (GTDB taxonomy): domain Bacteria; phylum Bacteroidota; class Bacteroidia; order Bacteroidales; family VadinHA17; genus LD21. Next base: position 4,735 of record JBAWXY010000044.1, read on the forward strand.
TAAGGTTTAATGTATAAAGTCTTTATGACCAGGCGTTTCCTGATATTATTGGTTGTACTTACTTTTTTTGCACTAAGGTGCTATCCACAAAACATAAATAATGATGACAGGCTGCGTGATATCGTAGGCGAGTATGGACAGGCAGAAGTAACGATTCCTTACGCAAACAACAAAGCTCTTGACAAACTCACCCGTAATGTATCAATTTTATCTGTCAGGAATAAGATAGTTAGTATTAGTCTGTCGCCGCTGACAGTCGAATGGTTTATTCTGCAGAAATACGATTATGTAATAACAGAAAAAACCGACAGTAAAGGCGTTATCTCTGCCCTTAATATAAATCAGGCTATGGAATGGGATAAATATCCGACATATTCCCAGTACGATTCCATAGTGCAAAGCTTTAAAACTCTTTACCCTGCTTTGTGCCACCTCGATACAATTGGCACGAGCATAAATGGCAAGTTGGTTCTTGCTCTTAAAATTTCAGACAATACCGGTACTGATGAAGACGAACCTGAAGTTTTTTACTCATCAACAATGCATGGTGATGAAACCGGAGGCTTTGTTCTTATGCTGAGGCTGGCCGATTATCTCCTTAAAAATTACAATCTTAACTCAAGGGTGAAAAATCTCGTTGATAATCTTGAGATTTGGATAAACCCGCTCGCAAATCCTGATGGAATATACAGATCAGGTAATACAATATCTTCCCCTACACGGTATAATGCAAACGGAGTAGATCTTAATCGGAATTTCCCGGATCCGTTCCAGCCCTTAGAAATTCAGCAAAAAGAAAACAGGGACATGATAAAGTTTATGCGGAAACATAATTTTGTCATTTCTGCCAATTTTCATTCAGGTTCCGAGGTAGTTAATTACCCATGGGACAGGTGGTTTTCAAAGCTTCATGCTGATGATTCATGGTTTAATAGTATCAGTAGAGCCTATGCCGATACGGTACATGTTTATTCGGGGCCAGCCTATATGAATGAACTCGATAATGGAGTTACCCGTGGTGCTGCATGGTACATTATTTATGGAGGGAGACAGGATTTCGTCACATACGAATTGCAGGGACGGGAAGTTACCATTGAACTTGATGATCAGTATATTACTCCGGCGGTGCAATTAACATTGTTATGGCAGTATAATTGGCGCTCATTAATCGGGTATCTCGAAAATGCATTATATGGTATTCATGGGCTGGTACGCAATGCCAGCACATCTGCTCCGGTCCCTGCAAAAGTCTTTATATCAGGTCATGATAAAGACAGTTCCCAAGTCTATTCCAATATTCTTACAGGCAGTTTTGTAAGACTTCTTGCCCCTGGCACATGGAACCTGGCATTCTCGGCTACTGGTTACCACGATACGACAGTCAATAATATTATTGTGGCTTCCGGACAAAGGACTGATATAATTGTAAACATGGTTCCAATTATCAATAGTATTGATACTACAAATCCGGAAACTCCGATTCTTTACCCCAATCCGGCAACAACCGAATTAAGTGCAGTTCTTCCGGAAAGGATAATGGGTAATATCAGCATCAGGATTTTTAACCAGGCGGGCACTATATTCTCGGATTATATTACGGAAGCTATTCAGGGAGTTCCTGTTAAAATTGATGTAAAAAGATTATCGGGAGGCATATATTCAGTTGTCTTCACAAACACAGTTACAAAAAACTCCTGCAGGGGAAGGTTCATAGTTATTAAATAATCATCATCATTTGCTTCTGTGATTAAAACAAGTATTTTTGCACCTTAACTTTTTATTTTAAGGGGAATTTGTTTTATTTATGCTTAAGGAAATCCATGTTTGATAAATATGAAGAATTGGAAGGTAGTAAAGAAAAGATCCTCAGCAATCATTTTACTGATATCTGTTTTTGTTAAATTATCCGGTCAGGGAGCTTATCTCCCTCCCGACAAACCACGTCTTGTAATCGGGATTGTGGTCGAACAGCTGAAGTACGATCAGCTTGAGAAGTTCAGGGACAGGTTGGGGGAGAATGGTATAAAAAGACTTATAAATGAAGGGACATATTTTAAGAATGCTTCATTTGAATATATGCTTACACAGTCTGCTCCTGGTCATGCAACAATATCAACAGGCACAGAACCTTCATTTCATGGCATAACATCGGATAACTGGTATCTGCCGCTCAGGAACGAACTTATTTACTGTACAAAGGATATTGAAGTAAATCCTGTCGGAGGTAGTTTTGAAGCTGGTCTGCATTCGCCTGTAAACCTTCAGGCATCTACATTTTCCGACGAACTTGAGATGGCGACAAACAAGAATGCAAAAGTTTTTGGAGTTGGAATGAAAGAGAATTCTGCTATCTTCTCTGCCGGCCATGCAGCTGATGGGGCTTATTGGTTTGATAATACCACCGGGAACTGGATGACGAGCACATATTATATCGATGCTCTTCCGGTGTGGGTTAACGACTATAATGCAATGAAGTTTTCAGAATCATTTCTTAACAGCACCTGGGGTCTGTTAAGACCTTCAGAGGATTATGCTGACTGTCTCCCCGATTCAAACAATTTCGAAGCTGGTTTTAATGGGGTAAATTATTTTCCATATGATCTTAAGAAGATGAGATCAAAGGGCATTTTTAATTCCAGGAATGATTTCTCTTTACTGAGGGAGACACCTTTTGGCAATTCTCTTACAACCAGTTTCGCCATCAGACTTATTGAAAACGAGAAATTAGGAAAAGATGATATAACAGATTATCTTTCAATATGTTATTCGTCTACTGACAATATCGGTCACAGATTTGGTCCATCATCGGTGGAGATGGGAGACGCAATTTTACGACTCGACGATGAGATAAAGAATCTTCTGACATATTTAAATGACAGTATCGGCAAGAAGAATATCCTGATATTTTTTACTGCGGCTCATGGTATATCGGAAATTCCGGCTGTTCTGGAAAGCAACAGGATACCTGCAGGATATTTTAAGCAGAACCAGGCTTTGCAGTTACTAAGGAGCTATCTTAATGCAGTTTACGGAGAGGGTGACTGGGTGAAAGGCTATTCTGAAAGACAGGTTTTTCTTAATAGAACACTAATAGAGGATGCAAGGCTTCCGCTTGAAGAGGTACAAAAGAAAGTAGCGCGTTTTCTTGTTCAGTTTACCGGTGTTGCGGCTGCATATCCATATTCAGCTTTTGAGGCAAACGATTTCGGAAATGGGAACCTTAAACGGATCATTAATAACTTTAATCCACAGAGATCGGGAGATGTTATTGTTACACTTAATCCCGGTTGGGTTGAAAAAGAAGGGGATTATGTCGCAAATCATAACTCACCTTATGAATATGATTCCCATGTTCCATTGATATGGTATGGGTGGACAGTGAACAGATCGACTGTAACCCGTCAGGTGAATATGACAGATATTGCTGCTACACTCTCATCTTTATGTAAAGTGCCATACCCTAATGCCTGCACCGGGGAACTTCTGTTTGAGTTATTCAGATAATCGAATATTTTAATAAATTATTCTATTTTTCATAATTCTTTTTTGTCCACACTATTGCATAATTATCGTATTTTGAATAGTACAGATCAAATGATTCATTTATTTTATCTGTGTGAACCTGTCCCTTGATTTCTCCGGATTCCTTCACCATAAAAGGTTCAATTGTAATGTTTTTTTGAATACTTATACCCTCCTTATCACAGATTTTATAAAGGGCCTCTTTCGCACACCAGTGAATATACAGGTGATATTTATGGTCATCATATTCCTTTGTAACTTTTTCCTTCCTGTTAAGGAACTTGAATGCGATGGCTGCTATATTCGTTCTCATGTATTCAAGGTCTATCCCAACCTTCTCATTTGTGCTTAAAAGGATTGCAGTAAGTTTATGTGAATGGGATATACTGATAAACCTTGAACCATCTTTAAGGAATGGTTTGTTATTCTTATTATAAACGATCCTTGCATCTTTTCCGATAAGTTCAGAAAGCAATGCTCTTACACTTAAAAATTCAAGTTTTCTTGAGTTGCTGCTGAATCCTTTATATTTCTTTTTCTCATCATTATCCAGCACAACGAGGTTCATCAGAGTATCCAGATCCTCCTCTATCTTCCACACCCCAAGGATGGAGAACTCGTTTAGATAATGTTTTGTAATACAACCCATTGATAGGTGCTAAGTGTTAATTTTTCCACTTCAGAGTTTCAATCAGATGTATAATATCTTCTCTGAAAAATTCAATTACAGGTGCCAGCGAATCTGCATTTGGCTCAGCAGAAAAATACAGAGAACCTCTAAGATAATGATTAACGCTGTCTGTAACATAAAACTGGACAGCGGAAGCCGTATTTCCTTTCAGGTCATATAAAATTCCGTAGACTTTGTTTTCCTGATTATTAAACACCTGTTCATTAATTGCATCGGCCTTCGTAATATGGTTCTTAACATTCATCTTATAGGTCTGTTCCATAAGGCTTTCAAAATCATTTTTAACAACCTTGTATGTGAGATATATTTTGGCTCTGTAAGCCGGGAATTCAATATTAAACCACCCCGGTTCAGTCCTTTTCTCAACCTGAAATGACAGATGTCCGTATGCCGGATATTCGAATGAAAATGGCATTTCACCGCTCTTTGCCGACTGATCATTAAAAAGTAAATATTGCCTTTTAGGAAGATCGATCCTGAAATGGCCTTTAGGTTTTGGAACAGCAACTTCCCGGCAACTGTATGAAGCACTTATGAATACCAGGAGAGTTAATAGACTAGTCTTTCTTAATATCACCATCATCTCTGTTTATTTCAACACGGATCTCCTTTATCCTTCTCCTGTCGGCAGATTCTATCCTGAAAACAAATTTTCCGTGTTTTATTATCTGATCTTTTTGCGGTATTTCGCCGGTCAGTTCAAGAATCAGACCTGCAAGTGTTTCAGATTCTCCTCTGACCTCTTCAAAAAGATCTTCTTCAATCTCAATGATCTTACAAAAGTCATTCAGTAAGATCTTACCTTCAAAAATATATGTTTTTTCATCCAGCTTACGGAATAGAAACTGATCCTCATCGCTTTCGTCGGTTATTTCGCCTACAATTTCTTCAAGTATATCTTCAAGCGAAATTATCCCTGAGGTTCCTCCATATTCATCTATCACCACCGCCATATGTATCTTCCTGGATTGAAACTCCTTAAGAAGATCATTTATCTTTTTTGTTTCAGGAACGAAATAGGGTGGACGGAGCAGAGCCTGCCATTTAAAACTACCGGGGTTATTTGTATATGGAAGAACATCTTTCGCATATAATATACCCTTTACAGTATCGAACGAACCGGAATAAACAGGAATTCTTGAAAATCCCGAGCTGATTATCACAGGAACTATTTTGTCGAATCCCGATTTGATGTCAATTGCTGTCACATCAATCCTTGGACACATTATTGCGCTGACATTGGTATTCCCGAAATGGACTATTCCTTTAAGTATTTTTTCATCCTCATTAAAATCATCCGATGTCAGTTCAAGTGCATCGGAAAGATCATCCATGCTGATGTTCGACCGCCGGGTTCCTGTTCTTTTTTTCACGAATGATGAAGAGAAGATCAGCAAATATGTTACAGGTTGAAAAATCTTTTCAAGCACAGTAAGCGGATAGGCCATAAACAGAGCTACTGCAACATGATTCCTTGAAGCATAAACCTTTGGCATGACCTCTCCGAAAAAAAGAAGCAGGAAAGTTATAACAACTACATTAATAATAAAACCAATGAGAGGTTCAGAGCTGAAGTCAAACATTCTGGAACTGAGATAGGCAGCCAGTAATACAATGGCTATATTAATTGTGTTATTGGCAACGAGTACTGTACTCAACAGTTTTTCGGGATTATTGTATAGTTTCAGGGCAATCTGCGACTGTTTGCTTTTATTTGTTTTAAACTTTTCAATGTCTTCAGGGCGGAATGAAAAATACGCAACTTCGGAGCCCGACATAAGAGCTGATCCAATAAGCAGGATAATAAGAATTAAAAGCCCTATAATTATTTTAAAATCAGGAGCATTGAAAGCAATGCCTGAAAGAAGTGATATATAGGAAAGTGGATATTCCGGTTCCAATTGAGTTTTTTTTAATACAACCAGCTAAAAAGGCAGATCATCCTCATTCTGACTGGCGCCTGGTCCGTTTTTTTGCAAGCTTTCCATACCAGAATCATCGCTGCCTGCAATGCCCTTATCAGTCCAGCTTTTGATTTTGTTCTCATTCGAGGCCTGATATTCAGGAGATGGCTCATTTACTACCGGGCCTGGGGATTCTTTGTCATGGACATCATTTCTCCCCGTCTCTGTTTGTGCAGCCGTATTGACCGGTCTCTGCTTTTTCTCAAGTAGAAGCAAAGTATCTGCCAGAATTTCAGTTATATACTTATTTATTCCATCCTTGTCAACATACGACCGTGTTTTAATTTTCCCGACTATATATACCTGTGAACCCTTTTTAACAGTCTTTTCAGCAACTTCGGCCAGTGCGCGCCATAAAACAATATTATGCCACTCTGTTGAAGTTATTGTTTCTCCCTGCTGATTGGTATAGGTTTCGCTTGTGGCAAGAGGGAATGTCACTTTGGCAACACCCTTGTCAAAATACCGGACCACCGGATCTTTTCCGACATTACCGACAAGTATAACTTTATTGATTGACATATAGTTATGTATTTATTAAAAATTCAAATACCGTATTGTAAAGTTAAGAAAAAACCCACTTTGTACAACCATAGTCATCATTAATTGACTAAAATCCATTCTTTCAATATTTTATGAAATTTTTTATGATTTATCTTTTATCCTGAATTAATTTCTCCTTTTACCTACCATTTATCTATTTCATTGTAATTAAGGCATTAATAATATCTTTAAAAAAAAATTATTATGTAAGTGTTTCAATTTAAACAAATAATATATTTATATTTGCACAGTTGAAAAAATGCATACTCAAAATAATTTGTTGAATTTTAAAACTTCACGAAAAATGACTAAAGCAGACATCGTTAATGAAATTGCCAAGAACACTGGTATTGAAAAGGTAACAGTACAGAAAACTGTTGAAGCCTTAATGGAAACTGTTAAAGATTCCATGGTAAAAGGTAGTAATGTTTATCTAAGGGGTTTTGGAAGCTTCATCGTTAAGAAAAGAGCCAAGAAAACAGCAAGGAATATTTCCAAGAATACAACCATTATTATTCCTGCTCATAATATTCCAGCATTCAAGCCGGCAAAATCTTTCATAACCAAAGTTAAATCGCACGTTAAGAAGTAATCCTCTATGCCAAGCGGTAAAAAAAGAAAAAGACATAAGATGGCCACTCACAAACGCAAAAAGCGTTTGAGGAAGAACAGACATAAGAAGAAGTAGCAGATCAGCAAGTGGTCATTAAACGAATATATTAAACCTAGAGATCTGATGGTCTTTAGGTTTATTGTATAAATATGTCGGATGTTTCTGATGACATATTACCTCAGATTAATATAGTGAAGTGGTAAACAAGGATTTAATCATTGATGTTGGTGATTCCGAGGTTTCTTTAGCTTTGTTGGAAGACAAGCAGTTAATTGAGTTAAACAAGGAAAAGCGAAATATTAAATTTTCAGTCGGGGATATTTACCTGGGTAAGGTAAAGAAGATCATGCCCGGACTGAATGCTGCGTTTGTTAATGTGGGGTATGAACGTGATGCGTTCCTCCATTATCTCGATCTGGGTGCCCAGTTCAGGGCACAGCATAAATACTATATCTCAGCTATTCAGAAACAGGGTAAGGTACCTCCTGTCCATAAAAACAAGCCTGAACCCGATATTGATAAAGATGGCAAGATAACAGATGTTTTGACTACCGGGCAGACGGTTATTGTTCAGATAACAAAGGAACCTATTTCTACAAAAGGTCCACGACTTGCCTCCGAAATATCACTTGCCGGGAGAAACCTTGTGCTGATGCCATACTCTGATAAGGTTTCCATCTCTTCAAAAATTGAGAGCGTTGAGGAAAAAAATCGTCTCAAAACTCTCGTCCAGAGCATAAAGCCCCGTAACTATGGTGTTATTGTGAGGACTGTCGCTGAAGGTAAAAAAGTTGCAGTACTCGATGCGGAACTCAGGGAACTTGTCAAAAAATGGGAAACAGCTTTTACTACAATTAAGAAGGAGGTAAAAGCACCAAGATTGTTCATCGGGGAGATGAACAGGACTTCTACAATCCTCAGGGATATGCTTAATGTTACTTTTAACAGTATACATATCAACGATCCCGCGCTAGCTGACGATATACGATTGTATATCAGAGAAATCGCACCTGAGAAGGAAAAAATAGTCAAATTTTACAAAAGCACACTTCCCATATTTGACCATTTTGGTATCAATAAGCAGATAAAAGCCCTCTTCGGAAAGACTGTATCTTTCAAGCATAGCGCATATCTTATTATTGAACATACTGAAGCGCTTCATGTTATTGATGTCAACAGCGGAAACAGATCAAGGTCGGGCAATGACCAGGAATTAAATGCTCTCGAGGTTAACATGGAAGCTGCTACTGAAATAGCCAGACAATTGAGGCTCAGAGATATGGGTGGGATTATTGTTGTCGACTTTATCGATATGCAATCTGCAGAAAACAAACAACAACTTTACGATAAAATGAAGGATATGATGGCAAACGACAGGACCAAGCATAATATCCTTCCTCTTACAAAATTTGGTCTGATGCAGATCACCCGGCAAAGAGTCAGACCTGAAATGAACATAGTAACCGACGAAAAATGCCCGTCATGCCAGGGAACCGGCGAAACAAAACCAACGATACTATTTACTGATGAGCTCGAAAGTGGACTCTCTTTTATTGTAGATAAGATTAAAACGCGGAAACTTATTCTTAATGTTCATCCATTTGTGGCATCTTACCTTAAAAAAGGTCTCTTCCCTGTTTTCCGCAAATGGAACTTTAAATATAAAATCAGCCTTAAGATTCAGGCAGTCACGGCATATCATATGCTCGAATATCATTTTTACGACCGCTATGATAATGAAATAGATCTGGCTTAAGTACTTTTCTTTTTATAGTACTATCCGGTACAAGTATCAATCATATTATCAGGTGATTTATTACTTTTGCACTAAATAATAAACCAGCATCATGTTAAGAAAACTTACAGTTATTATATCTCTGTTCCTTATTGCTACTTACGCATCATCGCAGATTTATGACCCTGTTTCATGGGATTTTAGATTTGAGAAGAAAGGAGAAAAGCAGTATGAACTGATATTCACTGCATCTATTGATGAGAATTCCCATATCTATTCTATGGATATTCCTGACGGAGGGCCGATTCCTACATCTTTCAGAATCGATACAGTGTCGGGTTTTAAACTAATCGGAGATGCATATGAAGTTACAAAACCGGTTGAATTACTTGATGAGGCTTTTGGTTTTAGGATCAAGACATTCAGTACTAAAGCTGAGTTCCGTCAGAAAATAGCTGCTGCCGAATCCTCCTTTACCGTAACAGGTGCAGTTAATTATATGGCTTGTAATAATGCTACCTGTTCTCCTCCGAAAGATGTTGAATTTGCTATTAAAATTGCAGATCAGGTTGCCGGTCAGGTAATTACAGCTGACAATAACCCCGGATCTGAATCCGATCCATCCGGATCAAACAGAGGGTTGTTGAAATTCTTTCTTATATCTCTGCTTGCAGGATTTGCAGGGGTTCTTACACCCTGTGTCTTCCCGATGATCCCAATGACAGTCGCTTTTTTCTCGCAGGGATCAGAAAACAGGGGCAAAGCTGTTTTTAAAGCGTTGATTTTTGGAATTTCCATCGTTCTTATCTATTCATCACTGGGGATTATAGTCTCACTGACAAGTGCAGGTGCCGGATTTGCAAACGCTTTGAGTACTCACTGGATACCCAATACATTATTCTTTGCATTATTTATAATATTTGCCACATCATTTTTCGGGGCATTTGAGATTGTACTTCCGAATAAATGGGTTACCGAAGCCGACTCAAAGGTTGATAAAGGAGGTATGCTGGCTGCATTCTTCATGGGATTGACAACAGTGATTGTCTCATTTTCATGTACCGGCCCTATTATTGGCGCTCTTCTGGTAGAAGCTGCAAGCGGAGATGTATTAAGACCTACAATCGGTATGGTTGGTTTTGGAGTTGCTTTTGCACTCCCATTTACAGTTTTTGCGCTATTCCCGTCTATTATGAGCCGGATACCCAAATCCGGAGGTTGGCTGAATTCAATAAAAGTGGTTCTGGGGTTTATAATGCTTGCCTTCAGTATGAAATTTCTGATGAATATTGACAGTGTTTATTCACTTGGAATATTATCAAGGGATGTATTCATTGCTATCTGGGTTGTTCTTTTTTCCCTTCTGGGATTTTATCTTATGGGGAAGATCAAATTTTCTCACGACAGTGATCTCCCGTATATTGGCACCTTCAGATTATTCCTGATAATCACTGTATTTTCTTTTGTTGTTTACCTGATCCCGGGTCTTTTCGGAGCTCCATTAAAAGGATTGGCATCTTTTTTACCGTCTCCCACGACTTCCGAGCTTAATTTTCCAAATCCCTCAATTCAACCGGTTTACACAAGTGTACTTTGTTCAGAGCCCAGGCACGGCGATATTTTTGATATGCCTTTAGGCCTTAAAGGCTATTTTGATTATAAACAGGGTCTTGCCTGTGCAAAAGAACAAGGAAAACCTGTATTGATAGACTTTAAAGGACATGCATGTGCCAACTGCAAACTTATGGAAGCCAGGGTATGGTCCGATCCGGAGGTACTCAGAAGACTCAGGGATAACTTTGTGATAGTAGCTCTGTATGTTGATGACAGGACTCAATTGCCTGAAAATGAATGGATAATATCTGTTCTTGATGGGAAACAGAAGAAGACGATCGGAAAAATAAATGAAGATCTGGAGATATCGAAGTTTAAAACCAATGCATTACCACTTTATGTTATTACTGATTATAAGGGTAATCCATTGAATAAACCGATGCCAACCAACCTGAATGTTGAGGAGTATAAAAAGTGGCTCGACGAAGGGGTGGA
>JBAWXY010000045.1:0-15738 GCA_037143835.1 Bacteroidota bacterium
CATTAATTGTTAATAATCAACATATTAACCCATTTTTAAGGATCGACTAAGTAAAATCTTATTTTAAAGATTATAAAAAAAGGCTGGATCGTATGATTCAGCCTTTTTTAATTGATTGATCCACCTCATCCCCCAACCCCTTCTCCCTAGGGAGAAGGGGAGTAAGAAAAAGATAATCAGGATTTTAAGTCCCTCTCCCAGGGGAGAGGGATTTAGGGTGAGGTGAATAAAACTAGATGGGTTTAATTTCCCAATTCCTCCTTGAGAAGAAAAATAAAATCCTCAATATCGGCCTCAGTAGTATCCCAGCTTGCCATTAATCTATATTCTGATGTCTTCTCATTCCATGGATAGAAAAAATAATGATTCCTCACTTTTTCAGCTACATCTGAAGGCATTATTACAAAGACCCCATTCGATTGTACTTCCTGTGTAATCTTTATTTCACTAAATTGATCCAGTTTCTCTGCCAGAATTTTCGCCATCGCATTTGAATGAGAAGCACAATTTTTCCAAAGATCATTGCGGAAATATGCAATATATTGAGCCGAAATAAATCTCATTTTTGAAGCAAGCTGCATCCCCTGCTTCCTTATATACTTAAAGTCACTGGAAAGACCTGGTTTCAGGAAACAGATCGCCTCACCGAACATCATTCCGTTTTTTGTACCTCCAAAAGAAAGAACATCAACTCCTGCATCAGTTGTGAAAGTCTGAAATGGAAGATCAAGTGATACCGCAGCATTAGCTATCCTGGCTCCATCCATATGAAGCAGCATTCCCCTGTCATGAGCAAAATCTGCAATTTTTCTAATCTCGGCAGCAGTGTATACTGTACCCATTTCAGTTGACTGTGTAACCGAAATCACTTTGGGTTGAGAATGATGCTCAAAATCAAAACCGTGCATATGCTTCTCAATAAGTTCAACATTAACCTTTCCATCCGGTGAATCGACTGTCAGAACTTTACATCCGGTGAATTTTTCAGGAGCACCGCATTCATCCTGTTCAAGATGAGCTGTAGATGCTGTGATGACTGAATTCCATGATCGTGTAATTCCGGAAAGGCTCAACACATTAGCAGCAGTACCAGTGAAAACAAAGAACGTATCGGTGGAACTGCCAAACTGTTCTTTAAAAATACCCAAAGCCCGTTCTGTATAAATATCAGAGCCATAACCAATTACATGACCTGTATTAACAGATATTATCTCCTTTATAATATCAGGATGAATACCGGCATTATTATCGCTGCCAAATCCTCTCATTTCGTTTTTACTTTTCATCATAATATAATCGTAAAAAATAACCGCAAAGTTCACAAAGAGATTTTTCTTAGTTTGCTTTGCGGTTAAAATTCAATAAATATGTTCTTTATGCTTTCTTCTTTCTTATTGCGAAATATAGCATAATTAAACCAAAGACAAGCATCAATACTCCCATTATAAGGTTTACATTGATGTCCAGTGATTTTTGATACATTTCGGCGTTTGATTTTGTAACAAAGCCGAATACTGAAATTAATATTCCTATGATCGTAAACATCAGACCAATCGGGATTCTTATATCTACCATTTTAATTTCCTCCTACCAAAACATTATTGTTAATACTAAACAAATCACACCAACAAGAATTGCCAGACCTACCGGGCGCTCATACCATGGCAGATGACTATCATCTAATTCGCGTGGTGTAAGAGAATAAACTAAGCCCTTCAATTCTTCATCAGATTTTTTCTGCTTTGTCATAAAGGTTAGTCCTACAGTAACAGATGTACTTACTGTAAAAGCAATAATTGCAGTCCAGAAGTTCTGAGCCATTTCAACAGGATATGTATGAAGAGTAGCAATCCAGCCACCCTTAATAAGTGTTGTTGCACCTTCAGGTATTGTAAGACCATGGTGCAGAAGTGCCAGCAGGAAGCCTGCAAGTAACCCTGTAAATGCAGCATGACCAGTGGTCCGCTTCCAAAACATGCCAAGGAAAATGACAGCAAAAAGTGGTGCGTTTATCAACGAAAAGATTGTTTGCAGAAAATCCATGATGTTACCGAATTTACTGGCAATATAAGCGGCTCCTATACTCAACAGAATTCCGAAGATAGTAGCAATACGACCAACTTTAAGGTAGTGTTTTCCGTCAGCTTCTTCATTGTTGGTCCTGCGCCGGATATAACTTTGATAAATATCATATGTCCATACTGTATTAAACGCAGATACGTTACCTGCCATCCCCGACATGAAAGATGCCAGCAGAGCAGTAATACCCAGCCCCAGAACACCAGTTGGAAGGTACTGTTTTAACAACATAATAATTGTATAATCATAAATTGGTTTTCCACCTGCGTCGAGTGGCAATATGAAGCCTTTAGCAGGGTCATTGAAAAGAGCCAGTGCAATGATACCCGGGACAATTATCAGAAAAGGAATAAACATTTTAGGTAAAGCGCCTATAAGAGGAACTTTTCTTGCTGCTGCTTTGGATTCTGCCGCAAATGCCCTCTGAACAATCAGAAAGTTTGTACACCAATAACCGAATGATAATACAAATCCAAGACCAAACAGAATACCAAACCATTCAACACCCAAAGGATTAGCGGCTGCGTCGCCCGCATACCTCCATGTAGTTGTAAATGTGTCAGCTGCATATCCTTTTGATATTGCAATTGGAGCCAGCTGTGCTTTTAATCCAACCCAGCCGCCAACATCTTTCAGAGCTAAAAATACGAGAGGCAACAAACCGATAACTATAATAAAGAATTGTAAAACTTCATTATAGATTGCAGATGAGAGTCCTCCCAGATAAGTATAACCAAGGACAATCAAAGCCGAGATCCACAGACTCAGGTTAAAATTCCATCCCAGTACATTTTCCATGAGAATTGCAAGAGCGTACATTGAGATCCCTGAAGCGAGGACGGTCATGACAGCAAAAAGAATAGCATTCAATCCCCTTGTTTTTTCATCATATCTCAGTTTCAGAAATTCAGGTACCGACCGTGCTTTTGAGCCATAATAGAATGGCATCATAAACAGTGCCAGGAAGATCATGGCCGGAATTGCACCGATCCAGTAAAAGTGGGTCGTAAGCATCCCGTATTTCATACCTGAACCTGTCATACCCATAACCTCAAGAGCACCCAGATTTGTAGAAATAAAGGCTAATCCTGCTACCCAGGCAGGCATGGATCTGCCGGCTTCAAGAAATGCATTGGCATTTTTCATGAATTTTCTCAGGAACCAGCCGATGCCAAGTACAAATAAAAAGTAGATTATCATGATCAGATAATCTATCCAACTCAAATCAACTTTCATAGTTAAAGGATTTTAGATTTTTAATCATTATCAATATCAAGGTTAAATTCGTATGGTCACTTGTCACTTAACGACAAAAGTAAAAATACATTTTAAGATCGGTTTTCAAACAATAAAATCGTTTTTTTTAGTTTTAAGTTGATTCTTAAATATTTTGTTGAATAGTTATATTTGCAGAAACAGAGTTATGAAAACACGATACTTCATATTTATCTCATACAAAGGTACTTCCTATCACGGGTGGCAAGCCCAGACTAATTCTGTTACAGTTCAGAAGGTTCTGGATGATGCTTTGAGTATCGTTCTAAGCGAAAAGATCTCCACAGTCGGTGCAGGAAGGACAGATGCCGGAGTGCATGCCATGGTCTTTTGTGCTCATTTTGACAGTATTTCGCCTGATCTTTCTACAATTAAGAACCTGATATTCAGACTCAACCGGTACCTCCCCGATGATATTTCAGTTAACTCAATAAAAAAAGTAGTGCCTGACGCAAACGCCAGATACAGTGCAATCTCCAGAACCTACAAGTATTATATTTCCAGAATAAAGGACCCGTTCTTCGTTAGTTCAAGTTGGTTTTTGCATGGGAACATTGATATTGCAGCAATGAACGAAGCATGCGGATTGTTGTTTAATCATTCGGATTTTACAAGTTTCAGCAGGCTTCATTCAAACACCAAAACCAAAATCTGCAAAATCTATAGTGCGGTGTGGGAAGAGGCAGATAATCGTTTGGTATTTACTATTAAGGCAGATCGGTTTCTCAGGAATATGGTAAGAGCAATAGCAGGAACAATGGTTGAAATAGGCTTTGGAAAAATGAATCTTAATGAATTTGAAGAGATAATTCTGGCCAAAGACCGTTGCAGAGCAGGAAAATCAGCTCCTGCAAAAGGTTTATTTCTGGCTGATATTGAGTATCCGGAGGAGATTTTTGTTTAATTCCACTTTCAATGCAATATGTGATAATTATCACTTTATTTAGCTGTTAATTATTTCACAATAATCAAATTATATGATATTTTTGTGCGTCTTTAACTAACCCTTAAATCAGGTTCTATGAGCAATGAATGGTTAATTTTATTTTTCCTTGTGGGAGCCATTTTTGTAGGATTGGTTCTGATCTTTTCAGGAATTGTAGCTCCGAAATCAATAAATCCCCAGAAATTTGAGCCGTATGAATGTGGAATACCAACCGAGGGTGTTACATGGCTTCAGTTTAATGTCGGATATTATCTTTTTGCTATTCTCTTTCTGGTTTTTGATGTTGAGACTGTCCTCGTGTTTCCATGGGCTGTGGTGATGAAGGAAGTAGGAATGGCTGCATTTGTTGAAATAGTGATATTCTTTTTCATACTGGGTTTAGGATTATTATATGCCTGGAAAAAACATGCGCTTATATGGGAATAAAAGGAATGAAAAAAGAGGAGTTCGGGGATAATGAAAGCCTTGAACTGCTGAATGAATCGGGGTCCAATATTCTTTTGACTACTATTGATGATGTTATAAACTGGGGAAGGAAGAACTCATTGTGGCCGCTCACCTTTGCAACCAGTTGTTGCGGTATTGAAATGATGGCAGCAGGTGCTCCCAGACACGACTTCGCAAGATTCGGTATGGAGGTTTACAGAGCCAGTCCGCGTCAGGCTGATGTAATAGTTGTAGCCGGAACAATTGTAATTAAAATGGCTCCAGTTTTGAAGAGGTTGTACGATCAGATGGCAGAACCCAAGTATGTTGTAGCCATGGGTGCATGTGCAATTTCAGGGGGTCCTTTTTTCCTTAATTCATATAGTGTAGTTAAGGGAGTTGAGCATGTAATTCCTGTTGATGTTTATGTACCGGGATGCCCTCCCCGTCCTGAGGCATTATTATATGGTATGCTTCAGCTTCAACGAATGATCGAAACAGAAACCATGAAGTCAAGGAGGAAGAGGACTGCATCTCACGACTACAAATAATTGGTTGTTAATTTCTAAAATCTGATTAGCAATGGATACAATACAATTAGGAGAATTTATAAAATCACTCAACCCTGATCTTGAGATTAAGGAAGGTAAGCAATACACGGAAGTGACAGTACCTCCCCAAACGTTATATTGGTTGGCGAAACAACTACGAGAGAGAGAAGAGGCACAATTTGATTATCTGTTTTGCCTTTCAGGAGTGGATTATGGACAAGACCTGGGCGTAGTCTATCACCTTCGTTCGACAATTTTTGACCATGTCGTAGTATTAAAAACCCGGACATCCGACAGGGTACATCCACAACTCGATTCAGTTTCTGATATCTGGAAGACTGCAGATTTTCATGAGAGGGAAGTATTTGATCTGCTGGGGATCAGATTTACGAATCATCCTGACCTGAGAAGACTATTTCTTGACAATTCGTGGGGATTCCCCCTGAGGAAAGACTATGTTGATGATATAAATATCGTTACCAAGTAATTTATGGAAGAAAAGGAAAAAATAAATACTACTGAAGAAGAGCAGGAATATGTTATAAATATGGGGCCACAGCATCCTTCTACACACGGGGTGTTGCGGCTTCTGGTTTCGCTAAAAGGGGAGATGGTAAAGCGTGTGCAACCTCAAATCGGTTATATTCATAGTGGAATTGAGAAGATGTGCGAAAGCATCACTTATCCACAGATAATTCATCTTACCGACAGAATGGATTACATATCTGCTCATATCAATAATGAAGCAGTTTGCCTGAATGTTGAAAAAGCTCTTGAAATTGAAGTTCCCGACAGAGTAAAAGTGATCCGGACCATAATGTCAGAGCTCACGCGTATACAGTCACATCAGCTTTGGTGGGCTTGTTTTGGTATGGATCTTGGTGGTTTAACCTGTTTCTTTTATGGTTTACGCGACAGGGAAAAAATCCTGGATATTTTTGAAGAGACTTGCGGGGGACGTATGATAGTAAGCTATAATTGCCCGGGAGGTCTGATGTATGATATTCATCCTGACTTCCAGAAACGGGTAAAGGATTTTATTAAGTATTTCAGAAAAATATTACCAGAATATGATCAGCTGCTTACAGGAAATGTGATTTTTCATGAACGCACTAAGGGGATCGGAAAATTGACCCTGGAAGATGCAATATCATATGGTGTTACCGGTCCAACCGGCAGGGCCTCCGGATTCTCCTGCGATGTTAGGAAACATGAGCCTTACAGTGCATATGACAGGGTACAATTCAATGAAATCCTTTTCACTGCGGGGGATACATTTCACAGGTATGTTGCCCGCATTGAAGAGATGTGGGAATCGATGAATATCATTGAACAACTGATAGATAATATTCCTGAGGGACCTTATGCTATGAAAATGAAACCGGTTATCAAACTACCTGAAGGTGAGTACTATCAGAGGGTTGAGACAGCGCGGGGAGAGTTGGGAGTATTTATAATCAGTGATGGTAACAAAAACCCCTACCGTGTTAAATTCAGATCTCCAAATTTTTCAAATCTCTCTGTACTTAACCAGATAGCAAAAGGTTTCAAGATAGCTGACCTTGTTGCAATAGGTGGTTCGCTTGACCTGATAATACCGGATATTGACAGGTAATTAAAGACAAAAGACAAAAGTAAAAAGACAAAAGTAAAAAGACAAAAGTAATCCCCGAGGAATCCCCTCCTGGGAGAGCCTGCCCCGAACGAAGTGAGGGGGCAAGGGGTGGGTTAAAATGAGTTAAAAGACAAAAGTAAAAAGATAAAAGATATGCTATTTGATATTGTTGATGTAAATTCTTCTCCTTCACTATCAGACCCATGGTGGAAAGTCTTCTACGATTTTTCCTCTTTAACACACAAGATCGACTCAAGTCTTCACAATGCTATGTCTCCGTTCTGGACTACAATTACTGAGATGCTGATCATCGGGGTTTTGATCTTGCTGTTATTTGCACTCGTTGGTTTGTTTCTGGTCTATGCAGAACGAAAAGTTTGTGCCTTCATGCAGAACAGGCTCGGGCCAAACAGAGTCGGACCTTTCGGGCTTTTCCAGACCATTGCTGACCTGATCAAACTGCTTTTTAAAGAGTTGATCCCTATTAAGAACGCCGACAGTTTTCTTTTTAACCTTGCTCCTTTTATTGTTATTATAGCTTCATTCATGGCAATAGCAGCAATTCCTTTTGCAAAGGGACTGCACGCCATTGACCTCAACATCGGAGTTTTATATGTGATAGCAGTATCGGCAATGGGTGTTATCGGAGTACTCCTTGCCGGATGGTCGAGCAATAATAAGTATTCGCTGATAGGTGCAATGAGAAGCGGGGCTCAGATTGTAAGTTATGAATTATCTGTAGGTCTTTCAATTATTACTATTGTGATTCTCGCCGGATCAATGCAGCTTTCTGAAATTGTTGAAGCTCAAAGGGTGGGTTGGTTTATCTTCAGAGGACATATCCCGGCATTTATAGCTTTTATTATTTTTCTTATTTCCAGTACTGCCGAGACCAATCGCGGACCTTTCGATCTTGCAGAAGCTGAATCAGAGCTTACTGCAGGATATCATACTGAATATTCCGGGATAAAATTCGCATTCTTTTTCCTCGCTGAATATATCAACATGTTTATTGTGGCATCAATAGCTGCAACAGTATTTCTCGGAGGGTGGATGCCTTTTCATGTTGGTCACTGGGATGGTTTTAACCATGTCATGGATTTCGTACCTCCATTTGTATGGTATATAGGAAAAACATTCTTTGTGATCTTCTTAATGATGTGGTTCAAATGGACTTTCCCACGTTTGAGAATTGACCAGTTACTTACTCTCGAGTGGAAGTACCTGCTACCAATTAATCTTGTTAATGTATTGATTATGGCATTTTTAGTTCTTATGGGCTGGCATTTTTAATAGTAAATAATTATAAATATATATCTCTGGATGAGAAGTATAATAGATTATTTGAAGGAAATAATACTTGGCGTCTGGTCGCTGATGAAAGGTATGAAAGTAACAGGTTCGTACTTTTTCAGACCAGGTACCATTGTTACTCAAAAATATCCGAACAACCGGAAAGATCTTGTTATGTTCGACCGTTTCAAAGGTGAAGTGGTAATGCCTCATAATGAAAAGAATGAACATAAATGCACCGGTTGCGGGATTTGTGAATTAAATTGCCCAAACGGATCAATTGAAATTATTTCAAAATCGATTCTTACAGAGGATGGTAAAAAGAAGAGGGCTATAGATAAACATATCTACAGGTTAAGTATGTGTGCTTTCTGTGCTTTATGTGTAAAGACCTGCCCTTCCAATGCTCTGGCCTTTTCACAGGAATTTGAGCATGCAGTTTTTAACCGGGCCCTGTTAATCAAGACTTTAAATAAACCAGGTTCCCAATTAATGAAAGGAGTTGAATGATGGCCTCTAATCAGATAATGTTTATTCTTTTTTCAGTAATGATTATAGTCTTTTCAGTGCTGACAGTTACAAGCCGTAAGATATTACGGGCTGCAGTATATCTCCTTTTCGTACTGGTATCGACATCCGGACTTTATTTCATGCTAAATTACCAGTTTCTTGCTGCTGTTCAATTGACTCTTTATGCAGGCGGTATTGTAGTGCTGATCATTTTCTCAATACTCTTAACAAGCCATATCAGCCAGAAGTTTGAATCTTCCGGTTGGAAAAAGAATGTATTTTCAGCAATTGCGGCAATAACTGGTGCTATTCTGTCGATAATAACTATCCTCGATTACAAATTTTCAGCAACTACCGAAGCTGCTAAAGAGGTTGATATGAGGTTAATAGGGAAAAGTCTGTTATCGGTTGATTATGATGGATACGTACTTCCGTTTGAGGTAATATCAGTTTTACTTCTTGCAGCAATGGTTGCCGCTATAGTGGTAGCAAAAAAAAGTGGTCCCGCAAAGACCCAGTCACCAACATTAAATCCGGAATAAGATGAACACAGGAATACCAATACAATACTTTTTAATTCTGGCCACGATAATGTTTTTTACCGGGGTTTACGGTTTCCTCACACGCCGGAATCTGATAACAATACTTATGTCGGTGGAATTGATATTAAACTCTGTAAATATAAATTTTCTAGCCTTCAACCGGTATCTCTATCCGAATAAGCTTGAAGGAATGTTTTTCAGCCTGTTTGTAATTGCCGTGGCGGCAGCAGAAGCAGCCGTGGCAATCGCCATTATAATAAATATTTACAGACGGTTTACAACGATCAATGTTGAAGACGTTAATGAAATGAAATTCTGATTATTACAACCATAAGGAAATTTTAAATATGATAAATTTCAGTTATACAATTTGGATTCCTCTCCTACCCTTTCTTATGTTTTTACTGCTGGGATTAGCAGGTCATAAGCTTAAACCAAAGCTCTCCGGTTTATTGGGAACCTGCGGACTGGCAATAATTACGGTACTATCATATATTACTGCTTTCAAATATTTTTTTACAAGCGAAAAGGTAGATGGAGCATATCAGAAAATCACAGCTTTCAACATAACATGGCTTCAACTAACTGATAAACTGCATATTGACCTGGGAGTTCTGCTTGATCCCATATCTGTAATGATGCTTATTGTCGTCAGTACCGTATCGTTTATGGCACATATTTATAGTCTGGGTTATATGAAAGGTGAAAAAGGGTTTGAGCGGTTCTTTGCATTTCTTTCACTTTTCACTTTCTCGATGCTTGGATTGGTTGTGGCCACCAATATTTTCCAGATGTATATATTCTGGGAACTGGTGGGAATCTCTTCATTCCTCCTGATCGGATTTTATTATCAGAAGCCTTCAGCTGTGGCAGCTTCAAAGAAGGCTTTCATTGTCACCCGGTTTGCAGACCTTGGCTTTCTGATTGGTATTCTGATCCTGTCGTTCAACACAAAGACATTTGATTTTATTACCCTTACCGATCCAAACGGACCAGCTATTGCACAGGGTGGAGGAATTGCATTCCTGGGCCTCTCAGTAATGACATGGTCGATGATCTTTGTTTTTATGGGGGGGGTCGGTAAATCAGCCATGTTCCCATTCCATATCTGGCTTCCTGATGCAATGGAAGGTCCGACACCGGTTTCAGCTCTTATTCATGCTGCGACAATGGTTGTTGCAGGTGTTTATCTTGTCGCAAGGATGTTCCCGATTTATATCTTCTCAGCACCTGCTGCCCTGGATGTTGTTGCTTATGTAGGGGCATTTTCTTCACTTTTTGCAGCAGTAATTGCCTGCACGCAAACCGATATTAAGAGGGTGCTGGCTTACTCCACAATGTCGCAGATCGGCTATATGATGCTTGCCCTCGGTGTTTCAGGTTATGGGGGACATGAAGGATTAGGCTATATGGCATCTATGTTCCATCTTTTTACTCATGCAATGTTTAAAGCATTGCTCTTTCTCGGGGCCGGAGCAATTATACATGCAGTTCACACTAATTATATGACAGAAATGGGTGGACTTCGTAAATATCTGCCTATCACTCACATGACGTTCCTTATAGCATGTCTTACAATTGCCGGTATTCCCCCGTTATCAGGGTTTTTCAGCAAGGATGAGATACTTGCTGCTGCATTCCACAGCAATAAACTTTTATTCGCTGTTGAATATGCTGTTGCCGGACTGACAGCATTTTATATGTTCCGTCTCTATTTCAGCATTTTCTGGGGAAAAGATACTCACTACCATCATACACCACATGAAGCTCCTGCAACAATGACAATTCCATTAATTGTTCTTGCTATCGGATCGGTGTTCACAGGATTTATTCCTTTTAATGAACTGGTAACCTCTGACGGTAAAGTTTTCGAGACGGAGCTTGAACTGATAGTAGCTATACCTTCAGTGCTTATTGGCTTACTTGGAATCGGGATTGCATTTGTGATGTACCGGAAGGAGAGTGAAATACCTGATAAGCTGGCTGCAACATTTAAGTACAGCTATAAATGGGCTTACAACAAGTTTTATATGGACGAATTGTATTTGTTCGTAACAAAAAAGATCATCTTCGGATACATTTCAGAGCCAGTTGCATGGTTCGACCGGCATATTGTTGATGGCACAATGAATGCAATAGCATCTGTAACGCAAAGTGTCTCTTTAAGGATAAGAGGTTTTCAATCCGGACAATTACAGAAATATGGTTTTGTATTTGTTACCGGAGCGATTATACTGGCAATATTATTTATTTACCTCTGGAAATAGCAGATTATTAAAAAAAGATTTTTCATTATGGATATTTTAACCCTCTTTGTAGTAATTCCGGTCTTAACAATAACTGGTATCCTGTTTCTAAAAGATACCCGGCAGGTTCGCCTGGTATCAGCTTTTGGAATGGGTCTGCAATTAATATTAGCTGCAGTTCTTGTGTTTCTTTACCTATCTGCACGTCATGCCGGGAACAGTTCAGAAATGTTATTTGTAAAAGACTATTTATGGTTTAAAAGTCTTAACATACATTATGCTGTTGGCGTAGATGGGATATCTGTTGCAATGATTGCGCTTACATCTCTTGTTCTTTTTGCCGGAATATTCGCTTCGTGGGAGGTTGAGTATCTCAGAAAGGAATTTTTTATTTCACTTATTCTTCTTTCCTCCGGGGTCTTTGGATTTTTTATTTCGATCGATCTTTTTACTATGTTCCTGTTTTACGAGCTTGCAGTGATTCCTATGTATCTGTTAATTGGAATATGGGGCACCGGACCAAAAGAGTATTCAGCAATGAAACTGACACTGATGCTTATGGGTGGCTCAGCTCTTCTGCTGGTTGGTTTGCTTGGAATATATTTTAATTCGTCACCGGATGGAAATCTGCTTACATTTAACATTCTTGAGATTTCCAAAGTTGTCATTCCTTTACCAGCTCAGCGATTATTTTTCCCGCTCACATTTGTAGGATTTGGAGTTCTTGGCGCATTGTTTCCTTTTCATACCTGGTCGCCAGACGGACATGCCTCTGCTCCCACTGCTGTATCGATGCTACATGCGGGTGTTTTGATGAAACTCGGAGGTTATGGTGCCTTTAGGGTAGCAATTTTTCTTATGCCTGAAGCCGCCCATGAATTATCCTGGATATTTATCATACTTACCTCTATTAGTGTCGTTTACGGAGCTTTCGGAGCAATTGCACAGAAGGATCTTAAATATATCAATGCTTACTCCTCGGTAAGTCATTGCGGCCTAGTTCTTTTTGCAGTATTGATGATGAACAAGACAGCAATGGATGGAGCGATTTTACAGATGATCTCTCACGGTTTAATAACAGCTCTTTTCTTTGCTCTTATCGGGATGCTTTATGGCCGGACACATACCAGGATGATAAATGAGATGGGTGGGTTAATGAAGGTTATTCCCTTTTTGTCTGTTTGTTATGTAATTGCCGGTCTGGCTTCTCTGGGACTTCCCGGGCTAAGTGGTTTCGTTGCTGAAATGATGATTTTCGTTGGTGCATTTCAGCATCCTGAACTCTTTTACCGGATTATAACTATTTTGGCTGTCTCATCGATAGTAATTACAGCTGTATATATTTTAAGAGTAGTTGCAATTCTATTACTTGGTCCAACAACTAATGAGCATTTTGAACATCTTACCGATGCAAAATGGTTTGAAAAGATATCAGTAGTTACTTTAATCGGGTCAGTAGCTGCAATTGGTCTTGCACCTTTCTGGCTGTCAACTATGATCGGAAAAAGTCTTCAACCCATTGTTGACAGGATTATTGCTCTTAACCCATTTTAGATTAATTATTTATAAATGTTTTGGATAATATAATAATATGAGCTTAGGAACCTTTTTAGTAATGCGGCATGAACTGCTGCTGATAGCTGCAGCTCTTTTAGTATTGATGGCTGAGATCTTCTGGAATCCTGATAAAAAGAGATATATAAGTCTTTTCTCAGTAATCCTGTTTGGAATAATCACGGTTGTCGGTTTCTTACCTTCACCTATTGGTTCTCTCTTTGGAAGTATGTATGTAACTTCCGGTACCAGATTGCTCATGAAGAATATCCTGAATATAGGAGCATTATTAGTTTTTATTCAATCAGTTACCTGGCTTAAAAAGGAAGAGAATTCTGAAAAGATCAGCGAATATTTTATTCTCCTGATATCGACACTTGTTGGTATGAACTTCATGATTTCAGCAGGTCATTTTTTAATGTTCTATATAGGAATTGAACTTGCTACAATTCCTATAGCTGCACTGGCTGCTTTTGACCGCTATAAAAACAAATCTGCTGAAGCAGGTATTAAACTCATTTTATCATCAGCTTTGTCATCAGGTATACTTCTTTACGGATTATCTTTAATATATGGAACCACAGGTACATTTTATTTCAATGAAGTTGCTGTACTTTTTGGTAATAATAATCTTCAGATACTTGGATTCATCTTTTTCTTTGCGGGGATGGCATTTAAAATATCTATTGTTCCCTTCCATCTCTGGACGGCTGATGTCTATGAAGGTTCACCTGTGAACATAACATCATATCTTTCAGTTATTTCAAAGGGAGCTGCTATATTCGTTTTAATTATCCTCCTTTTCACTGTATTTCCGGTTATAATAGCCACATGGCAGAAGACCATTTATGTTACCGCAATACTCACCATGACTATTGGTAATCTTTTTGCCATCCGCCAGCAGAATCTAAAGAGATTTCTGGCGTTTTCATCAATTTCTCAGGCAGGATATATCCTCCTTGGGTTTATCGGTGGAAATCAGCTGGGTATGGCTTCTGTAATTTATTATATCCTGGTATATATATTTTCAAATCTCGGAGCTTTCGGTGTGGTGATTGCTATTTCAAACGCAACAGGAAAGGAAAAAATGGATGACTATAATGGCCTTTATCACACAAACCCGAAACTAAGCCTGATAATGACGCTGGCATTATTTTCTCTTGCGGGTATTCCTCCGGTAGCAGGGTTTTTCGGAAAATTTTTCTTATTCACAGCTGCTGCACAGAAAGGGTATTATCTTCTGGTGCTGATTGCAGTACTGAATACAATCATATCGTTATATTATTACCTTCTTGTTGTAAAGGCGATGTTCATAAACAAAGGCGAAACACCCATTGAAAAGTTCAGGAGTGACTTTCCAACACGTTTTGCTCTGGGTATCTGTGTTGCAGGTATTGTTGTTACCGGTTTTGCAAGTATCATCTTTGAGGTAATAAAGAATTTAAGTTTTGGGGTCTAAAAAGGTTAAAGGTAAAAGGCAAAAGTAAAAAGTAAACCCCAATAATTCCCCTCCTGGGAGAGCCTGCCCCGAACGAAGTGAAGGGGGCAAGGGGTGGGTTTCAAAGGGTTAAAGGTTAAAGTTTAAAAGATATGGCTATAAATAATGCAAAACATATTGTTAGCGAGATAAATGGTATTCGTTGTACGGTTATTGAATCTGGTGTTACACTCGAACGTGTTGCTTTCCTTAGCGACCTTTTAGGGTTCAACAACCTGGAAGTAAAAGAGATGCAGGAAATCTCGGAGATACAGGGTGAGGAGGCAAAATATACGATTGGTGTTACAGATCTTGTTTTCAATCCTGTTTTTGCTATTTATGAACGGCAACTAAAAACCAGAGAGGGAACATTTGTGACTCCGGGTTACTGGAAACAGGAATGTGTTGAGTGCGACCCAAGATACTGGATCAGAAGAAAAGGTGCAAAGAAGACTATTGACGGTTAGATTATTAAAAGATGTTCTTCCAAGTACCCGGTACCAATTATCCAGAACCTAACATCTTCTGAATTACAAATTTACAAGCTATCATCATTCCAGATTTTCCATGCTCTTTCGGCCTGAGAATGGAGCATTTTTATTCCGCTTATTGTTATGCATCCTTGTTCCTCTCCCATTTTAAGAAAATTCATTACTCCCCCTTTATTTTATCGAATGAAATCTCATCGGACAGTTCGTTTACATCATCCTTGCTGTAAGGGAAGTGAGTCTTAAGCTGTTCACCGGCAGGAACTTTTGCATTGATACCAGCATAGCCGATTATAGCAAATTTCCTGTAGCTGACAGCGAGATAGAAAAGAACGCCGTTGCGTTCAGCTGTTTTGTGCATTTTGAGCTTTTTGAATACCCCTGCCAATATGCCTGCAGCTGTTACAGACGAGATACAGAGATTAATCTCTCTGGTTTACGATCTTCTTGGTTGTAAGGGAATTGTAAGGGTTGATTTTATTATAATCGGTCAGAAACCATACTTTATAGAAATTAATACGGTTCCCGGTATGACAGAAGAAAGTCTGGTTCCGAAACAGGCAACGGCAGCCGGAATTGCACTCGAAGATATATATTCGATGGTAGTTGAGGATCTATAGTTAAGATGGAGCGTACATTGCCTGCGAAACCTGATTGGCCTGAGGTTTAAAGATTGTTATAAATGCTCGTAAAGTCTTTTTCATTTTTCCAATCGATGATGATCGTCCAAAACTAA
>JBAWXY010000046.1:0-15290 GCA_037143835.1 Bacteroidota bacterium
TTAATGAAGACCTGTGCGATGGTTGTGCAAAATGTGTGAAGGGATGTGCTGATTTTGGCAATGGCTCATTATATATGCAGATCAGACATGACCGGTGTGTAAACTGCAATCAATGTTCAATTGCCCGGACCTGCCCATCGAATGCTATAATACGCGTGCCGGCTGATGTTTCGTATATGCCAAAAGATGCAGGAGTGGTTAAAAAAGGAACAAACGAATGAAGAACAAACGAATTAAGAATTAAGAAGTTAGGATGAAGAAAGCCCTTCCGTATATTATTTTTGTTTTGCTATTATGCTGGCATGCTGTGTTATATGCTCAGGATAGATTTCCGCGGCCGGAGTTTGAATCTGGTTATGTTTACCCTACAAACCAGATGCCCACTCAGAGAGCTCCTGTCTGGGAGTATTTTGATGTTGCCGTATTAATCAGTGCTTTGATAGTTACTACCTGGCTGGCATTGAAAAAGCGCTCACGACAGGGTTTGATATGGATGTCAGTGTTTTCCCTTGCATATTTTGGATTTTACAGGCAGGGCTGTATATGTTCGGTCGGGTCGGTGCAGAATGTAGCTCTGGCACTTTTCAACGACGGTTATACAATTCCTCTCTCGGCCCTTTTATTCTTTATAATACCTCTTCTTTTTGCACTTGCTTACGGACGAGTATTCTGTGCAGGGGTCTGCCCGCTTGGAGCTATTCAGGAACTCACCGGGTTTATGCCGGTTAAACTTCCAAAAACAGTAGAAATTATTCTTGCATCCGTTCCATTTATTTATCTGGCCCTTGCTGTACTTTTTGCCTCTGCAAACAGTCAGTTCATTATTTGCAGGTACGATCCATTTATTGGGATATTCAGGCTCGATGCAACTTATACAATGATAATCTTTGGTGCTCTTTTACTCTTAGCCGGGATATTTGTGAACAGACCATATTGCAGGTACCTCTGTCCTTATGGTGTTTTACTTAATGTTTTTTCGAGGTTTGCCGGAAAGCATCTTACAATAACACCGGCAGAATGCACAAATTGCAGACTTTGCGAAGAAGCTTGTCCTTATGATGCTATAATTCCATCATATACAGATCAAAACAGGGAGGAACCTGAAAAATCGAGAAAGCACTTCATTTTATACTTCCTGCTTATTCCTGTGTTTGCAGTATCAGGAGCATATATTCTTTACAGCCTTGCTCCTGCTCTGTCCGGAGTAAATAGTGAGGTAAGACTGGCAAGAGAGATAAGATTGGAGAAAGAAACCGGAATTGAATCTTTATCAAAGGCTGTGGTTGCTTTTAAGGAATCGGGAAAAACAGAAATTGAATTATTTGCTGAAGAAGAAATTATAATAAGCCGTTTCAGAAAGGCATCACCATGGGCAGGGGCATTTCTGGGGATCTCACTCGGAATCGGAATGATATCACTCACAATCAGAAGTAAGAGAAGTGAATACAAACCACATCAGGGAAGGTGTTTCAGTTGCGGGAGATGTTTTAAATATTGTCCTATTAAAGTACAGACTCAGAATGAAGCTTAAACTTAATAAAAAAGATATCAGCATTCTTAACGTGGTCAGCCAGGTAGCGGGAGGTTTTACCCTTGTTGTTGCTTTGACAATGATCTTCAGCCTGGTACAATTAAAAACCATAAATCCTCTGGATAATCCGGTATTGCTTTCAGTTAAGGATCAGTACGATAAGGATCCTGCAAATGCTTCAAAAGCGGAACAGGTAAGAGCAATGGATCTTATGGTCAGAAAAGCTTACTTTTCTTCAAGATGGCAGGTGGAAACCGGTTCATACCTCCTCCTGGCAGGTGCTATAATCTTCATTTTTTGTCAGAGACTTATTTCAGACAATGAAAAACTGAATCCTGTGCTTCCCGGTGAAAAAAATAATTCTTCATTTCAACAAAAAAGGAACAGAAGATATCTGATAGCAACAGCTTCTGTTATTTCTTTAACAGCTATAACAGCTTCATTTATTATGCGTTTTGACCTTCCTGATCCCCTGGGGCAATCAGGAACCTCTGCAAAAGCTGAAGCTAAAGGTAGGGAAACTGCCCCTAAACCTGATAAAACAAATTTTCCTTTTTTTCGTGGTCAGGATAGTCGTGGAATAGCAGGGGGTTCGTCATATCCGACAGAATGGGATGGTGTTTCAGGGAAGAATATTGCTTGGAAAACAGAAATACCAAAACGCGGACAGAGTTCTCCTGTTATCTGGGACAATAAGATTTTTATTACCGGGGGCGATGAAACGAAGTGTGAAGTTTATTGTATTGATAAAAAAACGGGTAAGATACTCTGGACCGGATCAGCTTCTGAAATTCAGGGAGAGCCTTCTGTTTTACCAAAAATGGATAGTGATGCCGGCCTTGCAGTTCCAACTGCTGCTACTAACGGTAAAGCGGTATATGCTGTATTTGCCAACGGTAACCTTGTCTGCTTTGATATGGATGGAAAAAGAAAATGGGCAAAAAACATCGGAATTCCTGAAAACAGCTATGGGTATTCTTCCTCTCTCATAATTTATGAAAAACTGCTTATTGTTCAGTATGACAGCGATGTAAAGATCTCATTAATAGGATTTGATTTAGAAACAGGTGACCAGAAATGGGAAACACTTCGTCAGGGACACACGGTCTGGTCTTCCCCGGTGCTGGCTTATTTCGGTGGTAAAGCACAGGTGATTATCAACGGTAATCCTATGGTGGGTAGCTATGATCCATTAACAGGCAAAG
This sequence comes from Bacteroidota bacterium, assembly GCA_037143835.1. GTDB lineage: Bacteria > Bacteroidota > Bacteroidia > Bacteroidales > VadinHA17 > LD21. The sequence goes on from JBAWXY010000046.1 coordinate 2,737, forward strand.
AGTTATGGGCAGTTGAGTGTATGGCCAATGATGTTGCACCATCGGTGGCAGTAAACAGCACAATGGCTTTTGCTGTAACGGATTATGCTAAGCTGGCTGCTATCAGGCCTGGTACAGGAGCCTCTGTATTATGGGATGACAATTCTTATCTTTCTGATGCTTCAAGTCCGGTAGCAACTGACAGTTTATTGTTCATCTCAACTGGGAATGGTGATGTTGCCTGTTATAATCCGGAAAAGGGTGATACTCTGTGGACACATTACTTTATGGATCAGTTTTATGCTTCACCTATTATTGCAGATGACATGGTTTATCTTCTTGACAGAAGCGGTGTTATGCATATAGTAAAAGCCAAATCAGAATTTCAGCTGGTTGCGGAATCATCACTGGGGGAAAGTACTGATTGCACACCTGCTTTTTCCGATAAGAAAATTTATATCAGAGGAAAGAAAAACCTTTATTGCATTTCTAAGAATTGAATAACGGAGAGACAAAAATATTGACCAATGAGTGCGACTGCGTTCAGACTGCTGTTGATGACATAAGTGCAGTAGTTAATGAAGTAGTTGAATTGACCGGCAGAGAGCCGGAAAAGGTAATCCATATCCTTCAGGAGGTTCAGAAAAGACTGAATTATCTGCCTTCGGAAGCACTTAAACATATCTGCAAGGTAACTGAGATCACTCCGGGGCAGATATCGGGTGTCTCAACATTTTATTCGCAGTTCCGGCATATTCCGGCCGGTAAACATACGGTAAAAATATGTTCAGGTACTGCTTGCCATGTAAAAGGCGCTCCTCTGATTTCAGATGCATTTAAAAGAGTGCTTAAAATTGATGATACCAGAAATTCTTCACCCGACAATCTGTTTTCGATTGAAGAGGTAGCTTGTCTTGGTTGTTGCACATTAGCCCCTGTTGTTCAGATTGATGGTAAAACCTATGGTCATGTAAAACCTACCCAGGCAGAGGAGATTATAAAGAATTTTCTTAATGTGGTGAATAAAAGTGTTAGCCATCATGACACTGATAACAAAGAAGATATTGATGCGGAAATCCGGATCGGCTTAGGTTCCTGTTGTGTGGCAGGCGGAAGCAAAGAGATTCTGTCTGAAATAGTTGATATAAAGGAAAAGTATGATCTTAAAATAAGACTGAAGCCGGTCGGTTGTGTGGGAGTTTGTAACCAGACACCTTTACTCGAGATAGTTACCAAAGAAAATATCCATTCAAGATATACAAATGTAAGTAAACATCAGGTTGAGGAAATACTTCTTAAACATATAAGGCCCAGTACTATAAACAAAAGAATAAAGCATCATATTTACGACCTTGTTGATACTTTTCTTTCTGACGATAAGCTGACCAGTCAGGTAAATATTCCAGGAGAGTTGAGAGAAAAATATCTCAATAACTTTTTGAATTATCAGGTACATCTTGCTACAAACAACAGTGGTGAGTTATCTCCGGATTCTTATGAAGAATATTGTTTACTAGGTGGTTTTGAAACGCTTAAACAATGTCTTAACCGGTTGGATCAGAATACTATAGTTGATATAATAACAGATAGTGGATTAAGAGGAAGAGGAGGTGCAGGATTTCCGACTGGCAAAAAATGGAGAATTTCTATGTTGGCAACCGGTGATTCAAAATATGTTGTCTGCAATGGTGATGAAGGAGATCCGGGAGCCTTTATGGACAGGATGCTGCTCGAATCTTTTCCTTACAGGGTTATTGAGGGTATGATTATAGCTGGCTATGCAACAGGTTCTGAAGAAGGCATTTTTTATATCAGGGCGGAGTATCCTCTTGCGGTTACCAGAGTTAGAAATGCTCTGAAACAATGCTATGAAAAAGGTATTCTCAGCGATAGGGTTTCTGGTTCAGGATTTTCTTTTAATATTAAGATTTTTGAAGGAGCCGGGGCCTTTGTCTGTGGTGAAGAGACTGCTTTGATATCTTCGCTGGAAGGTAAGCGCGGAACTCCTCATTTAAGGCCGCCCTACCCTGCAGTAAAAGGTTTCAGAGGCCGGCCGACACTTGTTAATAATGTAGAAACTCTTTCTTTGGTACCGTGGATTATTACCAATGGTTCTGAAGCTTTCAGATCGATCGGAACTGAAAAGAGCAAAGGGACCAAAGTTTTTGCTCTTGCCGGTAAGATATCAAAAGGAGGTCTCATCGAAGTTCCCATGGGAATAACAATAAGAGAGATCGTTGAAAAGATTGGTGATGGTGTAGCTGAAGGCAGAAAGTTTAAAGCTGTTCAGATTGGTGGGCCGTCAGGTGGATGTATTCCTGCAAGTGAAGCTGATACACCTGTTGATTATGAGGAACTTACAAAAATGGGTGCAATGATGGGTTCCGGTGGTATGGTTGTCCTCGACGACACTGATTGCATGGTTGATATGGCAAAATACTTTCTGACATTCACTCACAAACAGTCATGTGGAAAATGTACCTTTTGCAGAATTGGTACAAAACAGATGCTGAATATTATTGTAAGATTGAGTGAAGGTAAAGCTACCCTCTCTGATATTGTTGAACTTGAAAATCTTTGTAAATCGGTGAAGGACGGCAGCTTATGCGGTCTTGGAAAAACCTCTCCAAATCCTGTTCTCACCGGTCTGAGATATTTCAGGAAAGAGTATGAAGCTCATACCCGGGGATATTGTCCTGCAAAAAAATGCAGAGATCTCATCAGATATGTTGTTACTGATGATTGCACAGGTTGTACCAAATGCTCACAGGAATGCCCTGTAAATGCTATTCTTTTCAATCCTTACGAAAAGCATGAAATTGATAATCAGTTATGTACAAAATGTGACACATGCAGAATCGTTTGTCCTGAAAATGCTATTGAAATAATAAATATCAATGGTTAAGTTAAAGATAAATAATACTGATTATGAAGCTCCTGAAGGACTAACTATTCTGGATGTTGCCAGAAGTGCAGGATTCAATATTCCCACACTATGCTTTAAAGAGGGACTGCCTCATTATTCATCATGTATGGTTTGTATGGTAAAAGACAACAGAACAAATAGTTTCGTACCGTCATGTTCAGCTTTAGTTCAAGCTGGAATGGATATAGATATTTCCGGAGAAGAGGTTATTTCGCTTAGACGTAAAGCCATTGAACTCCTGTTATCTGAGCACCGTGCCGAATGTGAAGCTCCATGTAAAGTTGTTTGTCCGGCCGGATACAATATTCCTCAGATGAACAGACTTATTATTGCAAAGGATTTTGATGCTGCAGTAAAACTTTCCCTTTCAGAACATGGCTCGTCAGAAATATTGTGTGCCAAATGTCCGGGATATTGCGAAAATGCGTGCCGGAGAAAGAAAATTGACATTCCCGTTTCAATCCGGAATATGCAATTGTTTATTTCTCAAAGAATTAATCAGGATAAGCCTGTAAAGGATGTGGCTGATCAACTTCATAATAATGGAACAGTTATAGAGACCGGATCAAAAAAAAGGAAAATATCAAAACTTTTCACTTCACATATTGGCAGACTGGAAGAAACCGAATTAATGGAATGGTTAAAAGAATGTGGTGGTAAAGGAATCCGATTCAGGGAAATATCTGATTTTAATTCTGCTGCAGGTGAAGCAGAAAGCTGCATGCATTGCGATTGCCGTGCTGCTGACGATTGCAGGTTAAAAGATCAGGCAGAAGAATTTTCTATTAAAGATCCAAGAGGTAAACTTGTTAATTCTCCTATTGTAAAAAAAATAAATCATAATACCGGCCTGATTTTTGAGAATGCAAAATGTATAAAATGTGGCCTTTGTGTCAGGCTTTGTGAAGATTCAAAAGAAGAACCTGCACTATGCTTCATCAACAGAGGATTTGTAAGTATAATCTCAGAGCCGCTTACTGAAGAATTTGGCAACATTTTGAAAACAAAAAGTAAAGATGTAATTGAAATTTGTCCAACAGGTGCTTTGAGTCAATTAAAGTAATTCATATTTAATGAGATACCTTTTAATAATAGTACTTTTCTTATGTTACTTTTCATCTACTCCGGCTCAGACAGGTGAAGCTGAATGGCCAGTATTCAGAGGGAAGACTGATCTTTCCGGTAAATCTGAGTTTGAACTTACTGCAGCTCCGCAACTTTTATGGAGCGTATCAACGGGAGTCAGAACAAAATCATCGCCGGTTATCAGCGGGGGAACTGTCTTTTTTGGAAACGATAAGGGAACACTGATTGCAGTCAGTACCGACGGAAAGATCAAATGGAAGTATGAAGCCGGAAGCGCGATTGATGCTGCTCCTATGGTTTTCGGTAAAAAAGTAATTTTTGGTTCAACTGACGGCATACTGAGAGCTGTTGACAAGATTACCGGTACGTTGCTATGGTCATACACTACTGATAACCAGATTGCAGGATCGGCAAATGTATGGTTGGCAGGCAATAAAGCCGGGATCGTAGTGGGAAGTTATGATTATTTCCTCCATTGCGTTGATCCTGAAACCGGAAAATCTCTCTGGAAAGTTGAAACTGAGAATTATGTAAACGGAACACCTGCAATATTAAACGGAAAGATTGTATTTGGCGGATGCGATGGAATGATAAGAATAGTTGACCCGCTTACTGGAAAACAAAAAGATACTATTGATATCGGTGTTTATATTGCCGCATCTCCTGCTCTTTCAAGCGAAATGGCTTATTTCGGAGATTATGATGGTAATATTTATTGTTTAAATTTAAATTCCAGAAAAATAGCATGGAAAATCCCCGCTGGGGAAGAAGCTGGTGCTATTTTGGCTATACCGGCAATAGGGAATAGTGCAGTTGTAGTTGGAAGTGAAGATAAAAACCTTTATTGTTACAATGCTTCTGATGGGAAGTTGATATGGAAATATAGAACCAATGGCCGCATAACAGGCTCTGCGGTAATAACATCCACAAAAATTCTCTTTACAGGCATGGATGGAATTGTTTATATTCTCGCATTGGCTGATGGAAAAAAATTGTGGAGTTTCAATGCAGGGACACCTGTAAGCAGCTCTCCTGCTGTCACAAAAGAGAAGTTTTATATCCTTACTGAAGATGGACGATTGCTTTCATTCGCGGAAAAAACAGTTTTTAAAAAATAAATATAATGATAAACTCTGTGTAACTCTGTGAATCCTCTGTGTAACTCTGTGTAAGTTCTAATTCTTTTTTGTTACACAGAGAGCCACAGAGATGGCACAGAGGGCCACTGAGAACAAATACAATATTATGAAAATAGTATATCTGATAACAGGTTCCGGTGGATCATTTTATTGTGGTAATTGTTACCGCGACATGATTTATCTGAGGGCAATCCGGAAGGTTCCCGGTATTACTGCTACTGCAATACCGTTATATCTTCCCCCTGACGAAACCAACATTGAAACCGGTCTTGACAAACATGTGTTTTTTGGTGCAATAACGATGTATCTGAGGGAAAAAGTTCCATTCTTCAGGAATATGCCCGTATTCTTAGATAAATTTTTTGACTCCGCTCCTATGCTGAAAATGGCGTCGCGAAGAGCCGGGACAACACGTACGGAAGGGCTCGAAGATATGACACTGAGCATGATAAAAGGAGAAAATGCTTTTCCTGAAAAAGAGTTGCAACGGCTTATAAAGTATCTGACAAAAGATGGGAAACCCGATATCATCCATCTGTCAAACGCTCTTATTATCGGCCTGGCCCGTCAACTAAAAAAAAGACTTGATGTAAAAATTGTCTGCTCTCTTCTGAATGAGGATGACTGGATTGATGAGATGGTTGAGCCTTATCAGTCAAAAGCATGGAAACTGATATCACAGGAGGCAGTTAATGTAGATACTTTCATTACGCCAAGCAAGTATTATAAAGAGTTGTTTATATCGAAGACCGGAGTATCCGGTGTTAATTTCCATATTATACCCCTGGCAATTGATGCCGGGGATTCAAATATTATCCAAAAAAGAGATAATTACCCGGCTTTAGGATATTTCTGCAGGATAAACTCTCAGAATGGATTTGACAAACTGGTTGATGCATTTGTAGAACTAAAAACAGGAAACAATTTACCCGGACTGACCCTTCATGTATCAGGGGGATATACAGGCGATGATAAATCATTCATTGCAGAACAGATAAAGAAAATAAAAACACATGGATTAAAAAGCTTTATCAGAATATATCCGGAATTTCAGGGTAACAGTAAACATGAATTTTTCAGCAATATTGATATAATGAGTGTTCCCGTCAGAAAGCATGATGGTTATGGCCTTTATATACTTGAAGCAAATGCTGCAGGTATTCCCGTTGTTCAACCTGCAACAGGCGCATTTCCGGAAATTATTGAAAAGACTATGGGAGGAATTACATATTCACCCGATACCGTTGCTGAATTATCAGCTAACCTGTTAAAATTATTTAAGGATAGTAACTTACGAGCACAGCTTGGGAAGAATGGAAGAGAAAAAGTAAATAATGAACTTTCTCTTGATAAAATGTCAGACGGTTTATCAGAAGTTTATAATTCAATTACAAAAATTGGTATTTGATGAAATTATATTCTCAGAAATAATATGCTATGTATTAAAAATATTTCGAAATCATTCATTCAGAGAGGTTTAGTTCTTAATAATCTCTGTCTTGATGTGAGTGAAGGTGAGTCAATTGCAATCATGGGTCCATCAGGTTCAGGGAAAACAACTCTGATGAATATTATCGGTCTGCTCGATAAACCGGATAACGGAGAGATCACTTTCAGGGGAGCCTCCATTGCAAACTTTAATGACGATGAGTCAGCAGTTTACAGAAACAGGAATATCGGCTTTGTTTTCCAGGATCATCTATTATTGCCGCATCTGACTGTATCGGAGAACATACTTCTCCCTTTGCTTGCTGCAAAATACTCAAGCGATGAAATTGCTTTGAAAGAGCAGCATGTAATCGAACTTATAGAAAAGACCGGTATTTCTGATCTGGCAGATAAATATCCTTTCCGCATATCAGGCGGAGAAGCACAGCGTGTTGCACTGGTCAGAGCGTTAGCCAATAATCCTTCAATACTGCTTGCCGATGAACCTACGGGTTCGCTGGATGCAAAGAATGCTGATATTCTCGGAGAACTTCTCCTGGAGATGAACAGAGAATTTGGCATTACCCTGATACTTGCCACACATTCGTCGGATCTGGCAAAAAAAATGTCCCGGATATTACAACTCGGTGAAGGAAAACTAATAGATTTAACCCATCCCCCATCAAGACGGGGGATGAGTTCAGGAAGTGTATTTTAGAATAATTATTTTGACAAACAATAAGTAGCAACTTATGTAAATTATGGTACCAGGTATTCTTCAAATAGTAAGCCGGTCAATAAAATTTTACAAAAAGCCTGTTCTTTATCAGATCCTTATTATTGCATTATTGTCGGCTGTAATAACCGGATCACTTTTGACAGGCAGATCAGTGCGGACTAGTCTGAAAAAATCAGCTTCTGAACGTCTTGGAAACACCGGTATTATGATAAGTTCAGGAATCCGGTATTTTGATGCATCACTTGCAGAAAGAATGAAGGATAGCGCCAAAATCAATTGTACCGGGATACTTGAAATAAATGGTTATAGTCAAAGCCTGGAGTCACAAATTAGCGCTTTCAATACTCATATCTATGCTGTAAATCCTGACTTTTTCACGTTTCAGGGAAACGATTCAGTAAGCATCAAATCAGGTGAAATTGCTGTTAATAACAGACTTGCAAATTATCTTGGAGTGAAGACAGGTGACGAACTGATTATACGTTTTAATGAGATCAGTGACATACCTGCAGATGCGCCTTTTGCTCCGGCTAAAGGAACAGGAAAGTCGGTTGTGATGAGAATTGGAACTATTCTGAAACCAAATAACACTGGTAATTTCTCCCTGTCAATCAGCCAGATTATGCCAATTAATATTTTTATGAACCTTTCTGATCTTTGGGATATTAATGGCAAAGAGGCAAAAATAAACAGGTTGCTTATTGAAAATAAAAATGAATTTTCGTCAATTAATATTTATAATAATCTGAAACATGTTTTAAAGCCATCTGATATCGGGCTCAGCCTGAGGGTGATAAATAAAACCGGAGAATGTGAACTGATATCAGAAAGAGTTTTTATTGACGAAGTAATCATCAATAAAATTCAAAATGTTCTTCCCTCTTCTGCTCCGGTTATTACATACCTTGGAAACAGATTCAAGGCAGGAACCAGATCGACACCATATTCATTTGTTTCAGCATTACCTTCTTCAATTTACCCTGAAATTGCTCAGGACGATGGTATAATAATTAACAAATGGCTGGCTGATGACCTTGTTGTCAGCGAGGGAGACTCAATTGATATATTTTGGTTTTTCCCTGATTCACTTAATAAACTTATTGAAAGCAGTAATAAATTTATTGTTAAGCGGATAGTAGATATGCAAGGTATATGGTCAGATTCGCTCCTGATGCCGGATTTTCCGGGTATATCAGGAAGTGAATCCTGCTCAGACTGGGATGCCGGAGTACCTATTAAGATGGATGATATTCGCCGTAAGGATGAGGATTACTGGAATAAATTCAGAGGTACTCCGAAGGCTTTTATCAATTATGAAAAGGGTAAGGAGTTGTGGGGAAATAATTTCGGGCCTGCAACAGCACTCCGTTTTCCGGCAGCAATATCAAAAAAAGAGATTGAAGACAAACTGAATGGTTCGCTTGACCCTGATAAAACAGGTTTCAGTGTCACTGATTTATCGGGCGAATCATTTAAAGCAGCAAATGAGAGTGTCGATTTCAGCACGCTTTTCTTAAGCCTTGGTTTTTTCCTGATATTAGCTTCAGTAGTTTTATTATCCCTTGCTGTTACATCATATTTTGATTCGAAAAGGAGTCAGATAAATACATTTTTTGCCCTTGGTTTTAAAAACAGGTGGATTGAACAACTATTATTTCTCGAATCGGGATTAATAGCTTTAATCGGTTGCCTTATCGGTGCATTTGCCGGTTATTTAGTTAATATACTCATCACCAGGGCTCTGAATTCTGTCTGGAAAGGCGCTGTGCAAACCGATACCCTTAAAGCCTTCATTAATTTTGTGCCGATGTTGATAGGATTCTTAACTACATTCCTGATTGTAATGGTCTTTCTGATCGTGAAAACAAAACGCCACCTAAAGAGGTTGAATCGTAAAGAAAAGGAGATCCATATAAACTACTCACCCCGTAGAAACTTTATATTTTTATTGGCTTCGTCTTTTATTGCAGTTGCATTATTTGTATGTTCTGTTTTTTTAAAAGATCAGGAACTATCTCTCTGTTTTGGTGCCGGAACGGTTTTGTTAATAACCCTGGTTCTATTATGTAGGCAGTTTTTTATTGGTCGGATAGTTTATAATCCTGATAACAGGAAAACAAGAAAAGGTTTATCGCGACTTTACTACTCTTTTTACCCTTCTCATGCTGTCACTCCTATCCTGTTCATAGCTGCCGGCATTTTTGCTGTTTTCATCACAGGGGCAAACAGGATGAATTTTAATGGTGAGCATTTAAAACGATCCGGGGGAACCGGTGGCTATTTGCTATGGTGCGAAAACACAATTCCTGTCAAAGAAGATATGAATGCAATATCAGGGAGAAAAGTATTAGGTCTTGACAACGAGCGACTTATGAAGATGAGTTTTGTACAGGCAAAAAGGTCCTCAGGTGATGATGCCAGCTGTCTTAACCTTAACCATGTAACAGCTCCTCCTATTCTGGGAATTAATCCTGCTGATTTTATTTCAAAGGGATCATTCTCCTTTTCTAAATCAATGTCACAAAAGAATGTTGAAAATCCGTGGAAGTATTTAAATGTGACATCAGAAAGCAATACTATCTATGGCATTGCAGATCAAACCGTTCTTGAATGGGGTTTGAAGATCAAACCCGGTGATACTTTAATCCTGAGAGCTGAGAATGGACAACCTTTGAATATTATTATTGCTGCGGGATTAAAATCATCTGTTTTTCAGGGTTATGTTCTGATAGGCATGGATAATTTCATGAAGTATTATCCTTCTATTTCCGGGAGCTCCGTTTTACTTGTTGATGGTGATCCAGGACTGGCTGGTTTCTACAAAAGTACTTTGAATGAAAGACTTGAGAACTACGGTATTAATATTGAACTAACAACTGCACGCCTGGCATCCTTTTATGAAGTTACAAACACTTATCTGTCTGTATTTGGGGTATTTGGTGCATTAGGTATGATAATCGGAATAGCAGGACTTGGATTTGTTCTTTTAAGGAACTATAACTACCGAAAACGGGAGTTTGCACTCATGCTGGCAACCGGATTTCCTATGAAAAGAATCAGGAGAATTATTTTGTCAGAACAGATGCTGATATTATTTGCAGGAGTTACTTCAGGTGTTATCTCAGCCGTGGTTGCTACACTGCCATCATTAACGAACAGTGCTGACATACCATGGCTATTTCTGGGAATGATGGTATCAGCAATAATAATCACAGGTTTAGCTACTCTGGTTATTTCTGTCAGGGCAGTCACAAACGAATCGTTGACTACAAGTCTGAAAAAAGAATAAGATTATTTTTTCCCTGCTGCAACAAGATATTTCTGAGTTCTGAAAATGATCATGCCATCAGTAATTGCAGGAGCTGTCATGCAGATATCATTCAGAGGGATTTCTGCAAGAAGTTTAAAACTATCTCCATCCTGAATAATATACACAGTTCCCTCTTCATCAACAATATATATTTTACCATCCGACGCTACCGGAGAAGCAATGAAGCTTTTGGTTTTCCCAAGCTTGGCATTATAAATCTCTTTACCGGTAAGGGGATCGAGACAAATAAAAGCTCCGTTCCAATTGACATTATAAAGATGATTTTTATAAAGAAGCAGTGAATGCATATATGATCCTCCGCGAGGCAGACTCCAATTTATATATTCATTTGATGTTTCATTGTCTTTCAGGCTTATATCACCAACCGCATTAGTTTTTACGGCAATTATGGGAGAACTCCTTCCATGTGCGCTGTTAAAATAGATCATATCATTGCCTACAACAGGTGTTGGAATTTGAATATCTCCTCCACCCGACATCTTCCAGACCTCTTTTCCTGTTTGGAAATCATATCCGCCTCGGTGCTTATAACCATTTAGCACAACATACGTTTTGCCGGCATTTGTGTAAATATTAGGAGTGCACCATCCTGGGTATTCATCCCTCTGGGTTTTCCAAAGTTCTTTACCGGTTTTAACATCATAAGCGGCAACAAAAGAGTTTTCAAGTACATCACACTGGATTATGAGAACGCCATTATAAATGATTGGAGAACTGGCAAATTCCCATTCTGCTGTTTTTACCATGAAGAAAACAGATTTTAATAATCCAAAGCTTTTTTGCCATTGAAGATTTCCATTCATATCATAACAAAAGAGCCCTTCAGAACCGAAAAAAGCAACAACATGTTTTCCATCAGTGGCAACAGATGTGTTTGCGTGAGTTGATTTCGGGTGACGTTTCATCTTCGGAATTCCCTTATAAGATGTCCTGTCCCAAATCATTTTACCTGTGTTTTTGTCAATGCAATATACTTTCCATTCATGAACCGATGAGTCTTTAACCGGGGAGATGTCACCATAGATGCCTGGTTTAAATCCACTATTATCAGCCTGACTGACAGCAGTTGTGATAAACAACTTGTTGTCCCAGATGACAGGACTGGAAAGACCGAGTCCGGGAATTTCAACCTTCCATCTGATGTTTATCATCTTATTCAGATCAAATGATTGCGGCAGATTTGCATTATCGAGAACGCCTGAGGCCATATAGCCGCGGAACCCCGACCATTGCCTCTCAGGTCTTGTCTGTGCGTTTATAGTCAGCGATAAGAAACCGGATATAAAAAGGATTGTCAATAACAGATGTCTGAATTTCATATTCTTATAGAACTTATTAAAAAATAATTTCGTTTCTTAAGTTAATCCTTTTATCAATTTTATCTTTTACATTCGGTAAGTCCAAGATTAAGTGAAGGCTGTGAATCTGAAATAACAAGTGCGGCCCCAAGTGCTGATGCATTTGCAATTTCAGAAGTATAAACCAATTTTGACGGATAAGCTTCTGTGATAAGATTCACGAATAGTTCATTCTTTGAGAATCCTCCGGTTATGTAAATATTTGCAGTTTCATCATTGGCAGAAAGTACCATATTTATTGCTTCAATGGTAAGGTCACATAATTCATTCATTAACTGATGGTAAGCTTCTTCAATGGAGCTAAAATCAAATAGGTCAATATTATTTTTTAAATCCCTGGAATCAGGCCCGTTCTGAAAGAATATTTTTTTCTCTTTGAATTTAGTCTTTAAAAACGTTGATAAGAGCTTATCAGCCTTAACTCTTTTATAATAATCCTCTGATTTTTTAAAATGATCTGTTATTTGTTTCACAGCTGTTTCGTGCAGATGTCCGAGGAATAATCTGGACGATTTTACAGGTTGCCTCGTGATACTCATATAGCAGAGACAATCATTGTCAAGTTGTT
>JBAWXY010000047.1:0-15186 GCA_037143835.1 Bacteroidota bacterium
CTGGAATCCCAGAACGTACTCTATTTCCCGCAGGAGACCCCATGCTTTCCTGTAGCTTATGCCCATATTACGGGAAGCGGCTACTATCGACTGCTCCTTCTTAATTTCAGTAAGAAGAGTGAAGCCTTCTTCATTAATTACAATATCATCCTCCTTTGTTACAAGCTGCAACTGTTGTTTCAGGAAGATATCATAATATTTTGAACCTTTGGGACCGGCCATGGAAAGTTAAAAGATAAAAGTTAAAAGTAGGGACATGCCATTGCATATCTATGATATTCACAAAATCATTGATCTTAATAATTTTAAGCAAATGTAAATCTTTTGCATATCGGTTCTGCATAAAGGACCTAAAAAAGTTTGTTACTGAATTTTATTAGCTTTATGCAAATAAACGTAACAGGTTGGGTTTATTTAGTTGAAGTAAAAATATTAACTTTAATCCATGATACCAGATTACCAATCAATCATGCTTCCTTTATTAAAGGTTGTAGCTGATAAAAAAGAGTACAAACTTCAAGAGATGATCGAAATCCTCTCCTCTACATTTAAACTGACTGATAGCGACAAAGAAGAGATGCTCCCAAGTGGGCAACAAAGAATCTTTGATAACCGTGTTGCTTGGGCTCGAACATATCTTAAAAAAGCAGGACTTGTTGATTCTCCCAGGCGCGCGTTTGTGACAATAACAGAAAGAGGATTAAAAGTACTTTCCGAAAACCCCGATTTTATAAATGTCAGATTCTTAAAACAATTTCCTGAATTTATTGAATTTCAGACAACTAAGAAAGAAAGTAACGTGATTGAGTTTGATGAGCATTTAGAATCAACTGAGACACCAGAAGAGTTACTCGAAACAGCTTATCAAAAAATTCGCAAATCACTTTCACTAGAGTTAATTAATAAAGTGATTCAACTGCCCCCTGCATTTTTTGAAAAATTAGTGGTAGAACTTTTAGTCAAAATGGGGTATGGAGGCTCAATTAAAGATGCTGGAAAAGCTATTGGGAAAACAAGTGACGAGGGAATTGATGGGACAATTAAAGAGGACAAACTCGGACTGGATATCATTTATATTCAAGCTAAAAGATGGCAACCCGGAAACTCTGTAGGTCGTCCAGAGATTCAAAAATTTGTTGGAGCATTAGCTGGACAAGGAGCAAAAAAGGGGATTTTTATAACAACCTCTTCATTCACTAGAGAAGCTTTAGAATATCAACCACGAAATGAAACTAAAATTGTCCTGATAGACGGCGATCAGTTATCCCAAATGATGATTGACTATGATCTTGGAGTATCTCCAATTAACAAATATGAAATTAAGCGTCTCGATCATGACTATTTTGGTGACGATTAAAATTCTACTGCTAATAATAAAGGCTTAGAATAATTGAGAAACGAGACTCAACATGGACCTTCAGCCAGTTGGCTGCCTGCCCTCTAAACTGCCATGCCGTCAGGCAAAATGCTTTGGACGATCAACCGATAAAATAATTTATTACCTTTGATCCATGAAAACTTACAATAAAATAATAAAGATCAGTTCTGATAAAAGGTTTGGTAAACCTTGTATAAGAAATACCAGGATAACAGTTTTCGATATTCTTGGATGGCTTGGCTCAGGATTGACTTACGATGAAGTAATTAGTGATTATCCGGAACTGACAAGGGAGGACATAAAAGCTAGTTTAATGTTTGCTGCTGATAGAGAACGTAAACTTCAGACAATCTGATGAAATTGCTTCTTGACCAAAACATTTCTTTCAGGATAACAAATAAAATCCAAGACATCTTTCCTGATTCAAAACAAGTTAGGGATGTGGAACTTGAAAACTCCAAAGATTCCCTCCTTTGGAATTTTGCAAAAGAAAATGATTATTGTATTGTGACATTCGATGGAGATTTCTATGATTTGGGACTTCTCAAGGGACACCCACCAAAAGTCATTTGGTTAAGACTTGGAAATACAAGTACTCAAAATACTGAAAAAGTCTTAAGAAAAAACTTTGACCTGATTAAAGCTTTCCTGACTGATCCAAATTTCAGCGAGATCGGCTGCCTTGAGATAAATAATTAGCTTGACAAAACACACGGAGAACTAACTTATTCAGTTTTGTTAATTGGCTTCGCAAAAGCTCACTTCGTTCGGTTGCCTTCGCCGACGGCACTTAACTACACCGCCGGGCCGCTAACAGCAAAATGATTCACTACTCAATATTGAGGAGACGAGCAGAATCATTGAGATTTGAATAGATTTTTTTTGCAGAAAGGTAAATTATTATTTACCTTTGCCGAATAACATACCCGGTAATAACGCATGAAATGTTCTGTACTTTACAGATTTTTGATTAAAGACGGATGGTATCCTGTTTCTCAGAAAGGCTCTCATGTTAAGATGAAGCATGATAAGAAAGCAGGAACTTTAATATTCCCGAATCACGGAAGTCAGGAAGTTGGTAAAGGTCTTATGAAAAAAATACTTAAAGATTCAGGTTTGAAAATGGAGGATTGATATAACAGAAAGCTATGAAAACAACAAACAAAAAAATAAAAATGATTGTGGAGAAAACGGATACTGGTTTTTCCTTATTCTCCGAAAATTATCCAATATATACAACTGGTAGAACAATTCCTGAACTAATGACAAATGCCCTTGAAGCAGCCAATCTCTGCTTTGAGGATGAAAACGTAATGATTACCCGGGAAAACCTAAAATTTGAGATTGATTTCAAGCAGTTCTTTCAATACTACAGAGTTCTCAATGCCAGGTTTCTTGCTGACAAAATCGGAATGAATCCCACTTTGCTCTCACAATATGTTCAGGGAAGGAAAAAACCTTCCGAAATGCAGACAGAGAAAATACTTATGGGTATTCATCAGATTGGACAAGAGCTATCGGAGATAAACTTAATTCATAGACATAACATTTAACGAATAAGTTTTTGGAGCTTCTTCTTTTTATTCTGCCCACCGAGACAACCTCTGTCCATTTACCAGGACCGGCAAAAACCATGCTAGCGGTTGATCCGCCAACTGGTGGAAAGGAGACTAACAATATGTAACGGGCCGCTAGCAGTAAAATGATTCACGACTCAATATTGAGGAGACGAGCAGAATCGTTGAGATTTGAATAGATTTTTTTATACCTCTGATTATGTTGATATTTAATAAACCATGGAATAAAAAGAAGAATTAAAATTAAAAACCCCAATAATGGTAACGGGAGAATCTCATTGCTCCATGATAAATTCTTAACTCCTCCAATATCTGATATATAGTTAAATATTATCAAAATTGCCGACAGATACAAAAAGATCAGATAGGATAGAAAATCAATTGTTCTTATTCTATTCAATTTCTTGCGAAAAAATAATAAAGATTCTTTAACCGGCATATTATCTGCTGTTTTTGTCAGAACTAATAATCTTTTAATTTCTGAGGTCGTATTAATTAAAAGGAATAAACCTGCTAAAGAAAGCGGAACTAAAGAATTTACTGATAAACTCAGGCCAAGATATACTAAAGCATATAACATCAAACCAATATAAATAGCTAAAACCAATGTATAAACAAGGATTTTCAATTTTACGTCTGATAAGATTTTAGAGATAGCTTTACTATGATTCATGGTTATTGATTTTTCGATACTTACTTTATCGAAAATGATTTCCTGATTTGATTTGTGAGCATCATGCCACATAGATTTTAAATCATTTTTGTCCATGGTTCAATATTTTAATTAGTTGATTCTTTATTCTGTTGATTTTGACTCCGGTATTACTCTCTGAAATGCCTATTATTTCTGCAATTTCCTTATAATTATAATCTTCCAGATACAAAATGATTATCGCTTTTTCCACATCGGATAAATGATTGATTGCCTGATAAAGTATATCCTTTTTGTCGGATTCGATATTGTATTCATGTTCTGGTATATTGTATTCAATTTTAGTAAGTTCACTGTGCCTCGGTTGTAGATTTTGTTTGCGAATTATATCAATCGCTGTATTTAAAGCAACTCTATATAGCCATGTAGAGAAGGCTGATTGGTTTTTAAAACCAGGATATGATTTCCAAAGCCTGATCAGGATTTCCTGATAGTAGTCCTCTTTGTTAGGATTTCGAATGAAATATATATTACAAATTTTATGTAATATCCCTTTATGCTTATTTATTAATTCTATGAATTCCTTTTCCACCTTCAAACAGATTGAATTTTTCTTAAGTTAGTCGTAAATATTAACCAGAATATTACAAAATAAAAAAAATAATTCAGCTGCTACACTGTCGGCTAGTATAATGGCACCAAAATTGTACGTTGAGAATCAAACTATTGTTAATGAAAAAATCAATCTTAAAACTAATTGGCCTTCAGTTTATCATCGGTGGATTGTTTCTCTTGATTTCGACACCATTCCAAAGTTGCAAGCCAGATGAGCCTGAAGATGAAAACGAGTGTGATACTTGTATAAGAGTCCTTAAGCCAAATATTTACATCTATCCTACGGAGAGATCACAAATTAGTGTTAATCTGAGTTTTCCACATGGAGGTAAAATTATTACTTCAATTCCATATTATAGAAATGGTTGGATAATAGATGTGGATACATCAGGATTCATAAATAATAAATATGAATGCTTGTTCTATGAAAGTGAACAACCTGACGTCTGGCAACTAAATGAAGGCTGGATTATAAAGAGATCTGAATTGGATACATTTTTCATTGATAATATGTTAAGATATGGATTCTATGGCAGGGAAATAAAAGACTTTACAGATTATTGGATTCCTCTATTGGTCAATTCCGCGTATTATGAAATTTATCCTCAGGAATCAGATATTATAGAAACCGTGATAAAGCTTGGGATTTCCAAAACTCCTGATAACATTTTGAGACTATTTTATGTAATCAAAGGGGTCAATAGTGATTCTAATAATAAAATCAATATCCCAATTGAAAATTTTCAATTTAAAAGGAGTGGTTTTTGTGTCACGGAATGGGGCGTTATTTTAAAATAGTATAGAATTTTACTGGTAGTTTTTAACAACCTCAATCACTTCCGGCAGATCCATCCCGATCTTTTTCAGGAACTCAATAGTCGGAACACCATTATTATTCCATCCTCTCCTTTTATATACCGCATCGACAAGGCTTTCATACTGTTCTTCCCTGTACTTACGGATCAACTTCATCTTCTCCTCAGTGGTTTTTCCAACCGGATCAACCCCGGTTTTCTCTTTAAGCTGCTTGTCATAACGCTCTGCACGGGATTCGTACTCTTCCTTAGTAACCGGACCGGCGGCACGATATGGTTGCCTGTCGTGAATACGTGTACCAAAGCCACGCCTGAGGTTAAATACCCTTTGAAAATTATATACCCGTTCAGAATCCTCCACCAACCGTTTCTTATCAAACTCCCGACCCGTGACTGCTTTATATATAGTTACATAATTATCAACATGTTCTGGTACTTTAGCAGGTTCATCGCTATGGGCATTGGTCTCGGGTTCAACATCGTTCCATGGGAGTTTGCAAAGGCCAACCAGACCGAACCAGGTACGGAACATCGGGAAATAATGAAGAGCTTCAGCCTTATTTTCAAATGTCGGAATCTGGTTATTAATCATATCCATAAAGATAAGCCAGGCTTCATCATGTTGCGGACCCTTATTGGCGAGTGCAAAACCACCCTGTTGTGCAAGAGATTCTTTCGGCATATACTGGGAGTATTCAAGTCCCTTGTTTTCCATTCCTATATCATTAAGGAATCCTGCATCGCCCCATCCGTTTTTAATAAACAGCTCTTTCATTTTACGGACTCCTGTTCCGGCAATCTTTCCAAACCCTTCACCACGGGCAAGCTGGTGCAACATCTCGAGTGCAGCTTCCGAATTGCCAAAGTTAAGATCAAGTCCACCCGTTCTTTCCATGTTGAGAATACCATTCTGGAAACACTCCATGATGAAAGCTGTGACGGTACTCCATGTAATAGTGCATATCCCGTATGTATCACAATAAAAGTTTGTTTCAATAACATATTCAGGATCAAATATTCCACAGTTTGAACCAAGTCCTGCAGCATTTTCATATTCAGGGCCATCGACAATTACCTGTTGACCTTTATATGGACCTGTCTTAACTATATAATTATCAATCCCTTTAGTGCACGACATATTGCAGCCAATCCAGCAACCATCCGGAATTTTCTGGGTGAAATGTCTTTTCCAAACTGATGAATCGATCTTATATGCATCGGTGTGGCTGCCATATTTAAAGTTCATCACAGGAAGCAGATCATGGTCGTTCATTATCTCCATCAGGTGAGCTGTTCCGGTTTGTTTCATCTGGCATTGTTTGTCGTCGAGTTCGCGCATCTCCCTGTTGAATCTTTTGCCTCTCTCCATAATAGCCTCAAGATCAACGACATTATTGAGATTACCTTTCACACCGGGTATTTTACATACTAACGCTTTAATTTTTTTATTACGAAATACGGTACCGATACCTCCCCTGCCTGCCTGCTTCAATCGTACCTTTTTCCTTTTCGGATCATAAAAGCTGAAGTTCAGCATTCCGATCAGGGAATGGTCAGCTGCGGAACCTGTTGATACAACTCCTATGGATTTTTTTTCATTATCATTATCTGCAAATATTTCGGTCAGCTGTTCTGCCAGAAGATGACTGTCAATAGCCTCTGCAGGCGCCTCGAATATTTTAACCTGATGGTTAATTCCATCAATAAAAACAATAACATCTTTGTCTGACTTACCCTGTATTTCAATAGCATCAAACCCTGAAAACTTCAGAAACGGTCCGAAAAATCCTCCTACATTACTGTCCATAACCGAGCCTGTCTGGGGTGACAAACTGACTACTAATGACTTCCCGGTTCCTGAGTACTGGGTTATCCCTCCAATTGGCCCTGAGGATATAATTATCTCATTTTCAGGGTCATCCCATTTAGTATCAGGTTTGGTGGCATCCCAGAGAAGCCTTAGCCCGTAACCCTTTCCACCAATGAATTTTTCTTTCATGATAGCAGGAACATTCTTCTCTTTTATTTCAGTGGTACCCACGTTAATATAAAGAATCTTGTCAGTATAACCCTTATCCAATGGGGTCCATTTGTAATCCAGGTTTTTCAGGAGCTTATGCTGGTCTTTTATTGACTTAATGTCCATATTCCGGATATTTAGCTTAGTACCTTTCAGCGTTTTGCCGCATTCAAAGGTATGACATTCAGATGAGGTACAACATGATATTAATCAATATGCTATGTGATGCATATCGTTATTACAATGTTGTAAGATTAAATTTGACTAAATTTGAATCGAAAATCCTGATAAAAATGGAGTGATAGATTAATCATATGAATGATGAAGATATTATTAAATAACAGGGAAGAAGAATTCGGGAAGGAGATAATCAGTGTAAGTGAAATGCTTATCCTGAAAAAGTTTTCCTTTAAAATGAGAATAATAAAGATAAATGGCGTTTTAATTGCAAAAGAAAAGTACGATTCCACAATTATACATGATGGTGATGATGTTCAGATGATTTATCTCATGAGCGGAGGTTAAAAAATAAATTGTAAGTTTATACCATTATGATCAGGTTTAAATTTATAGACAAAATCCCAACGGTATTCAGGAATAAATACCTTCTGACTATCATCATTTTCCTTGTCTGGATTTTACTTTTCGACTCGAACAATCTTATTGCCAGATACAAGGAAATGAGGATGTTACATAAATTAAAAACAGATAAGGAGTATTATATTAAACGCATAGAGGTTGACAGGCAGAAGCTTTACGAATTAAAAACAGACAATCACAATTTAGAGAAATTTGCGAGGGAACAATACCACATGAAAAAACCCGATGAAGATCTCTATATTATTCTTACTCCTCAGGAAGATCGCAGAATTACTAGAAAAAATAACTAAGAGGTTTTTTCCAACTCCCTGTAATAGAGAAGCAGGTTGAGAGGTTCTTTCGATTTAAAATTAATCCCGGTATTTTCCAACAATTCTGAAGCAGAAACATCAACTGGTTTTTTTTCAAAAATTTCTATATGAACCAAATTCAGATATTTTACTATTCTGAACATGTTAAACCATCCGAAAAAACGTTTTCTAAATGAAGCTAAGGCTGAAGTATTATTCTTAATCTCCATCATTTTCCCGATCCACTCTATTTCGTCAATAAAATACTTCAAACCCGTAGGAAATGATTTGTAACACTCTGGCAATTCTTCAGGAGTAAGATGATAAAATTTTTCTGTCATTCCGAAAAAATAGCGTAGTTCCTTAAATGCCAGCATATTATATGAGAAAAGAGTCGGACTATTCTCTTCAGTAAGTTTTCCGATAGAAGCACCGGTACCGAACGGGACTCTCGATGAAGTTCTGGGAGAGGGATATACTGTTGTGGAATTGAGATTAAAATAGCCTCCTGCAGGAACCAGCTTCTGAATAAAGTAAAAATCTTCTCCTGCATGCCGCCTGTTCATACCTCCTGCTTTGACATATTGCAGTGCTTTTACTGCAATGGCTGAACCAACAGTATGAAAAACATATGGAAAGCCTGAATAAGTCAGCCCCTGGAAATAATAACGAAGGTGCAACTCATATAAAGTAATATAATTATATATATTTTCCGGGAAATCATTTCCTGCCAGAGGATGCTCAAAATATATTGAGCAGGCTGTCCGGTCTTTTTTATTCAATAATTCATCACAAACAGATACAAAATAATTCTTCTCAACCTGGCAGTCAGCATCCAGGCTAAGAATGATTCCGCCCGGGTTATCCAGGCAGTTGAAGCGACGCACAGCTTCATCCATTCCGGTTTTTCTTGCAAGTCCGACACTCCAATCGCTTATTGCCTGCTGATCTGCGATAAAAGCAAAAAGCCGGAAGAAACAATTGCTGTTTTCTTTCTTCCAGCTTTCAATATTTTTTATGGTTGTTTTATTATTTTCTATACTCTCCTTAACAGCATCTACAGGAGCATTTACAACAATAATAACTTCAGCATTACATCCCGGTTCGCTGCATAATGCTAGGGAATCGAGTAACTTACATATTCCTGGTTCGTTATAGGCAGGTACGACAATAATTATACCTGTCTGTTTATCAGGTGCCTCTTTGATTATTTCAGGGAATAATGCCCTTTCTTCAAGATAGGTTGAGGCGAAACCCATTGGTTTTTACTTTTTTTCTGCCTGATACTTTTTATTAATAGCATCAAGTACCTTTTGTGTTATATCCAATGATTTGTCGCTGTACAGTACAACACTGCCAAAGCTTTTCCCCAGAATGTACTGATAGTTGTATTCAGATCTGTTTTCCCCGAGAAATTTAGTAATGTATTCAAGTATCTGACGATTCATTACCTGTTCTTCTTCCATGAGATTTGATTGCAGTTGATCGCGAAGATTTACCAATTCCTGTTGCTGCTGAATAAGAGACTGCTCCATTTGTGCAGCAGTAGCCCTGGTTACAAGTCCTTTACTCACCTTATCCTGATAATCTCTTGCACCCTTTTCATATTGACTTCCCTTGGAATTAAGTTCTGCTTCGGCGCTTTTCTGCTTTGACATCAACTCATCCCGTCTATCTAAAAACATATCAAATTTAAAAATAACTGAATCAACATTAATATATGCAATTCCCTCAGACGGGATTCCGGTAACAGAACCTGATGTGTCACTTTTTTTATTCTTTTTGCCTCCTGTAAAGTGCAGAAAATAGAGGCCAATAACAGCTAAGAACAGAACAACATACAGAATTACAGAGAGTTTCTTCATCATAGATTGAATTTTTATTAAACATTAGTCAGGCGCAAATATAAACAAATAAATAAATGAGACTACTTCAAAGAGATAATTTTAAGCCGGTCGCTCATCATAAACTGAGGACATTTTAAAGACATAGCATTGAAAAAAATGGTTGCATTATCTGAAAAATATATTCAAAATAAATAAATTCATGCGGTTTTCATGTTTTCTGAATGACAAAGGTCATTAAAAAATGAATTGATATCAGTTTAATTAGCATTTTTAAAAAGGAAAAAAGAAAATTTTACTTTATCAGAAGCAAATTCATATTATGTTCAACAAATTCATTGCGGCAATATTGCCCTGGTTCCCGAAAAAATTTATCTGGATATTTTCAAGACCTTATATATCCGGTGAAACACTTGAAGATGCAATGCGTGTATCTAAAGATCTGAACAATAAAAATATAAAGGTAACCCTTGATGTCCTCGGGGAGTTCATTAAAACACCCGAAGAAGCCGAGTTAAATAAAAAAGAGTATCTTAATCTTATTGATATTTCCTACAAAAACCATATTGATGGAAATTTTTCACTTAAGCCAACAAGCTTCGGCTTACTGATCGACAAAGACATCTGTTTTAATCACATTCGTGAAATAGTTACAAAAGCTGCCTCTTATAATGGATTCATCAGAATTGATATGGAGGACTCTCCATGCACTGATGATGAAATTAAATTATTCCGTAAACTGAAGGCTGAGTTTCCCGGAAATGTCGGGCTTGTGATACAGGCATATTTAAAAAGAACCTTAAAAGACATTGAGGAGATGTTGGACCTGAAAAATTCAAATATTTCTTTGAGTTACAGGCTCTGTAAAGGGATTTATGTTGAACCGGAAGCAATTTCGTACAAAAAATATGAGGAAATTAACCAGCATTACCTGGAAGATCTTGAATTCATGTTCAGGAATAAAATACATGCAGGCATTGCTACACACGACAAACCTCTTGTAGATGGTGCATATAAACTTATTGAAAAATATAATGTCCCGAAGAATATGTACGAATTCCAGATGCTTTACGGAGTTACTCCAAAGCTTCGTGAAAGTATTGTAAGTAAAGGACATACCATGAGAGTCTATGTGCCCTTTGGGAAACAATGGTTCGGTTATTCAACCCGCCGTCTGAAAGAAAATCCGAAGATGGCAAGCCATATCATCAAAGCGATATTCTATAAGGGATAAAACAGGCAACAGGCATCAGGCATCAGGGGACAGATTTTCCCCCATTCTCTTATTCTCCCACCCTATTCCTTTCTCTGCTTCAGAGTCTCGATGTATTTCTTTTGTATCTGATCAACCTCCTGGTCAGAAAGTTGCGGTTTCAACGGAGCAGGTTTTTCGGGTAAGCCATGTAAAAGAAGATAAGCTGCCGGGATTAATAATAATGGACTTAAACCTACCATTTTGTCGGAAGGAATACCACCTCTTTCGTAAGCATCAACCTTTTGGTTCTGACGTAAGAGTTCATAGTTGCTGGCCGGGTCCCCAAGTCTGTTCTGACTGTTTCGTCCCTGGTAAGCAGATACTGCTACATTGTACCTGGCATTTTCCATGGTTGCAGGGGTTTTTGTCTTCGCATTCATTATTTCAGATTTAAGGTTTATGAGCCTGGGAACAATTACAACCTCTCCAATCGACAATGTATCACTATTCATATATATCCCTGCAATAAACTCCCGGCCGGTTAGTGTGTCACTTACAAACAGTATTGTTGACTTATAGCCCAGACTTTTGAAGACGACTGTATCATTCCTGTTCACATAAAAAGCAAAAGTGCCGTCATTTCCACTGACAGAAGAAAAAGCTCTGTTGATCATTATCTGTGAATTGGCAAGTGGGGACAAGGTGTTTGCATCCATCACTAAGCCGTGGAAGAGAATCCTGATTCCTGCATTTTCTTTTCCCTGACTGAAACCGGCTTGATTAAGAATACAAATTGAAAGTATTATAAAGAAAATACTTTTCATTGTCAATTGTCTGACTATAATTTTATTATCAATTCTTTTAAGTTCCTTTTGGGTACATGATGATTTTTTTCGCTATCCCTCCAGTACTTCACGTCACCCTTTTTAATTTCATCAATTATGACTTTCTCTACTGGTTTCCCCAAAGCAAGAATCAACAGTATTTCAAGATTATCAGGGATATTAAGATCGTCGCGGAGCTCCTCACGTTTTATAGATGCTATCATACATCCTCCGAGACCGGCTTCAGTAGCCCCAAGCATAATACTTTGAGCAGCAATGCCGTGATCAACACCAAATACTTCAGTTATTGATTTATCACCCAATATAATAATATATCCTGTTGGCCTTTCACCTTTATCCGGTCCGGGCCACTCTGTCAGATAACCGGCCCATGCAATTGATGGAAAAACCCTTTCACAATCTTCAGGAGTGTTATAAATGAGATATTTCAAAGGTTGCCTGTTGGCCCCTGAGGCTGACATCCTGGCGAGATCAATAAGGTTTTCAAGAGTTTTGGAATCAACATGGTGTGATTCATCGAAACGGCGGTAAGATCGGGTTTTAAAGATCAGTTCTTTTAGATTCATCTTCAGTTTTTTTTATCTTAAAACAAAATTTTAAAAAAAGGAAATCGCGTTATGATTCCCTTTTAATATAATGTAAGACTATTAGTAACGTTTCGCAACAAGATCCCAGTCAAGTATTTCCCAGAATGATTTGATATAATCGGGGCGCCTATTTCTATAGTCAATATAATAAGCATGTTCCCATACATCGCATGTCATCAGAGGCTTGAGCCCTTTACGCAAAGGGTTGCCGGCATTTGATTCCTGAACAATCTGCAAAGTTCCATCTTCTTTTTTCACCAGCCAGGCCCAGCCGGCTCCGAAAAGTGTGGCAGCAGCTTTATTAAATTGCTCTTTAAATGAATCGAGTGAACCGAATGAACCATTTATAGCGTCAGCAAGAGCACCTTTAGGAATCTTTCTGCCATCATGGGAAAATGATTCGAAATAAAAGGTGTGATTCCACACCTGTGCGGCGTTATTAAAAATGCCGCCTTCAGCTCTCTTAATGATTGTTTCCAGATCAGCCTTTTCAAACTCTGTACCCGGAATGAGTCCATTCAGATTATTTACATAAGCCTGATGATGCTTACCATAGTGGTAATCAAGCGTCTCTTCACTTATATATGGGACAAGTGCGTTCAGCTTGTACGGAAGTTTTGGTAGTTCAAATGCCATGATTTAATTATTTTGAATTAATACTTTCAATTATTAAAACAATGAACAGGAACCTATGTTCAAATTTAGCATTTAAATACCTATTAGTAACTACCTTGAGTTAAGAAAGATCCTTTCTGGCAGAGCAGGTATGACCCCTTTCTCTCCGGCAATCCTGAAAAGCTCATTAATGGCCTCTTTTCCCTTGTTGCCCAGATTTAGGGTGTACTCATTCACGAAAAGCTTGATATGGTTATTCATAACTGTGCTGTCCATCTCCTTTGCATTACCTGAAACAAAGTCGTAGGATGCAAATGAATCTCTGTAAGCATATTCGAGGCTACGTCGCAGTATCCGATTGACTTTCTGTGCGATATCCCGGGGAACATTTCTGTTTATGACTATGGCTCCAAGAGGTATGGGCAAACCGGTAAGTTTCTCCCAATACTCTCCCATATCTGCTATTTTATTAAGTCCCCTTTTATAATAAGTAAATCTTGTTTCATGGATTATAAGGCCGGCATCGACCTCGTCCTTCAAGAGAGCATCTTCAATATCGGAAAAAAGATATTCAATTTTATTAACTGCGTCAGGCCAGGCAATACTGAAAAGAAGGTTTGCAGTTGTGTATTTCCCCGGTATTGCGATCCTCTTATCAACAAGATCAGAGGGATTAATAATTCGCTTGCTTATCAGTAATGGCCCGTTTCTGTGTCCGAGTGCACTGCCGGAATCAAGGATCAGATAGTTCTGTGCAGCATAAGCATAAGCGTGGTAGCTCATTTTTGTGATATCAACCTCTGAAGCCAGCGCATTTCTGTTCAGTTCTTCAACATCAGCAAGAAAATAATCAAACTCAAGCCCTTCTGTATCAATTCTGCCATGTACCATTGCATCAAAAATAAATGTATCGTTCGGGCATGGCGAGAAACCCAATGTTAATTTCATCTCTTACTCCAGTGTATTTAATACTTCATTAATCTTTTCTGACAGGTTATCAAGGGCAAGCGCGATGTTCCAATTGCTTTTATTGCGGGGTTCTACCCTGTTTGATATTGCCCTGAGAGCCAGAAAAGGAATATTTTCCCTGGCGCAAATATAGAAAAAAGTTGCTCCTTCCATCGTTTCAATGTCAGGGTTAAATTTTTGTAATAATTTTCTTCTGCCAGCTTCGGAGCCGGTAGCAGTATTGACTGTTATGGCCCTGACCGGTTTTAAAAGTCTTTTCATCTGAACACTATACCGGGTATCAGCAAAAAGAAATCCATTACTGTAAGGGAACTCATCGGCACTGGTTAGTCCAGCCTCTGACAGGGTTAGAAAATTGTCACCATCTTCAATACCGGCATCTGCAAAACAGTCAGTGACAGGCATAACTACATCTCCTATGTCAAACTCA
Source organism: Bacteroidota bacterium (assembly GCA_037143835.1). Taxonomy (GTDB): domain Bacteria; phylum Bacteroidota; class Bacteroidia; order Bacteroidales; family VadinHA17; genus LD21. The sequence goes on from JBAWXY010000047.1 coordinate 14,433, forward strand.
TCTTTATAACTTCCTGCCATCCCGGCATTAAGAGCAAGGTCAGGTTTTTCATTTACTGAAATCCATTGTTTCATCTCCCAGGCTGTTGAGATAGAACCCACTCCGGTAACCAATAGGCTTATATCAAAGTTTCCAAAACGGTAACCACCAGTAACAGACATCATGCCCCTTATTTTTTTAAGGATATCGGCTTCAGAAGAGGTAGCTGTAACGTATAATATTTTAAATGACATAGTTATATCATGGGCCATTTAAATTGACAGAGAGAGTAAATATATTGCTTTTATGTTATTTATATATATTATACTAATAATAAACGCATTAATGCTTCCAAAGATGATACAAGCATTTATTCCACCACAAAAAAGTATTAAAATGTTTGCTTTGAAAATAATAAGTAATCAATCATTTGAATAATTATCCCCACCGACTTATTTCAAGTAGTGCATCTTGTTTTACTATTTTTATATCCTTTTCATGCAGCTCAATCAATCCTTCCTTTTCAAATATTTTAAGGAGTTTTACGGTACTTTCAGTTGAAATTCCTGCAAAATCGGCGAGATCTTTCCGTGAAAGAAGTTGAAATATTTCTGCCTTTTCGTTTTTTAAGCTATCAATATATAATAAGGTGTCTGCCATCCTGCCGTTCATCTGATTGTACATAAGGTTACGGACTGTGTTGAGCATGTTGGTGGCAACTGCTCCCGCTATCTTCGACTAATCCCGCGAGATAGAGTTTTACAACACGATTCAC
>JBAWXY010000048.1:0-15154 GCA_037143835.1 Bacteroidota bacterium
GTGACAAAACTATTTATGACGAATTTAAACTGAAAGTGAATCTTTTGGTTAAATAAAAAAGAATAGCAAAGTTTTGGTAAAGTCGGAAATCATAACAATCTTGTATTATCAAAACAATATTGTATATGACAAACGATTTAACTGCTAACGGGAGCCGTCAAAAACTTGTTACCTACGGGTTTTTAGTTCCATTTATACTTGTTACAAGCCTGTTTTTTCTGTGGGGTTTTGCACATAGTCTTCTTGATGTTCTGAATAAACATTTTCAGGAAATATTAGGAATTACAAAAGCCAAATCAGGCTGGGTACAGGCAGCTCTTTACGGAGGTTATTTTATAATGGCGATCCCTGCAGGGCTGATAATGACCCGTTTTGGTTATAAGAGAGGCATAATTTTTGGTTTACTTCTTTATGCTGTCGGTGCATTTATGTTCATGCCAGCAGCCCGGATTCAGACATTCGAATTCACACTTGTTTGTTTATTCATAATAGCTTGCGGACTTACATGCCTTGAGACTGCGGCAAACCCTTTTTCAACAGTTCTTGGACCGAGAGAGACATCGGAACAACGGCTAAACCTATCGCAATCCTTTAACGGATTAGGATGGATAATGGGACCTGCTCTCGGAGGGATGCTGATTTTAAGTGGGACAAGTGGTGCAGAATCAAACAAATTTGCTTCGATGACATTACCTTATATGATTATCGGAACAATGGTGCTCCTTGTTGCAATATTGTTCATGTTTATTAAATTTCCAGTCATTCACGAAGGAGAATATGATGATTATGGTGATAAGGGCAGGTATCGGGACCTTCTTAAATATCCTCATTTTAAATTTGCAGTAGTAACCCAGTTCCTTTATGTTGCAGCGCAAACCGGGATTAATAGTTTTTTCATTAATTATGTTACCGAGACAATGCCCCAGATCAGTAATGAAAAAGCCGCGTATCTGTTATCACTTGGTTTTGTATTCTTTATGGTTGGCCGGTTTTCTGGCAGTCTTCTGATGAGCTGGTTTAAGCCAAACCAGATGCTGGCATTATACGCTGTTATCAATGTTCTCGCGATGGTCTTTGTGGTCTTAGGTCTGGGCTGGCTATCAATAATAGCCCTGTACCTGACTTATTTCTGTATGTCAATTATGTTCCCTACAATATTTGCCCTCGGAATAAAAGATCTTGGCGGACTGACGAAAAAAGGTTCCTCCTTCATTATTATGACAATAGTGGGCGGTGCAATCTGTCCTATATTTATGGGTTGGATAGCTGATGTCTCAAATATGGCATTGGGATTCATAGTCCCTTTGATCTGTTTTTGCTTTATTATCTTTTTCGGACTAAAGGGTTACAAGGTTAAAAGCAATATTTAATTTTCTTAATTAAACATTACAGTTCGGTGATAGGGTTAATCAGACAGTTGCAAGTTGATTCCTCATCACCTGTAACGCATTTGCAGCCTGTTCTCCAAGGTTTTTCCACGAACATTCAATTGCCATTCGTCCTTTGTATTTTACATCCTTTAATGCTTTGAAATATGGTGTAAAATCATCATTATTGACTCCTGGTGCAGTACGACCGGTTTTTTCAGCAATATGAGTGTGGTATAACAAATGTCCGTATTTAGTAATATTTGAAGGGCTCTCATTCTCTTTCAGCATGTGATAGATATCAGCCAGTAATCTAAAATTTTCATGATTTACAGCATGTACAATCTCACCTCCTTCGGCAACTGAATTAATGAAGTTGCACTCCTGGGTATTCAGGGGTTCAAGTGAGATAACAACATTATATTTTTGTGCAAAAGGTGCAAGCTGTTTGCAGATTGAAATGAATTGCTGTTTAGCTTCTTCTCTTGAAAAGCCTTCCGGTATTGCTCTTGCTCCACCGCTGCCAAAAACGATTGTTTTAACTCCGGCCATCTGAGCTCTCCGGAATGCAGACTCACCAAATCTTAGTATATCTTCATGAAGAGGAGTTGGTCCGACGCACTTCAGATTGCCGGGAAGAAAAGAGTTGCAGGCTTCTACGGGGAGTTTAGATTCTTTCAGCAGTGCAAGTTTTTGTTCGAAGACGGATTCAGGTTCTGACGGTACAAGGAAACCTCTGACATTTTCTTCTACAAAAAAATAACCTGCTGAGGCAAGGATCGCACTGTTTGCAATACCTGTTGATATCCCGATCTTTTCAAGAAATTTTCCGGCTTCGGAAGCTAATCCAAAAGCATTAAAGGGTCTCAAAAATATACCGGTTCCAGCTATTGCTGAAAACCTTAAAAAATCGCGTCTTGATGTTTTCATTATGGATGTTCGTAATGTTTATCCCAAGTTTAATAAATAGTTAAAGATTGAATGGTTCCCGGTTCGTAATCTCAAAAGTAGAATATTAAGAATGATTTTGCAAAAGCTGATATGAAGAAAGAATTGGTTAAATGTTGATGGAAGACAAACACAGAGAATGTGTGCCGGTAGTGAAGAAATTTATGGTAATGGAGAACAAAAAGTTATTGAATTGATTGTTTTTAACAATTTCTACGATTTAATTTTAAAAATATTGTTGATCTTTGATTAGTTCCGGCTGACAAAAAGGAGTACCTCATAAACCTGCTCAATTTTTTCTTTTTATTAACGAGGTATCAGAAAAACTAAAAAGGAACAACCGGGATTTGTTTTTTTATATAAAAACTTTTTAAAGCGATAACTGATAAAACAGAAAACTGTGGAAAAACTAGCATTAAAAGAAAAAATCGGGTATGCGTTAGGAGACACTGCCGCAAATATTGCATGGCGTTCTCTTACTACCTTTTTATTGGTGTTTTATACTGATGTATTTGGAATTTCTGCAGCAGCAGCAGGTGTATTATTGCTGGTTGCAAGAATTTCAGACGGAGGACTCGATATAGTAGTCGGAATGCTTGCTGACCGCACCAATACTAAACATGGAAAGTTCAGGCCATGGATTTTATGGTCGGCAGTACCACTTGGTGTTTTAATGGCACTTACTTTTACCACACCTGATTTCAGTTATACAGGCAAACTCATTTATGCTTATTTTACCTATATCCTGATGCTTTTTGTTTATACATCCAATAATATCCCTTATTCTGCTCTAATGGGGGTAATGACCAGTTCTCATAAAGAACGGACTTCATTATCATCATTCCGTTTTGCAGGTGCATATCTGGGTGGCATTATAACTCAGGGATTTCTGATTTACCTTGTAATGTTTCTTGGGAATGGAAATAAAAACCTGGGCTATCAGTATTCAATGTACCTGTTTGCAGCATTGCTTGTTGGGTTTTTACTTATAACATATTTTACTACAAAAGAACGGGTTTTGCCTTCAAAAGACCAGCAAACCAACGTTGGAAAGGACTTAAAAGATTTACTGACAAACCGTCCCTGGTTAATTTTACTTTTAATCGGTTTTCTGTTTGTTACATACAATTCCATTAAACAGGGTATTACAGTCATTTATTTCGAACGTTACCTCAATAATGTTTCATTAACGGCCTATTATATGGTAGCTTTATTGGTTATCTCCGTGATTGCAGCCCTCGTCACTACACCGTTGGCAAATTTTTTTGGTAAAAGAAATTTGTTTGTTTATGTAATCATTTTTTCAGGTTTAGCTAACGGTGTGTTATATTTCTTTGGTCCTTCTGATATTACTGCTATTTTCACATTCGGGATTTTATCTGAATTTGGAGCTGGTATAATGCCGGTTCTGTTTTTTGCGATGCTTGGTGATTCTGCTGATTATTCGGAATGGAAGAACAACCGTAGGGCTACTGGCCTGTTTTATTCAGCAGGAACTTTTGCCATGAAATTTGGTGGAGGTGTAGCTGGTGCAATTATAGGATTTGTATTATCAGCATATCATTACAATGGTATGGAAGCCAGCACTGTTCCCGGGGCTATTCCGGGAATTAAATTGCTCATGAGCTGGGTTCCCGGGATATTTGCAGCGATTGGAGCCTCGGTCTTAATGTTTTATCCATTAACCAAAATCAAAATGGATCAGATTGAAATAGATCTTAAAGCCAGGAAAGCCATTTTAACTTAAAATAGTTTAAAAAATATTAATTAAAGTTCACTCATATGAAATTCGGCTACTTCGACGATAAAAACCGGGAATATGTGATTAATAACCCACGTACCCCATGGCCATGGATTAATTATCTGGGCAACGAAGATTTTTTCTCGCTCATTTCAAACACTGCAGGCGGATATACCTTTTATAAAGACGCCAAATTCCGTCGTATTACACGGTACAGGTACAACAATGTACCAATGGACAGTGGTGGGAAGTATTTCTATATTAAGGATGGCGATAATATCTGGTCGCCGGGATGGAAGCCATGCAAAACTGAGCTCGATAGCTATGAATGCCGCCATGGGATGAACTACACGAATATTAAAGGCGAGAAAGACGGGGTCACAACCAATGTTCTCTATTTTGTCCCCCTGAAAACATGGGCAGAAGTTCAAAAACTCACCCTTACCAATAATTCAAAGGAGACTAAAAAACTTAAAGTTTTTTCCTTTTTAGAGTGGTGCCTATGGAACGCAGCTTCTGACATGGAAAACTTTCAGCGTAACTTTTCTACGGGAGAAGTTGAAATTCAGGGTTCCGTAATCTATCATAAAACCGAATACAAGGAAAGACGTGATCATTATGCCTATTACTCTGTGAATGTACCGATTCAGGGGTTTGATACAGATCGTGAGTCTTTCTTCGGCTTATATAATGGTTTTGATGAACCTCAGGTGGTTGCTGAAGGGAAACCACAAAACACCGAAGCTCATGGCTGGTCTCCTGTTGCTTCACATTATATTGAAGTAGAACTTAAACCGGGCGAATCGAAAGATTTTGTTTTCGTTTTAGGTTATGTTGAAAATACAGAGGATGAAAAATGGGAGTCAAAAAATATTATCAACAAGAAAAAGGCGAAAGAAACCATAGCCAGATTTGATACTTCAGCTAAAGTTGATGCTGCACTTGCCGATCTCCGTAAATACTGGGATAATTTATTGAGCATTTACACTGTAAAATCGGGTGACGATAAACTGGACCGGATGGTAAACATCTGGAACCAATACCAGTGTATGATTACCTTCTGCTTTTCCCGTTCGGCTTCTTACTTCGAATCAGGTATTGGCCGTGGTATGGGCTTCCGCGATTCCAATCAGGACCTGACCGGTTTTGTTCATCAGATTCCGGAACGTGCACGCGAGCGGATTATTGATATAGCTTCCACTCAATTTCCTGATGGTGGTTGTTACCACCAATATCAACCTCTTAATAAACGGGGCAATAACGATATTGGAGGTGGCTTCAACGACGATCCTATGTGGCTCATCCTTAGTACTGTAAGCTATATAAAGGAAACCGGAGATTTTGGTATTCTCGATGAAAGAGTACCATTCGACAACGACATGTCCGTGGCCCGAAGCTTATTCGACCACCTTACAGTTTCATTCGATCATGTTGTAAACAATCTTGGTCCGCATGGGCTTCCTTTCATAGGTCGCGCAGATTGGAACGATTGTCTTAATCTGAATTGTTTCTCAAATGATCCGAATGAATCTTTCCAGACTACAGAGAATAAAACTGAAGGATCTAAAGCTGAGTCTGTTATGATTGCCGGTTTATTTGTGGTTTATGGTCGGGATTATGTTGATCTCTGTAAGAAATCAGGTAAGAATGCCGAAGCATTACGTGCTCAAAAGCATGTAGATAATATGGTAAATGTTATAAAGAAACATGGGTGGGATGGAGAATGGTTTATTCGCGCATATGACTATTATGGCCGCAAAATTGGAAGCAACGAAAACGAAGAAGCCAAAATATTTATTGAATCGCAAGGATGGTGTACCATGGCAGGAATTGGCAAAGAAGAAGGCCTTTGCACCAAAGCCCTTAATGCGGTTAAGGAACGGCTCGATTGCCAGTATGGGATTGTGCTTAATAACCCTGCATTTACCAAGTATTATATTGAGTATGGCGAAATATCTTCGTACCCTGCAGGTTATAAAGAAAATGCCGGCGTTTTTTGCCACAATAATCCATGGATTATGATTGGTGAAACAGTGGTAGGCAACGGAAACCGTGCCTGGGAATATTACCGGAAAATTTGTCCTTCATATCTTGAAGAAATCAGCGATTTGCATAAGACTGAACCTTATGTATATGCGCAAATGGTTGCCGGGAAAGATGCATTTAAACCTGGTGAAGCCAAAAACTCATGGCTAACAGGTACAGCCTCCTGGAATTTCTACGCAATCTCGCAGTTCATTCTGGGCATAAAGCCCGATTACGATGGACTTTTAATAGACCCTTGTATTCCCACCGATTGGAAAGGCTTTAAGGCAACCCGAAAATTCAGGGGTGCTACCTACCAGATTGAAGTTGTAAATCCTAATGGCAAATCGAAAGGTGTCAGGGAAGTATTGGTAGATGGCAAGCCACAGGCATCGAATTTGATACCTCTGTTTGGTGATGGTAAGGAACATTCGGTGAAGGTGGTTTTGGGGTAGAAGTATAATCATTGAGACGCAAGGAGAATTGGAATATTAACCAAAAATGTTTCAGCGAGCAAAAATTAAAAAGCCTCGATACAGTTGTGTATCAAGGCTTTATTCGTTTTGAAGCGCTCCCCAGGTAGGGCTCGAACCTACGACCTACGGATTAACAGTCCGTCGCTCTAACCAACTGAGCTACTAAGGAATAATTTCAAATGAACGTGCTGTATTTAGCAGGCCAAAAGTAAGGGCTTTTAGTGAATTAAGCAATATCTTTGAGGAAAAATTTTAAAATGAAACAAATTCTTGGTATTGGCAATGCATTAGTCGATGTAATGACAATGATAAATGACGATAGTGTTCTGGAAAAATTCACTTTACCAAAAGGTAGTATGCAACTGGTTGATAAAGCAAAATCCGAAATGGTAAAATCTGAAACTGTAAACTTTAACAGAAACCTTGCCTCAGGAGGATCAGCAGCGAACACTATACATGGACTTGCAATGCTTGGTGTAAATACAGGATTTATAGGATCAATCGGAAAAGATGAGTTAGGTGATTTCTTTGAAAATGATATGAAGAATGCGGGTATAAATACCATGTTGTCCAGACGAAATTCAGTAACAGGTACTGCTGTAGCTCTCATTTCTCCCGATTCTGAAAGAACTTTTGCAACTTACCTTGGAGCTGCAGTTGAACTGGAGGCCACGGACCTTGACCCGGAATATTTTACCGGTTACGATATTCTTTATCTTGAGGGTTACTTAATCTTCAACAAATCTCTTGTTGAAACTGCCTGCCGGATAGCAAAAGAGAAAAAAATGAAAATTGCTCTTGATCTTGCAAGTTACAATGTGGTTGAATACAAACTGGCTGACTTTAAAGAAATAGTTGAAAAATATATCGATATAGTTTTTGCAAATGAAGAGGAGGCCAGATCTTTCACCGGTATGGGACCGGAAGACGCTTTAAATTCTATTTCACAGTTTTGTGAAGTAACTGTTATTAAAGTGGGTAGTGAAGGCTCATGGATTAAGAGGGGAGATGAAATAATAAAGGTTAGGGCACATCCTGTAAATTGTAAAGATACAACAGGAGCCGGAGATTTGTACGCTTCAGGATTTCTATACGGGTATTCCAAAAATTTTGATCTTGAGAAATGCGGCCTGTTGGGGTCCCTGACGGCTGGAAAAGTTATTGAGATAGTTGGCGCCAGGATGGATGAAGACAGATGGGATGATATCAAAAGGAGTATTGATAAATTTATTTAGGAAAGCGGATCGAAAATAAACTCATTGTAATTCCCCCAAATGAATTTAAATTCAAAAAACTACATTTCAAAAACATTCTTATTTTTTTTAATCGCATGGGGAATCCTGAATTTTTTACAGGCTTTTCTAACCCCATTAAACAACGATGAAGCATATTACTGGATGTATTCAAAAAATCTGGCCTGGGGATTTTTTGATCATCCTCCCATGATCGCATTAATGATCAGAACCGGATACTCGTTTTTTCATAATGAACTGGGAGTACGGCTTATGGTTGTTTTAAGCCAGCTTGCTGCTTTATTGATTATCTGGTCGTTGACTGATAAAGAACACAACCGGAAAAAAGGGAACATTCTGCTTTTCGTCATGTTAGTTGCCATTCTTCCTGTTTTCAATATTTATGGGTTCATTGCTACACCCGATGCGCCACTGTTATTATTTTCTGCTGTTTTTCTTCTGGCCTATAAGCGAATATTAGACGATGAGAATTGGCAAAACACAATCTTCCTTGGATTTTCAATGGCTGCCCTGATGTACAGTAAATATCATGGTGGACTTTTAATTATCCTGGTCATTCTTTCAAATCTGAGGTTATTAAAGAGTCCTAAATTTTATATGGCTTTAATTCTGGCTATAATTTTGTTTTTACCACACATTTTCTGGCAGTTTTCAAATGATTTTCCTTCGTTGAAATACCATCTTGTTGAAAGGGTTTCAGGTTTTGATCCTGGTAATGTTCCGGAATACCTGCTAAATCAAATAGTTATTCATAATCCGTTTATTTTACCAATTTGTATCTGGTTGATATTTAAAAACAGATCTAAGAACCAATTTGAAAAGGCATTAAACTATATTTTTGTAGGGTTTTTAACATTCTTTTTTATTGCAAGCTTTCGTTATCATATTGAACCACAATGGACTGCTCTGATCAGTGTTCCTATGGTCATAATTTTGTTTAACAATCTGGATTATAAGTCGGGGATTGGAGGTTTTATAAAATGGGTCACAATTTTTCTTTTTCCCATTTTATTGTTTGCACGAATAGCTTTCATGGTTGATTTCTTACCTGTGGCATATCTTAAAAATGAATATCATAAAACAAAGAAGTGGGTAAATGAAATAAGTAATTTGGCGGGCAACCGCCCCGTTATTTTTACCAACTCTTATCAGAATCCCTCGGAATACACATTTTATACAGGGAAGTTTGCACATTCACTGAATAATTTATCATATCGTAAAACGCAATATGACTTATGGTATTTTGAAGAAAAGGTTCATGGTAAAGAGGTTTTATATGTTCCACATTATCTCACAGATTATTACAAAGAAAATCTCACAAAACATATATTACCCGATGGAGACTCTGTTTTTGTAAGAGTATTTAAGGATTTTCAATCGCTTCAGCGGGAGTGTGTGATTTTAAGTGATGATCAATATACATTCAAAAAAAGCGAAATAAATACTATTCATTTTCTGCTCTTCAATCCTTATCCATTTCAGATTAACTTAATACATAAAGAATTACCCGTTAAATTTCAGATTGCTTTCGTAAAGAATGGTTATATGGAGGTCAAAAAGAACCTGAAACTTCCTGATAATATTTCAATATTAAATGTGGGTGATACGATTTCAGTAGATTGTCAGTTTACCCTGGAAGATTTACCACCCGGCGTATATAAGCTTGCTATTTGTTCTGAGACCGGAATTTTATATGATACCTATAATAGTATATTCAAAGATGTGAAAATCAATGAGTAAAAGTAAGGTAATAGTTAGCAAGGAAATTCCAGATTGTAGTTACCCCAATTGCGAATAGTTTTGCCAGGTAGAATCTTTGTTTCTTTTCAAATATATACAGGAACAAATTATTAATAACAAGGCCAATAAGTGAAATAATAATAAATGTGCTGTATTCAACAAGAACCCTTGGATTACTGCTTTCAAAAGTCCATAACCTGTTTAAAAGATAATTTGAGCTCGCCGCTATTGTAAAACCTACTGAACTGGAAATGTATCTATGGGCTTTAAGTTTTTCTTTAAGCAGAAAGGTTATTGAAAAATCAATAACCATTCCCAAAAAACCGACAATTCCAAATTTCAGTAACTTGAATATCATTTCATACCCTTAGTACTTTGGTAATGTCCAGCCATTGTGATATTCAGGCACAATCAGCTTGTTTGGTGCGTTGGTTTTAAACGATTGTTTTGTATCATCCCAATAAACTTTCTCACCGGTACGGAATGCAATATTTCCCATCTGGGCTACAAGAGCCACGTCACGGCCGGCATTTATACTTGCATTAAGTTTCTGGGGTGTATTATTTTTGAGGCAATCGAGGAAATTCTTAACATGGATATCGAGGCCCACACCAACATTTTTCTGAACAGGGAGGGCTTCAATTCTTGTTTTCTCAGGTATTACCTCCCAACCGTTACGGTCGAGAACCAAAGTCCCATTTTCACCGATATATGACATTCCGTGAGGTCTTTTCCAGTTTCCGAGACCAATACCTATTGTGTGTTCCCAGATCATTGTAAAATCCTTGAAGTCATAAACAGCGGTCATGGTATCGGGTGTTTCCATAGCATCGTCGGGGAAGGCATATTTACCACCGATAGCCATTACAGATTCAGGAACAGATTTTCCCATACCATATAATATGTAGTCGATAAGGTGCACGCCCCAGTCGGTCATCAGTCCGCCGGCATAATCCCAGTACCACCGGAATGTAAAGTGAAAGCGGTTCTTATTAAACGGGCGCTTTTGAGCCGGTCCGAGCCACATATCATAATCAACGCCTTCGGGAACAGCTGAATCGGCGACTTTAGGAACAGCACCTTTCCAATCGACATACGACCACGCCTTGCAAGTGCGGATACGTCCGAGTTTCCCGGATTTCAGATAATTAACTGCATCAACAAAATGGGGCTGGCTTCTTTGCCACTGACCAACCTGTACGATCTTACCATGTTTTTGAACGGCTTTCTGCATAATGTTGATTTCTGCAATGGAATTTCCGATTGGTTTTTCAACATAAGCATGCTTGCCTGCTTCGAGGGCATCAACCAGGATAAGACAATGCCAGTGGTCGGGGGTTCCGATGATCACTACATCAATATCCTTGTTTTCGAGCATTTTACGGTAATCAACATATAGTTTTGGCTTTGGGAACCCAAGCTTTACAAGTGCGTCGGTACGGTTGTTGAGCACATTGCGATCAATATCGCATAATGCCACACACTCTATTTCGGGATTTTTCAGGAATGAAGTCAGATCGTTAAAACCCATACCATTTGCGCCAATGAGGCCGACCTGTATCTTATCGTTAGGAGAAATGCCTAACCTGGATTTTGACAATGCATCCAAAGGTAAAACACTTCCTGCTGCCAGTACGGAAGCAGTCTTTATGAAATCTCTTCGTGTGGAACTCATGATGATTAGATTTAATTAGACTGGCAAGGTAATATTTTAATTCAAAATGATCAATCTGCGAATTATTAAAAAACATTAAAAATGTAATGGCGGGTCGCGACACGCCATTACAGGAATCAATGATAAATTATTCCGATCTGAAAAAATGATCTATTCATTTTGATTATGATAATAAATTTCTAAATTTACTTTTTAAATCGTGCTTTTGATATCATTATGGTGCTGCATAATAACATAACGTGAATTTATAATTTTCAAATAAGTTTAGTCTTAAATAGTTTTTAAAATCTGTACAATGAAAAATTTAAAACTTTTTTTCATTTTGGTTTTCTGGGGATTTGTGTTTACAGGTATTTCTGCTCAAATCCAGGATCTTAATAAGCCCATTCCTGCTGATCCGAATATAAAAATCGGTAAGCTGGATAATGGTATTACCTATTACATCAAGCAGAACAAAAAACCTGAACAACGGGTTGAGTTGCGGCTTGCAGTAAATGCCGGTTCTGTTTGTGAAACGAACGGGCAGCAAGGGTTAGCTCACTTTGTCGAACACATGTGCTTTAATGGCACCAAAAATTTCCCAAGCAATAAGATGATAAGTATGCTGGAAGAGATGGGAGTTAAGTTTGGTGCTGAACTGAATGCAGGTACAAGTTTTGACCAGACAGTATATATGCTTAAAGTGCCGACTGATAAAATTGAATGGATCAACAGGGGCTTCCAGGTGCTTGAAGACTGGACACATCAGGTCAGTATGGAAGATGCAGAGATTGATAAGGAGAGGGGAGTGATAGTTGAGGAGTGGCGGTTAGGACTGGGAGCACAGGACCGTATGCAGGCAAAATACATCCCTGTCCTTTTAAAAAACTCTAAGTATGCCGAGAGACTTCCTATCGGTAAAATTGATGTGATTAAAAGTTTCCCATATGATACTTTGCGCAATTTTTACAAATCATGGTACCGTCCCGACCTGATAGCTGTAGTTGTGGTTGGTGATATTGACCCAAAACTTGCAGAGGAAAAAGTGAAGGAATATTTTGGAAGGATTCCAAAAGCAGTTAATCCGCCTAAAAGGGTGGAATTTCCTGTTCCTGATAATGCTGAACCCCTCATAAGCGTGGTTACTGATAAGGAAGCCTCCGGCTACAGTGCAGCGGTATTCTTTAAACACCCCAAATCTGATAATATCACTTTTAATGATTATCGTAATCAATTGATGCGGTCTTTATATACCGGGATGTTAAATAATCGCCTTCAGGAGATTGCGCAGAAACCTGACGCTCCATTCTTAGGTGCAGGTGCAGGGTATGGTTCTTTTGTTGGTCGTAGTATAGAAGTTTATTCATTGTCGGTTAGTGCAAAAGAAAATCAGATTGAAAAAAGCATGGAAGTCGTTCTAACTGAAAATGAAAGAGTTCGTCAGTTTGGATTCACATCCACTGAACTGGAACGGGAGAAGAAGAATATTCTTTCAAATTATGAAAAGATGGCAAAAGAATCTGATAAAACCGAATCACGCTCATATGCCGATGAATTTGTAAGGAACTATCTGGACAAGGAATGCATTCCGGGTATTCAGAAAGAATTTGAAATAGTTAAAGATTACTTACCGGGAATTATGCTGGAAGAGATCAATAAATTAGGTCAGAAATGGATCACAGACGAAAATATGGTTGCACTGGTTACTGCCCCGGAGAAAGAGGGTGTCAGAGTACCGACAGAAAGCCAGGTAATGGATGTAATTAAGGCAGTCAAGACCAGGAAAATTGAAGCATATGTCGATAAGGTTTCAGATATTCCTCTTTTATCTGAATTGCCGGTAGCCTCTAAAGTAGCTAAGAGAACGGATAACAATATTTTTGGTTTTACAGAATTAACCTTCGGGAATGGTGTCCGTATGATCTTAAAATCTACTGATTTTAAAAATGATGAAATTGTTTTATCGGCCTATAGTCCTGGCGGAACATCTCTTTATCCTGATGGCGACATTATGTCAGCAACTCTGGCTGCCACAATTATTAGTAGAAGTGGATTGGGCGAATACGATTTTACCGGATTACAAAAGAAACTTTCAGGGAATACTGCAAAACTTACTCCATATATTAATGACCTTCGTGAGGGGGTTAATGGCAACTGCTCTCCCAAAGATCTTGAAACGATGCTTCAGCTTAATTATCTTTATTTTACCAGGACCCGTAAAGACGAAAGTGCCTTCAATGCCTATATCTCTTACCTGAGGAACATGCTAAAACCGATGAGATCAACACCACAGGTAATTTTCACCGACACATTATCCAAAATAGTATCACAGAATTCACCCAGAGTCATCGCTATACCTTCTGATGCTCAATTAGACCAGATTAATTTAGACAGGTCGATCGGTATTTTTAAAGACCGTTTTGCCGATGCCAGCGATTTTACATATTTAATGGTTGGTAATTTTAAAGTTGAGGAGGTGATTCCGCTCCTTGAAAAATATATAGGCGGACTTCCTTCAATTAAGAGAAAAGAGACATGGAAAGATGTAACACCAGGATTTCCCAAAGGACTGGTTGTTGTTGATGTACCAAAAAATTCAGAACCTCAGAGTACTGTGGTGATGGTTTGGAAAGGCGATTTCAAATGGAAGGACAAAGATCGCCAGGGTTTCACGATGTTAATGAATATACTGGCGATAAAATGCAGGGAATCGATGCGTGAAGATCAGGGCGGAGTATATGGAGTAAGCGTTACCGGCAGCACTTCAAAACTTCCCAAACCTAAGTACTCCATCCAATCGACCTGGGGATGTAATCCGGAAAATATTACAAAACTTTCTCAGACAGTTTTGAGTGAAATGGGAAAAATCAGAAAAGATGGTCCGACAGAGATTGATTTAAACAAAGTTAAGGAGACGTTAATCCGTGATCGTGAAACCCGGTTGAAAGAGAATGGTTTCTGGTTATCTGCCCTTCAAAATCATTTCCTGTATGGAGACAAGCTTCTTTCGCTTGAGAGTTATAAGACTTTTATTAGTTCTTTTACAGGAGCCGAGATAAAAGCTATTGCCAATAAATATTTAAATACAGTTAGTTATGTGCAGGTAGCATTAACTCCTGCGCCCAAAAAGGAAACAAAATAACAGATCTGTCTTGAAAATTTCCCGGAGAGGTTCAGACCGGACTTCTCCGGATTTTAAAATAAGCCGTGAAGTTCTGCGTTTATTTTATCAATTACTTCGCTGAGGTGGGCACTATTATTAGGAAAGTTATAATGATCGGCCTCAATTATCAGAACCTTGCCAAGGGCGTAAGATTCCATCCACGCTTCGTACCGTTCATTAAGTCTCTTTAGGTAATCAATACGGATAGAACTTTCATATTCACGGCCTCGTTTCTGGATCTGGTTCACAAGGGTCGGAACAGATGCCCTTAGGTAAAGGAGAAGATCAGGAGGCTGTACCAGCGAGCTCATCATCTTAAAAAGCTTTGAATAGTTATCAAAGTCGCGGGTCGACATCAGTCCCATTGAATGAAGGTTCGGAGCGAAAATGTAAGCATCCTCATAAATGGTTCTGTCCTGAATAATGGTTTTGTCGGATTTTCTGATTTCAAGGATCTGACTGAAGCGGGAATTCAGAAAATAGATCTGCAGGTTAAACGACCAGCGTTGCATATCTTCATAAAAATCATTAAGATAAGGGTTGTCGTCAACATCTTCATAATGAGCCTGCCAACCATATTGCTTGGCAAGTAATCCTGCCAGTGTTGTTTTGCCTGATCCGATATTTCCCGCAATAGCTATATGCATATTTTAAATTGTTTAATCAGTTTATAAAATTAGTAAAAATTGATTCAGGTTTGACAAAATAAGTGCCTAAAGTGAACTAAAGTGTCTAAAGTACTTAAAGTTAGGATTTATTCCAGATAGATTCATTATGTATGATTGAT
>JBAWXY010000049.1:0-15122 GCA_037143835.1 Bacteroidota bacterium
CGGGGTACTCCTCCTTCAAAAAGGAGGAGAAACTAAAAAAATATCAATATTTTCAGCTTAGCAGATGAATTACCAGTCCGCTCCTTAATTTGGGTTCAAACCATGTGGATTTGGGAGGCATAATATTACCTGAATCGGCGATGGTTATAAGCTGCTTCATTGATACCGGATATAGTGCAAATGCAACTTTCATCTCACCACTATCGACCCTCTTTTTAAGTTCTCTCAGCCCGCGTATTCCTCCGATAAAATCGATCCGTTTCGACCTGCGGAGATCCTGAATATCAAGTATGGGCATCAGTATCTGATTTGTAAGTATTGTTACGTCAAGAACGCCTATCGGGTCATTATCATTGTAAGTATCATCTTTTGCAGTCAGACTATACCATTTTCCATCAAGATACATTGAGAAGTTATGAAGCTTTTTCGGTTTATAGGTTCTGCTTCCCTTTTCCTCAATAATAAATCCGCTGCCTAGTCTGTTAACCAGCTCCTGCGGGGTAAGACCGTTAAGGTCTTTTATGGTTCTGTTGTAATCAATGATCCTTAATTGATTATCAGGGAAATGGACTGCGAGAAAAAAATTATATTCCTCAGTTCCATTATGGGAAGGATTGTTTTTCCGCTTTTCTTTCCCGACAAGCGCCGCTGCAGCAGTCCTGTGGTGTCCGTCAGCAACATAGGTACAGGGAACCTTTTCGGCAAACAGTTTTTCAATAAGTTTGTTTGTTTCTGGTTTCTTTACTACCCAGAAATGGTGACCAAAACCATCCTCCGCAACAAAATCATATTCCGGTTTCTCAGTACTGACAATCATATTTACTATATCATCAATCTCTTTTACAGCAGGATATGCAAAGAATACCGGTTCAATATTAGCATTATTGACACGAACATGCACCATACGATCCTGTTCTTTATCTGGCCGGGTAAGCTCGTGTTTTTTTATTATACCATTAAGATAATCATCCACGGATGCGCACCCTACGATCCCGTATTGTGTGCGTCCCTTCATTGTCTGGGCATAAATATAAAAGCCTGGCTTTTTATCCTGAACCAGCCAGCCATTTTTCTGCCATTTACCGAAGTTTTCAACCGATTTGTAATAGACCTCTTTTGAATGAGTATCTGTATCAGCCGGGAGGTCGATTTCTGACCTTGTTACATGAAGTAGTGAGCACTCTTTCCCCTTTGCCATCCGGGTGGCTTCCTCTGTGTTCATTACATCATATGGCAAACAGGCCAGATCTTTGGCAATAGCACGAGGAGGCCTTAACCCCCTGAAAGGTTTAACAACTGCCATCTACTTAGATTATATTAAGTACTACTTGTTTACCTTAAATTTTTCGCTTCCTGTCTTGAAATAATCGACAATCTGCCGTGCAGCTGCAACCCCTGCGTTAATATTAGCCTCCTCTGTCTGTGCTCCCATTTTTTTAGCCGTAAAAATAAATCTGCCTTTGTATTTTTCTTCAAACAGTGCTTTACAGTCGGGCTCAATATCTGACAGATATCTGAAGTCGGGACGCTCCTCAAAAATCTTAAGAAGGCCATCCTCGTCGATAACCTCTTTTCTTGCTGTGTTGACAATAACAGCATTCTTTGGCATCTTCTTCAAAAGATCATAACCGATTGATTTTTTGGTTTTTTCGTTTGCAGGCATATGCAAAGATACATACTGGCATTTCGAATATAACTCTTCAGCGTTTTTGCAGACTTTAACACCACTTCTTTTAATATCATCCTCATTCACAAAAGGATCGTAAGCATAAACATCCATTCCGAATCCTTTTGCTATCTCAGTAACATATTTCCCGACATTTCCAAACGCATGTATACCAATCGTTTTACCCCTGAGCTCACTTCCCGATTTACCACTGAATCCTCCGCGCGCCTGATAAAGCATCATTTCGAATGCAAGTTCAGCAACTGCATTTGAGTTTTGTCCCGGGGTATTCATTGCTACCACTTTATGAGCGGTACAGGCAGGAAGATCAAGGTTATCGTAACCTGCCCCGGCACGGACAACGATCTTTAACTTCTTTGCAGCAACAAGGACTTCTGAAGTTACCATATCGCTCCGAACTATCATGCCATCGGCATCCGATACGGCTGTAAGCAATTCGGAAATATTCTTATAGTTCTCAAGTAACGCAAGTTCATAACCTGCAGCCTCTGTTACCTCACGAATCTGCGTAATAGCAACAGGAGCGAAAGCTTTTTCTGTAGCAACAAGGATTTTCATATTAATGTTTTTAATAAATATAAAGACTCCGGGTTCCCCCGCAGTACCTGATATTATGATTACTTAATTCTTTGATTCAAACTCTTTCATAGTGCTTACCAGGGCTTCAACGCTTTCTTTCGGAAGGGCGTTATAAGTGGAAGCACGGAATCCGCCCACAGAGCGATGACCTTCAATACCAAGCATTCCTTTTGATTTGGCAAAATCAGCGAATGGCTTTTCAAGTTCTTTGTACTGTTCGGTCATAACAAAGCAGATATTCATAAGAGACCTGTCTTCAGGATCAGCAATCGTAGGAACAAATAATTTATTTCTATCGATCTCGTCATAAAGAATTTTTGCTTTTTCAATATTATCCTTCTGGATAGCTTTCACTCCACCAAGCTGTTTCAACCATGTCAGAGTCTGCTGTGCGGCAAAAACAGCAAACACAGGAGGTGTATTGAACATCGACTCTCCTTTTATATGTACTCTGTAGTCGAGCATAGATGGAATCGGACGGGTTACCTTACCAAGTACATCTTCTTTTACAATGACGAAAGTGACACCTGCCGGAGCAAGATTTTTCTGGGCGCCACCATAAATAATCGAATATTTTGAAACATCTATCGGCCGGCTGAAGATATCGGACGACATATCTGCAACTAGGGGTATTTTCACATCCGGATCTTTCTTAAGCTCCGTTCCATAAATTGTATTGTTAGTAGTTATATGAAAATACTCTGCATCGGAAGGGATTGTATAATTCTTTGGTATATAATTAAATAACTTTTCTTTGGAGGATGCAACCTCTACTACCTCTCCAAAAAATTTTGCTTCCTTAATAGCTTTACTAGCCCACTCGCCTGTATTAAGATAAGCTGCCTTTTTATTCATCATGTTCATCGGTACCATTGCGAACTGTAAACTGGCACCACCTCCAAGAAACAGAACATGATAACCGGCAGGAATTTCGAGCAATTCCTTAAAAAGCGCAGTTGTGTCGCTCATGCAAGCAATAAATTCCTTGCTACGGTGAGAGATTTCAAGAACAGATAATCCAGAACCTGCAAAATCTTTTATTCCTTCAATTGTCTTATCAATAGTGTACTGAGGAAGAATTGAAGGACCTGCATAAAAGTTGTGTTTTTTCATAGAGGACTTTTTATGATTAATAAATAGATAATTCTGAGTTTGTGTTCTTACAAAAATATAAAAATAATAGTGACTATTGTTAAATAATTAACACTAAACCAATAAAATTATAAAATAATATCAACAAGAACCCCATTTTTCATTACAGGTATTTTATTGGTATAATCCGGAGTAAGGCAGAATTCAATACAGTCATCCAGTTTTTTATCTCTTAAACGGGTTCTTTGTGCAGACTTTTCAATATAACCGGGCAGGTCAGGACGGGCTAAAGACCATAGGCCCATTGCAGCAAAAGTTGAATCACAAATAGTTGAGTATAAGTCACTCAACATAAGTTTTTCTGCTATTGCTCCTGCACAGACTGTATCTTCAATATTGAACCTGTTTTTCCATCCTGCACAAAATATCAAGACATTCCTCTCCTGCTTAATAAGCCATTGCGTAAGTGCGCCGATATTCAGGAATGATCCAACTACAGTCATATAGGCTGATGAAGCCAGATTAATAATGCCTGTACCATTTGTTGTGGTGTAAACTATTGTTTTGCCTTCAACCTTATCTTTAGTGAAATTAAACGGAGAGTTTCCAAAATCTGCAAAATCCAGGACATGCCCGTCGCGTTCGGCTGCGACAAGGTAACCCCGTGCCTTGTATTCTTTTGCTTCGGGGATATCTGCAACAGGAATGATTGCAGCTGCTCCATTGGCAAAAGCTGTGCAAATAGCCGATGATGCACGCAATATATCTACAATAACCACTATCGAATCATGGTTTTCACCCGATTCGAATAAAGCGGGTGAAAAGCAGGTTTCTAATTTTCTTTTTAACATAATTTTTTGTCTGTCACCCTTTATTATAGATAGGCAGGCTCACAATTTTTGCCTTAAGATCCTTATTCCTGATGCGTATAAATATTTCAGTGTCAGGTTTCCAGTAATCTTTAGTGAGATATGCCATACCTATCCCCTGTTTCATCATGGGCGACATGGTTCCTGATGTAACTTCACCAATAACTTCACCTTTTGCATTAACGACTTCATAATGCTGCCGGGGTATTCCCCTGTCGATCATTACAAAACCTTTCAGTCTTTTTTCAACTCCTTCATCCTTTTGTTTCAGCAAAAGAGCTCTATCAATAAAATCCTTCTCACTGGTAAATTTGGTGATCCATCCCAGTCCTGCCTCGATTGGGGAAGTCTGATCATTGATATCATTCCCATAAAGGCAATAACCCATTTCAAGACGTAATGTATCCCTGGCGCCCAGACCTATAGGCCTGATATCAAACTCCTTACCTGCTTCAAAAACAGCTTTCCAGAGTTTGGGCCCGTCTTCATTTTTAACATAAATCTCGCACCCGCCTGCTCCTGTATAACCTGTTGTTGAGAATATCGCATCGCTTATTCCTGCAAATTCCAGAACCTTGAATGTATAATACTCCATATCTTCCACGGGGGTCTTAGTGAGCTTTTGCATGGCTCTCAGGGCAAGCGGCCCCTGAACCGCAAGTTGTGAAATATTTTCTGAAGCATTGATAAGATCTTTCCCGACTATCAAACCGAACTTTGCTGCGTTCTTTACGCACCAGTTCCAGTCTTTTTCAATATTCGCAGCATTTACAACCAGCAGATATTTTTCAGGATTGTACCTATAAACAAGCAGGTCGTCTACAATTCCCCCTTTACCATTCGGGAAACAGGAATATTGAATCTTTCCGTCAAACAGGGTTGATACATCATTTGATGTAATATATTGAAGAAATTTAAGAGATGCAGGGCCTGTAACCCAGAACTCACCCATGTGAGAAACATCAAAAACGCCGACTCTTTCTCTTACGGTAATGTGTTCTTCGGTAATCCCGACATACTCAACAGGCATATTATACCCGGCAAAAGGAACCATCCTGGCGCCTGCCTCCTGGTGAAATTTTGCAAAAGCAGTATTTTTCATAAATATCTTATTTTTAATAATATCGCATACGGTTTTTATCACTATAAAAGTAGCACATATTTCCCTTATTAAAAAAACCTTATTAATTGCCAGGGAAAAATCCATTACTGATCAGAATAAAATATTACTATATTTGTTCAATATTCTTTTACACTCTGTTTAAAAATTTTATTCCCACTGCAATTATGGACTACAAATTCATAAACACTGAATACCTTGATTCTGTATCAGGTGGAGATCCTGAAATTATCCGTGAAATCGTGATTATGTTTAAGGACCAGTCTATTGAAATATACAATGAAATGACATCCCATTTTTCAGAAAAAAATTATGTCTCCCTGGGATTTCTGGCTCACAAAGCGAAATCGTCGGTCGCAATAATGGGAATGAATGATCTGGCCTTACTGCTTAAAACCTTCGAACTTCAGGCCAAGGAGGGGAAAAATTCTGAACTTTATGAATCGTACATCAAAAGATTCAAAGTTGAGACTGATGCTGCCGTTAAGGAGCTTGAGGATTTAGTCAATTTGCGATAACCATGAGCAAACTTTTATGGAAACCAGGTACGATGATATATCCCTTACCGGCTGTTATGGTCAGTTGCGGGTCTGTACCTGAAGAGTATAATATCATAACAATATCATGGACAGGCACAATATGCACCGATCCGGTGATGTGCTATATTTCGGTCAGACCAGGACGTCATTCCTATAATATCATCAAAAATAATGGTGAGTTTGTGATTAACCTGACTACAAAATCTCTTGCTTTTGCCACTGACTGGTGCGGAGTTAAATCGGGAAATGAACATAAGAAGTTCGCAGAAATGGGTCTTACTCCTATACCGGCCTCAAAAGTAAAAGCACCTCTGATTAAGGAATCACCGGTAAACATTGAATGTATAGTTAAGGAGATAAAGGAACTGGGATCGCATCACATGTTTATTTCAGAAGTGGTTGCTGTGAATGCTGATGAAAAATATATTGATGAGAAGACGGGGCTTTTCAGGCTGAATGATTCTGTTCCACTATGCTATTCGCATGGAAAGTATTATGAGACAGGTCATTTAATAGGCAAATTTGGCTTTTCAGTGGAGAAGAAAAAAAAGAATGGGATTGCAAATCCGCGCCAGCGAGATCTTCAAAGTTAGTTATTCAACAATCTCAATCATTTTGAAAGGGACTTTGATTATAGATTCATAATCTTCTCCTGCTTCCAGCATATCCTCGTCGTCTTCCTCATAGTACCAATTAACTTCAACCTCATTTTTGGCTTTATGTATCGCCTCGAGTTTCTTGAATACGTCAAGGATACACTTTGATGAGCTTGTGTTGAAATATTCGAGACGGATATTTACAACTGTTTTTGTCAGAGGAGACTCCTTATAACTGTCGAGCCAGTCAACTAAAGGTTTGTAGAATTCTACTGAGTTTTCTGGAATTGAACGTCCTTTGATTTCAAATACGCCTTCGGTAGAGTCAAATTTAACTGTAGGAGTTTTCGGGGTTCCTTCGATGATGATCGGTTCCATATTTGTCAGATTTAAGAGTTTGTTTTAATTTTCTTCGTTCACTAAAATATCAAGATAGAAAAATGAGTATTTATCATTATATTCCTTAAATGCGTATTCAAGCTTATTACCTGTTTCCCTGGCTATATCAACAAGACCTAGTCCTCCTCCTTTTGCAGATATTCTCTGGTGATTCAGGATAAACTTATATAGCTCCTTTATCTCCTCATGGCTGGACCTGTTAATTCGTTTTATCTTTTCTTCAAGCTTTTCTTTGTTTTCGGCTTGCACGAAGTTCCCTGTAACTATTTTATACCCACCTTTAATCTTTTTTACTACCAGCAAACCATACTTTTCAAAAGCCTGATCTTCAAAATCTTCAGGCACTCTGTCAACATGATGATAAAGATTCTGAAGGCTTTCAACCAGAACATTATAAACCTTCTTCCTGAACCTGGATTGTTCATTAACCTCAACCATCTTGTCCTCAACCGTGTCAAGAACATGATTGATGACATCCGAATCAACATTACCCTTATAAAAAAGGATAATATTCCCGTTCGACTGGTCAGAAAAATAATTCTCTATATTAAAGCTCATTTAAGCTTCATTTTAAATAAGATCACTCTTCACCGGTTTCTTAGTTCCCTGGTACATCTCATATTTTAAGAGAATACATTCCAATGCGCCGTTGAAAAGAGTGTGTTTTTCCTTAGGCTTTAATCCAATATTTTTCAGAGATTCTTTGTTGGAAGTAATTAACCAGGCTGTAGTTCCGGGAAAGTTATGCTTAAGTGTTGTTCCAATCATATTGTAAAGCAAGTCAATTTCATCAGGTTGAAGTCTTTGTCCGTAAGGTGGGTTCAAAAACAGGAAACCCTGATTATCAATGGCCTTAAGATCCTTAAAATCAGATACTTTAATAGACACAACATCGCTTAATCCGGATCGGGCAACATTTGCTTTTGCCTGAAGAGCTGCCTGTTCCGAGATATCACTTCCAAAAATTTTAACAGGAGAAAGTCCAATCTGGTTGTCATACCCGCGTTTGATCTTTTCGAATAACTCCTCATCGAAATCTTTCCATCTTTGAAATCCAAAAAATTTACGGAATTTCCCCGGAGGAATCTTACAGGCTATCAATCCTGCCTCAATTGGTATTGTTCCTGATCCGCACATCGGATCAGTCAAAGTTACTGAAGCCTTCCATCCCGACAGCAGAAGTATCCCCGCGGCAAGTACCTCATTAAGCGGGGCCACCGTCTGCTCCTGCCGATAACCGCGTTTGAACAGGGGTACTACCGAAGAATCAATTGATATGGTTACAAGATCATTGCTTATATGAAGATTAATAAGTATCCTTGGATCACTGGCATCAACTGAAGGGCGTCTTCCTGTTTTTTTTCTGAAATAATCGGCAATAGCATCTTTAAGAATAAGCCCTGCATAGCCTGTATGACCGAAGTGCGGTGAATTAATTACCGGAACAATGGAAAATGTGTCATCAGCATCCATGAATCTATCCCATTCAACCTTCGATCCGCCATTATACAGATCATCTTTTGACTTTATCCTGAAATCAGCAACAGGCATCAGTACCGATAAGGCTGTTCTTGAGCAGTAATTTACCCTGTACAACAGCTCCTTATCACCTTTAAACAGTACTGCACGGTTTACTGCCTGTACATCAGCAGCGCCGAGACCAATAAGCTCTTCAGCAAGAACTTTCTCTAGTCCGTAAAGAGTTTTTGCAACAAATTTCATCAAGATATTTTTGACCCGCGATTACTGGTATCCGAGTATCGTATTATAGCTCTTCTTATCTGAAATAACTTTCAGTGCTTTTTCAATAACTTTATCGTTTTCATTTATGATCTGAAAATATTCGCTTATCTGCCATATATTGGTTGCTACAAGCCCCTTTAATACCAACAGGATTTCATCCTTCGATATATTGAACTGATCTTCATTATATTTAACTCCATCAGCTTCTCCTTTTGCAATGAAAGTCTTAATATCATCAGGACTAAACTGAAATTTGCTTTTAAACTCTTCAAATGATTTATATTGTGAGTTGAGCTTCACCCTGTTTTTATCATAGTATTCCAGAACAAAGGAATTAAGAATATTCTTTCCGGCAAGTCTTCTGAAGTAAACCGTGTTATATGTAGTATCTGCGGCCACGAAAACATCAGGCATTATTCCACCGCCCCCGTATACTACCCGTTTGTTAACCAATGTTTTAGATTTCAGAGAATCAGGAAAATGAGTACTATCGGCTATCATCATCTCGCCATCGGTGTACCTCTTAAAAAAATTCTCCATGTACTTTTCATACCCATCGTTGTATGGACTTTGTATCGATCTGTCTGAAGGAGTGTAATACCGCGCTACCGTAAGTCTTATCATTGAACCATCGGTAAGATAAAAACCATTCTGAACCAGTCCTTTACCGAAAGTCCGTCTGCCCATAATAATTCCCCTGTCCCAGTCCTGAAGAGCTCCGGACAGGATCTCGCTGGCAGATGCTGATTCCTCGTTGGTGAGAACAACAACCCTTGAAGATGATAAACTCCCCATACCAGAAGATTTATAGTCCTGCCGCGGGGTTTTTCTCCCTGAGAGATAAACGAGCAGCTTCTGATCAGAAAAAAATTTATCAGCTACAGCAATTGCAGCCTGCATATAACCTCCGCCATTCCCCCTTAAATCGAGAACCAGGTTTTTCATGTTGCTCTTTTTCAGAATAGCAACTGCATCTGAAAATTCTTTTTCGGTTGTTGCGGCAAATTTATTAAGTTTGATATATCCTGTCTCTTTATCGAGCATGTATGAGGCATCAAGGCTGTATATCGGGATCTTATCACGAATGATAGTAAAATCGAGGATATCCTTTTCTCCTTTTCTGAAGACAGTGATATTTACCTCAGTTCCTTTTGCTCCCATCAACCTGCTGCGAACACCTGATGTAGTAATACTGATCCCCGTAACTTTCTCCTGGTTAATAGTTAAAATCCTGTCCCCAGCTCTGAGGCCTACTTTTTCTGATGGCCCTCCTGCAATAGGTTCAATTATAATTATGGAGTCACGCAACAAATTAAATTGTACTCCAATTCCTTCAAAATTGCCATTAAGAGGTTCATTCATCTCTTTAACATCTTTTGCGGAGATGTATGTCGAATGCGGGTCAAGATTTTTCAGTATCTCAATTATAGCTTTTTCAGCAAGCTTGTCCAAGTCGGCTGAATCAACATAAAAGGCATCAATCAGGCTAAAGGTTCTGCCGATCTTAAAAGTACCTTCATTCAATACCTGCGATGAGGCAGATAATGCAACCAGAAATAAAACTATTACCAGAACTGCCGTGTTCGTTATTTTTCTTTTCATCATTATATGATTGTTTTTAACCCAATTAAACCCACCCCATGCCCCCCGACAAGTCAGGGCAGGCTCTCCCGGGAAGGGATTTTTAGCTTACTTTTGCATTTTGCATTTTGCATTTTGCTTATTCCCATTCTATTGTTGAAGGTGGTTTTGAGCTTATATCATAAACGACCCTGTTAATTCCTTTTACCTTGTTAATTATTTCATTCGAAATTAAACCCAGGAATTCATACGGAAGATGCGACCAGTCGGCTGTCATACCGTCGGTTGAACCCACAGCTCTGAGCACTACGGCATTTTCATAAGTTCGTTCATCTCCCATAACCCCTACTGACTGAACCGGAAGAAGTATCACCCCGGCCTGCCAGACAGAATCATACAATCCATGTTTTTTCAGGCCTTCAATGAAAATATCATCCGCCTCCTTAAGTATCTCAAGTTTTTCTCTTGTCATTTTCCCGAGTAATCGTATAGCTAATCCGGGACCCGGGAAAGGGTGCCGTTTTAGTATATAATCAGGAAGCCCGAGAACATACCCTACTCTCCTCACTTCATCTTTAAAAAGAAGACGAAGAGGTTCCACAACTTTCAGGTGCATTTTTTCGGGAAGTCCTCCTACATTATGATGTGACTTGATTGTTGCTGATGGGCCGTTAACTGAAACAGATTCAATAACATCGGGGTAAATTGTTCCCTGTGCCAGCCATTTAACGTTCTTAACTTTTCTTGCCTCCTCATCAAACACCTCAATAAAAACACGGCCGATAATCTTTCGTTTCGTCTCCGGATCACTCACTCCCTCGAGCTGATCGAGGAACCTGTTGCCTGCTTCAACACCCACAACATTGAGACCCAATCCGATATATGATTCCAGAACTTTATTAAATTCATTCTTTCTGAGTAATCCGTTATCGACAAAAATGCAGGTAAGATTTTTACCGATTGCCTTGTTAAGCAGAGATGCTGCCACTGAAGAGTCAACACCACCCGAGAGACCCAGAATCACTTTATCATCACCCAACTGTTTTTTAAGGTTAATAATAGTTGATTCTGCAAAGGAATCGGGAGTCCAGTTCTGCGAACATCCGCAGATACCAACAACAAAATTCTTAAGCATCTGAGTTCCTTCTGTGGTATGATATACCTCGGGATGGAACTGGATTCCCCAGGTACTTTCACCATTTACATGATATGCCCCTGCCTTGACGTCTGCTGTTGAACCTGTAATTTCATAACCTTCCGGGATACTGGCAATAGTATCTGCATGCGACATCCAGACCTGGGTTCCTTGTTTAATATTTGTAAAAAGGGGATCGTTGCTGTTTACAGAAACAAGATTAGCTCTGCCATACTCGCGGGTACTTGAATGCAAGACCTCTCCTCCGAAATTATGAACAAGATGCTGTGCTCCGTAACAAACACCAAGCAAAGGGATAATTCCCTTGATCTTCGAAAGATCAGGAGTTGGTGCATTTTTGTCCCGGACTGAAGATGGACTTCCTGATAAAATTACCCCCTTAACACTCTCATCGGGAACAGGAAAATGGTTGAAGGGATGTATTTCGCAATATACATTTATTTCTCTTATTCTTCTGGCTATCAGCTGAGTATATTGAGATCCGAAATCGAGTATTAGAATTTTTTCCTGCAAGATTCTTTTTTTTATTTTAATGGTTTCAAAGATAGATATTCTTTTCCTAATGATTATTAATACTGCCGACATCAAAACTCTTTCCATCTATAGCCGGATAAGTATGAGGGAACATCGTTCTGGCTTCCTCAACAAGGAGCGAAATATCTTTGTAACGGGCTGAGAAATGTCCGATAAGGAGACTCCCGGCATCAGCATCCAAAGCAGTTCTCGCGGCATCAAGAGTTGTTGAGTGGCCCGTCACTCTGGCAAGTTCTTCTTTACTTTTATCGAATGTAGCTTCGTGGTAAAGCAGGCTAACCCCTTTCACGAACGATGCCAGCCGTTTGAAGTATTTCGTATCGCTGCAGTAGGCATAAGACAAAGGTTCCGGCGGGGGGAGGGTGATATCCTCATTTTTTATAATAACCCCATCAGGAGTCATAAAGTCTTCGCCTTTTTTGATAGCTGGTATTCTGACCGGAGGAATCTGATATTTTGAAATACATTCTTTGATAACATTCCGCTCAGATTTTTTTTCCCTGAAAAGGAATCCGAAAGCGGGAACCCTGTGTTCCAGAGGGAATGAGGTTACCGTAATATATTTATCATCAAGAATCTGAACAGGATCTTTCCCTGAAAGAGGTATAAAATCAATTTCATAACTAAGATGAATATCAAAATCGTTCAGATGTGAATGAAGAATGTGCCGGTAGTTTTCAGGAGCATAAAGGTGAACCGGATTTTCCCTTCCCATCAGGCTGAAGGTTGATAATAATCCATATAGTCCGAAAACATGGTCGCCGTGAAGATGGCTTATGAAGATATGGTTTATTTTTCCGAACCTTATCCTGTTTTTCCTGAGTTGCATCTGTGTACCTTCGCCACAGTCTATCAAAAATAAACGTTCATGTGCATTGAGCACATGAGCGGATGGATATCTTTCTGATGTCGGCAATGCAGAACTACTACCAAGTATGGTCAGTTTCATAGCACTCTGCAAAGCGATCTGCTTTAAGATATTATTTTTTCAGCATCAGTAACCGATCCTGTTATTGTAAGGACTGTATCGAGCTGAGAAATAGTGATAAGTCGTTCTACGGCCTCATTAAGACCGCAAAGAACGAATGTACCACCGGCATTTTTACATAATCTGTTGGCTACCAATATAGCACTCAGACCAGAGGAGTCGCAGTATTGACATTTTTCAAGATCAAGGATGATATTCTTTTCACCCTTGCCTGAAACAAGCACAAGTTCCGACTTAAGTGCCGGAGCTATGTGCGTGTCGAGCTTTTCTGATTGTATCTGAATAACAGTGCTGTTATTCCGGCTCTCAATATTGAAATCCATAGTGATAAATTTTGATAGCCTAAATTTAACTAGTTTTTCTGTTTCTTGGAAGTTTTATTCTCTTTTTCTTCCATTTCTTCTTTCAAAGCCGCAAGTTGTGATATATCACCAAGGGTTGTTTTTTCAGAATTTGCCTTCGGTTTCTTTGTTGTTTTCCTTTTTGTTCCTGATTCTGATTTCTTCACAGGAGCTTCGGCTGCTTTCTTTTCGTCTTCAAAAACCCTGCTGTGTGAAAGGATGATTTTTTTAGCTGACTTATTAAATTCAATCACCTTGAATAATAATTTTTCGTCAACTTTAGCGATCATTCCATCCTCTTTAACAAGATGTTTCGGAGTAACAAATCCTTCAACACCGTAAGGAAGAGCTATTACAGCACCTTTATCGAACACTTCTACAACTGTACCTTCATGAACAGAGTCGATAATAAAAAGATTCTCAAAGACATCCCATGGATTCTCTTCAAGTTGCTTGTGACCAAGGCTGAGTCGTCTGTTTTCTTTATCAATTTCAAGAACAACTACCTCAATCTCTGCATCAATAGCTGTGAATTCGGCAGGATGCTTGATTTTTTTCGTCCACGACAAATCAGAAATATGTATCAGTCCGTCAACACCCTCTTCAATTTCAACAAAAACACCGAAGTTGGTAAAGTTTCTGACTTTGGCTGTATGCTTTGCACCAACTGCATATTTTTCATCAATATTCTGCCATGGGTCAGATTTGAGCTGTTTGATACCAAGTGACATCTTTCTTTCATTCCTGTCGAGTGTCAGAATTACGGCTTCAATTTCGTCACCAACTTTCAGAAACTCCTGTGCACTGCGCAGATGTTGTGACCATGACATTTCCGACACGTGTATCAGACCTTCAACGCCGGGTGCAATTTCAACAAATGCACCATAGTCAGCCATGACAACTACTTTTCCTTTGACCTTATCACCAATATTCATGTTTGGATCAACAGAATCCCATGGATGAGAAGTGAGCTGCTTCAGACCAAGAGCGATTCTCTTCTTGTCATCATCGAAATCGAGGATAACCACATTGAGTTTCTGATCGAGTTTTACAATCTCTTCAGGGTGATTTACTCTTCCCCATGAGAGGTCTGTAATGTGAATTAGCCCATCAACACCGCCAAGGTCGATGAACACACCATATGATGTAATATTTTTAACGGTTCCTTCAAGAACCTGTCCTTTTTCAAGTTTGGCAATGATCTCTTTCTTCTGCTGTTCAAGTTCAGCTTCGATAAGAGCTTTGTGAGATACAACGACGTTCTTGAATTCCTGGTTGATCTTTACAACCTTGAATTCCATTGTTTTACCTACGAAGACATCATAATCGCGAATTGGTTTGACATCGATCTGCGATCCCGGAAGGAAAGCTTCGATACCAAAAACATCAACGATCATACCGCCTTTAGTACGGCACTTGATGTAACCGGTAATAATCTCATCTTTTTCAAGTGATGCATTAACCCGGTCCCATGAATTAATTGCACGGGCTTTTTTATGAGAAAGAAGAAGTTGTCCTTTTTTATCTTCCTGACTTTCAACATAAACCTCAACCTTATCACCGACTTTCAGATTGGGATTATAACGGAACTCATTTAAACTGACAACACCTTCCGATTTGTATCCGATATTGATGACAACCTCACGCGATGTCATCTGAATTACTGTTCCAATTACAACTTCATCAACTGCAACAGTTGAAAGAGTCTCATCATAGAGGGATTCATATTCCTTGTACTTTGGTGATGAACGCAGTTCTTCACTTTCAAAGGTACCCCAGTCAAAATCTTCAGCTGATGCAGCACTTCTGGTTTCAGCTTTTACTTTAATTTCCTTTACAGGTTCAGGTTCAGGTTCAGGTTCAGGTTCAGGTTCAGGTTCAGGTTCAGGTTCAGGTTC
>JBAWXY010000050.1:0-14958 GCA_037143835.1 Bacteroidota bacterium
GGAAATCTCCTGCGAACCAAAAGTAACAAGACCTTTCATACCAACAGCTTCTGCTGCCTTAACATTTATTTCAAGATCATCAATATAGAGGCACTCCTCCGGAATAAGGGAATATTTTTCCAGGAGAATTTCATAAATCCGGCTATCAGGTTTTGAAAATTTTGCTTCAGAGGAAATTATTCCTCCATCAAAATATTTGAAAAAATAATATCCGGTTTTTATTTCTTCAAAAATATCCATCGGGAAGTTAGAAAGAAAATATAGTCTGAACCCGCGTTTTTTTAATTCTGGAAGAAGTTTGACGTTCGGGTCAAGGGGAAACATCAGTTCAGTTCGTAAATTGAAAATATGGGTTATTTCTTCCTTTTTAAGCGATGATTTTAATGCAATGGTATCTATTGCTTCAGTTGTATTGACTTCCCCCTTATCCAGCATGGCCCATTCTTTACTGCCGAAAATGTCAGAGAGAATTGTGGCTTTGATGGTTTCAGGATAGTTTTTCTTATCAAAAAATTCTGAAGGCCTGAAACTAATCAGTACATTTCCCAGGTCAAAAACAATATTCTTTATCATATCAGGGGTTCTTCATGCTTATTGGTTGGCCTGTTGCCTCAAGGACATTCCACCATAATTCGCTTTCAACGTCAATTTTTTTGCGCTTTGCAACCACTACAGGGATTGGCATCAGGGTGAACTGGTTATTCCAGAATCCGACAACAAAATCAGTTTTCCCTGACAGGGCTGCATGAACAGCATTCTGGGCAAGAAGGTTGCAGAATTTGCTGTCGTTTGCATTGGCCGGGGCACTTCTGATTATATAACTTGGGTCAATATACTTTATTGAGTGAGGGAAACCTTTCTTTTTAAATTCTTCCGAGATTTTATCTTTAAGGTAAATGCCAATGTCTTTGTGTTTTATATTTCCTGAGGCATCTTTATCGCTATCTGCTGTTTTGAAAAACTCCTGGCCGGCTCCTTCAGCTACAACAATTACAGCATGTTGTCTCTCTTCAAGCCGCTTTTTCAGAACCCGGAGAAATCCACGTTGACCATAAAGATCAAATGTTATTTCAGGAATCAGAACAAAGTTAACTTCCTGAATCGACAAAGCAGCGCTTGCTGCGATAAATCCGGAATCACGTCCCATCAGTTTGACCAGGGCTATCCCGTTAAAAGCTCCGGAAGCCTCGTTATGTGCATTTCTGATTATGTCGTTGGCGATAGAAAAAGCTGTTTCAAACCCAAAAGATTTTTGAATCAGGTCAATATCATTATCAATTGTTTTCGGAATCCCCGCAACGCAAATCTTCAATTTCCGTTTTTCAATTTCTTTATGGATATCATGTGCTCCACGCAGTGTTCCGTCGCCACCTATACAAAAAAGCACATTGATGTTCATAATCTCAATGGTATCAACCATTTTTTCAACATCCTGGTTGCCCCGCGAAGTTCCCAGGAATGTTCCGCCTGTAAGGTGAATATAGCTGACCATTGATGCCGTGAGCTCAACAACAGGATGGTTATACTTCGGAATTAATCCTTCATATCCGTATTTTATACCCAGTACCCGACTGATACCGTACCTGTAATATAGCTCATTAACGAGGCTCCGGATAACATTATTTACTCCGGGACATAATCCTCCACATGTCACAATTCCAACTTTCGTTTTTGCCGGTTCAAAAAAGATATTTTCCCGCGGGCCGGCTTTTTCAAAAGAGACAGGTATTTCCCCGGTTTCTTTGCATTTGTTGAAATTTTCGAGGGAGGCATCATAAAGAATCCTTTCGCTGTCGTCGACAAATTTATAGACCGGGCTATCTGCCCGTTGAGTTTGTTTAAGAGGTGATACCACTCCTCCCTTTCCGAGGGAAGTGACTAAAAAATCCTCGTATTTCATCTTCTTCGGATTAGTATTACACTTAATAAAAACAAGGTGAAAACAGCATTGTTTTCACATAATTCAAATTTATATAAATTTTTGGTTGATTGTAAAATAAGAAGAATCAGATTATCTGCTTAATTCTTCCAACCAGACCATTTTCAAGCATAACCTTAATTCCATGGGGATGATTTGGAGAGGAAGTCAGGACTTCTTTTACTCTTCCTCCTGTAAGACGGCCTGTGCGTTTATCTTCAGCTAATTCTACCATAACTGCTATACCTGGCCTAACATCAGCTCTGCGGGTTCCTTCCATAGCCATTTAAATTAAAGTGCAATGATAAAAATTTTTGCATAAGCAACCTCGGAAAGTGACTTATGTTATTAAGTATTGTTAATAAAAAAATATTTCTTAAAGGAATAGTCGGAAGTCAGAAATTGGGAAACGGTCAATTGGCGGGTGATGCCTAATGGCTGATAGCTGGTGGCTGATGGCTGATAGCTGATAGCTATTTATTTACCATATCTATGAGCTACGAGCCATGAGCTACGAGCTGTTCGGACTTCTGACTTCGGGCTTCGGACTGATTACAACATTTCTTATCCCGCTGTTCCCTTAATCTTCATTCTTATCCGGTAAAGCCCTTTACTGGCCGTGATAAAGAGACTCTTCATATCAGGATCACCAAAACAGACATTCGCGGTCCAGTTCTCAGGAACTGCAATATTTCCGATTTGTTTGCCATTTTTATCAAAGATAGTTACCCCTTTGCCGGTAAGGTAAATATTTCCTTTAACATCTATCGTCATTCCATCGGAACCCATTTCACAGAAGAGAGTTTTATTGCTCAGGCTGCCATCCTTATTTATAGTATATGACCAGGTCTTTTTCCCTCCTATATCAGCTACAAAAAGAGTTTTTCCATCAGGAGTACCCACAATGCCATTTGGTTGAACAAGATCATCAACTACCCGGATCGCAGTTTTGTGGTCGGGGCCAATATAATATACAGCCTGGCAATCCTGCGGCATGGATATGTGGTCCCACCAGGATCGTTTATAGTAGGGGTCGGTAAAATAGATTCCTCCGTTACGGGTAATCCACAAATCATTAGGTCCGTTAAGCTGTTTATCCTGGTATTTTGATGGTACAACACTCACATTTTTATCGGGAGCAATTCGACAGAGCTCATTTTTTTCATCGGCACAGGCCCACAGATATCCCTCTTTGTCAAAAGAGAGACCATTTGAACGACCACATGGCTGCATAAAAGTGGAGAGTTCTCCGTTAACACTCCAGATCATAATCCTGTTGTTGGGCTGATCGGTGAAATAGACATTTCCTTTTGCGTCAGAAGAAGGACCTTCGGTAAACAGGAATCCGTCAGCCAGTTTTTCAAGTTTCGCACCGGGTTGTATTATCTTTATTTCAAGCTCTTTTTGAATAAAGGCAAAACCAATGAATATCGCTGGTAATGCAATAATAAATTTATTAAGTTTCATAGTTAGTTATTTGTAAATCAATCTGTTAATTAAATAACATTATTGCTTTGACTTAAGGGCATTTTTAACCCTTCCGATATAGTTGTCGATCTGTTCGGGTAATTCAAACCCTACGATAATCATGTCGACGGTTCCCAGTCCGAGAACATATTTCAGTGATTCATCAATTTTATCGGAATCATTTCTGAATTTACCGTTGCCTATAAGCTTCATGCCAATTACGCCCTTTCCTGCCTTATGGAGTTTTTCAATTACCGGAATCACCAGTGCCGGGTCCTTTTTGTCCATTGCTTCCCCAAAAGGATTAACACGAACATGAACAACATCAACCCAATGGCTTTCAACGCACGCTTCCATGGCTTCAAGAGAATGAACAGAAACACCATGCGCACGGATTATCTTTTTAGCCTTCAGGTTTTCAAGGATGTCCATCTGCTTTTTCTGCTTATCGGTCCAGAGGGGATCGGTCATGCAATGAATCTGAACCATATCAAGATAATCGGTATTTAGTTCTTTTCGGAACCGCTCAACAACTACATCGGCATCCGGACGATCGGGTTCCGGGATGCCTCCCTGGCTGACCCAGATTTTGGAGCTCAGAGTATAGGTCTCCCGTGGTATGCCTTTAAGTGCAGCAGCAGTAAAAGGATGAGTTCCATAGCTGTCGGCGCAATCAAAAAAGCGAATTCCTTTTTCATATGCCTGACGAATAAGCGATTCGGCAACACCTGCCCTCGTGATATTTGAAGAACGGTTTCCACCACTGAACCCGGTTCCCATTCCGAGAAGGGTTGATTTTATTCCCGACTTACCAAGTCTGACAATCTGAAAAGGATCAGTAGACACACCTGATGAATTGCCTGGGAAAGCAAATGCGGCTTTTCCAAGCAAAACAGTTCCTACACCTGCCGATAAAGTTGTAGTGACGAATTGCCTTCGGGTCATTTTATTTTTTCCCATATGTTTAAAATTATACAATATTTATCAATTTCTTTATTCCAATCCTAATTGTTCAACAAGTTTTCCGGGAGGTACAGGTCGGCCTTTCTTAGTTGCCACTCCGGTTACTTTTGCATGGACAACATGCTTTTCATCAGGCATCCTGTAGATATCCTGATTAAAAACCAGCCTCGCATTTCCTTCTCTTTGAATATTCAGTCTTACAATAAATTTATCCCGGCTTTTAAGGGGATATTTATAATCAATTTCGACTTTAGTAACAATAAGATCAATACCCTCCTCGTGAAGCTGAACGAAACTAACTCCTTTAGAGATCAGAAACTCATGTCTTGCATGTTCAAGGTAGTGTTGATAATTAGCATTATTTACTACCCCCTGAAGATCGCATTCGTAATCCCGTACAACAAATTCAAGACTGTATTGATGATTAGTTTCTGTCATTGAGAATCAAAAAAACAAATTTGAAAATAAAATCCGGACTATTTTGGGAAACGACCAAAGAATTTTTTAAAACTTCTAGTTCAGTAAGTATAAAGACTTAAAAATACAATAAAAAAACCAACTGATATATATTTTTATTTATTTGGTATTGAAGATAATCTAACAACAGAACATCATGAAAAAACCTGAAGATCGCACCGGGTATCTGTTTTCAAAAGGATACTCTAATTATGTTTTTATGTTACTGTTCCTGTTGTATATGTTTGATTATATCGACAGAATGGTTGTTACATCAATGTTTACCTCAATTGAAAAAGACTGGGGTATCTCTCACATGCAGAGCGGGTTACTTATTTCAGCGGTATATTGGGCCATTGTTCTTCTGACTTTTCCGGTTTCGATCCTGATTGACCGATGGAGCAGAAGCAAAACAATAGGCATAATGGCTATTTTGTGGAGCCTGGCAACCGCATTATGTGCCCTTACAGGAAACTTTGCTCAGTTATTTATGGCTCGTCTTCTGATTGGTGTTGGGGAAGCCGGCTATGCCCCCGGAGGTAGTGCAATGATCGCAGGTTTGTATCCTCTGGAAAAAAGATCGAAAATGATGGGTCTCTGGAATGCTTCAATACCTCTGGGTACAGCCATCGGGGTTCTGTTGGGAGGTATAATAGCTCTTAAACTTGGATGGAAACATGCTTTTGGAATTGTTGCCCTTCCGGGGCTGATTGTAGCAGTTTTGTTTCTTTTTGTTAAAGATTATAAAACAGTTGATCTTTCCTTTGTCGACAAAATGAATAATAAAGTGAAAATGAAAGCAAAAGACATTTTCCAGGAGTTCATTACAAAGCCATCTCTGATTTTCACCTATTTTGGAATGGCAACTATTGTTTTTGTTACAACATCTCTAATAACCTGGTTATCAACATATTTTCAAATCGAACGCGGTTTAGCACAGGATAAAGCCGGTACTCTTGCCAGCGCTGTAATGGTACTTGCAATAGTGGGTGCTCCTTTAGGTGGTTTTCTGACTGACCGGTGGAGAAAAACACAACCCCGGGCGAGATTACTGTTTCCCACTATTTCAACACTGTTTACATCTGTTTTTCTATTTGCAGCACTCTACTTATTTAAAGGGACAGTTCAATTTATTCTTCTGCTTATTATGGGAGTATTGATTATGTCGTTTATTTCAGGAGCAGCTTCTGTTACACAGGATGTTATCCATCCTGGTCTCCGTGCAATGTCGTATGCAGTTGCTGTAATTGTTCAAAACCTTCTCGGTTCGTCGATTGCTCCTGTCGTTGTTGGAAGAATCTATGATCTTACTAATATAAAAACTGCTCTTGCTTTTCTTCCGTTTATTCTTCTTGCAGGTGCTCTTTTATTTTATCTGGGTTCAAGGTATTATCCCAGGGATATGGAAAAAGTTGCCAAAATTAATCTGGAAGCAGCGGCATGAGATTATTATAAACCAGCCCTTTTCCGGAACCACAAAGAAGTGCCTATTTTTTCCGTGATGTCGTGTAATAAACGAACTCCTTAAGGGAGTCTTTAACATCGGAATCGGGGTAAGAATCAAGTATTGCAAGAGCCTTATCCCGATATTGATTCATTTTAAGTCCGGCATATTTCATTCCGCCATTATCTGAAACAAAACTGATTACTTCGTTAATATCAGTTTTCGTTTTTTTCCTGTTTTTCACAACACCAAGAATATGTCTTTTTTTTGAGCTTGCTGATTGCTCCAGTGCGTATATTAAAGGAAGTGTTATCTTTTTTTCTTTTATATCATTTCCGACTGTTTTACCGGTTAATCCGGTTCCTTCATAATCAAGAAGATCATCTCGGATCTGAAAGGCAATACCAATATTTTCCCCAAAGTCTTTCATTAACCGGATTGTCTCAGGATCATCTGTTACAGATCTTGCTCCACAGGCCGTGCAGGCAGAAATTAATGCAGCCGTTTTGCGGCTTATGATCTTAAAATAATCTTCCTCCGTGATATTTAGTTTTCTGGCCTTTTGTAATTGAAGTAACTCACCTTCGCTCATTGATTTTACTGCCTCCGAGACAATTTCAAGCATGTCGAAACGATTCTTTTCAACACTTATCAGCATTCCTTTCGACAGCATATAATCACCGACCAGCACCGCAATTTTAGAATTCCAAAGGGCGTTTATAGATAGAGCCCCGCGTCTTTCATGTGCATCGTCAACCACATCATCGTGAACCAGAGATGCAGTATGAAGAAGTTCAATAAACGTAGCAGCAACAAAAGTTGACTCTGATATTACTCCATTAAGCTTCGCTGTAAGAAAGACCAGTAATGGCCTCATCTGTTTTCCCTTACGACGAAGAATATAGTTAAGGATTATATTTAATAAAGGAATCTCACTACGCATAGTTTTGCTGAAGTAGGCTTCAAATTCAGCCATCTCCTTTTCAACGGGTCTTTTTATTCTGGAGAGAACGGGCATAATAATTTATTTCGTTCAAATATAGTAAAATCAGTAGTTCGAGATAAACTATTGGTTGATTTCCTACATATTAAGGTCAACATTCAACATATCAACATATTTATATATATTTGCCCAACGAAATATATAAAGAATGGAATTTAAAGAGCTTAATCCGGAAAGTCTTGAGCGAGCAGCAAATATGCTTAAAGCAATAGCACATCCGATTCGTATATCAATTATAGGGTGTTTGGAAGACGGGGGAAAAAGAACGGTTACTGAAATTCATAAGCAGCTCGGAATTGAACAATCAACTGCTTCGCATCATCTTGGAATTCTAAAGGACAGGGGAGTGTTGGCTTCAAAAAGGGAAGGAAAGAATACCTGGTACTTTCTGAAGCACAAAAACCTGAAAACAGTATTGGACTGTGTCAGCAGTTGTTGCCAGCAATAGAACCAGATCTCTATTCAGCATTAAAGGGATCAGGAAAGATCCCTGAACATTCTCTTCTGAAATAATATTATTGATATTACCCCACAGGTTATTGCTGAATCGGCAATATTAAAAACCGGTTTGAAAAACACAAATGATTCCCCCGGCTTAATTGGTGACCAATCAGGCCAGTGTGTGTTTATTACAGGGAAGTAAAACATATCAACTACTTTTCCATGCAGGAAAGAAGAATATCCGCCTTCAGGAGGAAACAACACAGCGGGCTGATTAAAGCTTTCGCTGAAGATAATGCCATAGAATGCACTATCGATGATGTTACCGATAGCTCCGGCCATAATAGCACTGACCGCAAGAATCAGTCCGAGGTTGGCCTTTTTATTAATAAGGGAAGAAAGAAACCAGCCGATACCGAAAATTGCAATAATTCTGAAGATACTTAAAATGATCTTGCCAGCCTTTCCTCCCATCTCCATCCCGAAGGCCATTCCGTTATTTTCTATGAAATGAAGAATGCCCCAATTACCGAACAGATGTATTTCCTGTCCGATTTCCATATGGGTTTTGACCCATATTTTCAGAACCTGGTCAACAAACAGGATCAGTAGTATTAACAGAACGGACTTTTTTCCTAATGACATTTTGGTCTGGTTAAAATTAAGGGGCGCAAAATAGTAAAAAATTTGATCACCTTAATATACCGGTAAATACAAGGTTTAAAAAAGTGTTGCAGGAGTTGAAATCAAAAAATCAAAGAACGTCTATAATTTACTGAATTATAATATTGTACAAATTTTATTTTAAAAACAACGCAACACTAGTGGTTTCAGGTCTATAGAAAATTCTTCTGAAAATTACACCAGAATGAATATCTTTAACTGGTTTTCAAATAAAAATTTTAAGGTCATAATAAGTAATTCAATGTTTAAATAATATTCCCCATAATGAAATCAAATCTATTTGTGTCAATTGTGGCAGTTTTAATTATTCTGGGTTGTCAGTCCCAACCAGTCAAAAGAATATATAAGGCAGATGTAATCGTCTATGGAGGCACATCCTCTGCTGTTACAACTGCAGTACAGGTAGCCAGAATGGGGAAATCTGTTATTATTGTTTCTCCTGACAAACACCTTGGGGGGTTATCATCTTCCGGATTAGGTTTTACCGATACCGGTAACAAGGAAGTTATCGGAGGACTCGCCAGGGAATTTTATCAGTTCATTTATCAGCACTATCAGAATCCTGAATCATGGAAATGGCAGAAACAATCTGAATACGGGAACAAGGGACAAGGGAATCCTGCCATTGACGGGGAAAACCGTACTATGTGGATTTTTGAGCCTCATGCCGCAGAAGAGGCTTTTGAACTGATGATCAAACAAAACAATATAAAGGTGTACAGGGATGAATGGCTCGACAGAGAAACTGGCGTTGTCAGGAATAACGGTACCATTATTTCTATAAAAACACTCAGCGGAAAGATATTCAGGGGAAAAGTCTTTATTGATGCCACCTATGAGGGTGATCTTATGGCATCGGCAGGGGTAAAATACACTATCGGGCGTGAATCGGGAAGCGTTTATAATGAAAAATGGAACGGGGTTCAGACAGGTGTTTTCCAGCATGGTCATTATTTTAAAGATAAGATTGATCCTTACAAAATCCCGGGAGATCCTTCAAGCGGGCTTCTGTCACGCATTTCATCCCAGACTCCTGGCGAGAATGGGACAGGAGACAATAAAATCCAGGCTTACTGCTTCAGGCTGTGCCTGACAAAACATCCAGAAAATAAAGTCCTGATAACAAAACCTGAAGGCTATGACAGCACCCAATATGAGCTTCTGGCCAGGCTATCCGAAACAAGATGGAATGAGTTTTTCGGAAAATACGATCCAATACCAAACCTCAAAACAGATGTAAACAATCACGGTCCATTCAGTTTTGATAATATTGGAATGAACTGGGATTATCCTGAGGCTTCGTATAAAAGAAGAAAAGAGATAATAAAAGAGCACGAGATCTATCAGAAGGGATTGCTTTATTTTATGGCAACTGACCGACGTATCCCTGCAGTTGTAAGGGAAACAATGAATCAGTGGGGATATTCAAAGGATGAGTTTGAAGATAATGGTAACTGGCCATATAATATATATGTAAGGGAATCCCGTCGGATGTCAGGGGAATATGTAATGACCGAGAATGAAGTTCTTGGGAAAACTGAGGTACCAAGACCTATAGGAATGGGCTCATATACAATGGATTCTCATAATGTTCAGAGATATGTCACGCCCGAAGGCTTTGTACAGAATGAAGGAGATATCGGGGTCTCAGCAAAACAGCCTTACCAGATTGATCTGGGTTCAATAATGCCTAAACAGGAAGAATGCCGGAATCTGCTTGTTACATTGTGTTTATCAAGTTCTCATATTGCTTTTGGTTCCATCAGGATGGAGCCGGTTTTTATGATCCTCGGACAAAGTGCCGGAACTGTCGCAGCAATGGCAATCGAAAAAAGGGAAAGTATTTATGATTTATCATATGATGAGATTCAGGCAAAGCTGATCGCGGACGGACAGGTATTAGAATTCTAAACACTACAGTAAATTGGCAAGGTGGATTTTTATTTGATTTGTAATTAATACCTTTACCATAATTAACCACAGTTGTAAAATTGTTCATCGTTGAAAAACAAAATTTCATCTTATACATTACATGAACTCAGATAAATTTTCGTTGAAAACCAGGTTTGGAAGTT
Source organism: Bacteroidota bacterium (assembly GCA_037143835.1). Classification (GTDB taxonomy): domain Bacteria; phylum Bacteroidota; class Bacteroidia; order Bacteroidales; family VadinHA17; genus LD21. Next base: position 10,452 of record JBAWXY010000050.1, read on the forward strand.
TTAAATTTGCTTTCCATGGTTTATGGTTGCTGGTGCAAAATGAGCATAATTCCAGAATTCATTTTCTGGCGGCAATTGTTGCAGTTACCATGGGAATAATACTGAAGATCAATTCTTTAGAATGGTCTTTGCTGATAATTGTAATTGGCATTGTTTTTCTTACAGAACTATTGAACTCCTCCCTTGAAACATTAGCAGATTTTGTTAATCCTGAATGGAATGAAAAGATAAGAAATGTAAAGGATTATGCAGCAGCAGCAGTGTTGATTTCAGCAATTATCTCGATTATTGTTGGAGCATTTATTTTCATTCCGAAAATACTGGATTTAATATAAAAAGCGATTTTCATAAACTTGATTTTGTGTATCTTAACCAGCTAAATTAAGTTTTAATACGTTTTCATAATTAGACAAACTAGTTTCAAAATAGAAAAATTGTACCTGGATTGTATTGACAATCAGGGGAATTGCTTTATCGTTTATTGGGCAAAAGTGGAATTCTTTTTAATGAGGTTTGTTTATTCCGGGTTGATATTTTGTAATGCGGAAGGTTTTACAACTGAAAAATCTACATTAAGAAAGACCAAAAAGCCAGTAATTAATGGAACAATAAACCTTAATCATAAATTTTTAAAGACTGGCGTAAGCTTGAAAAAAACTGACGAGCCAATTCTACGGTCGTTATATAAAGACAGTGAAAACAATGAATTAATATGGAATTGCCATCATCCGAAGGCTTTTGCTGAAATAATATACAATGGCAACATCTATAAAGGTTTTGGGTATGCGGAAACGCTGTTTTCCCCGATAAAACCATGGAATCTGCCGATAGATGAACTTAGGTGGGGTCGTTTATTATCAGATTCTTATACTTTGATCTGGATTAACTGGAAGGGAAAGTATCCTATTAATAAAATATTTTTCAATAGTATCGAATATAATGATGCAATTTTTGAAAACGACATAATTATCTTTGGTGATGGTATTTATCAATTGAAGTTTTCAGAGATTCAGCTTATCAGGAAGGGCAAGCTTTCAAGACTATTTTCAAAAATGGCCCCGTTAAAAATATTCTTTAATCGCAGAATCTTAAATACATTAGAGATAAAGTATAAAGCAAAAACAACATTAAGCAAAAATTCTATCTTCTTATCAAATGGCTGGTCATTATTTGAAATTGTAACATGGGGAAAATAAAAGCAATAACAGGTAAGGTCTTTTACGGTTTATTATTTATAACAGTAATTCCTTTTCTTCTAATTCTCTGGGCAAAGTACACCGATAATATTGTTAAGTTACCTCTTCCGGAAAACTTACTCTTTGGATATATACTCTTAATTGCAGGAGCATTATTTGTCTTATCCGGTATGTGGTATCTCTGGAGATTTGGTTATGGATTACCTATGAATGCTTTCCCGCCAAAGAGATTTGTTAAAAAGGGCATTTATGCTTTTATAAAACATCCTATTTATTCCGGTGCTGTGATGATAAGTTTTGGATTATCGGTTGTTACCCAATCGGCATCAGGATTCTGGCTGGTGAGTCCGTTATTCACCCTGATGATAGTTGCTTATATTGTTGGATTTGAAAATGAAAGAACGCAGATTATCTTTGGAGCACAGAATTATAAACCGTTTCTATCACTGCCAACCGCTTCCAGCATTTCACCATCATTTATTGAAAGAATATCATCATATTTTCTTGTTTTTGTTCCGTGGTTAATTATTTACGAGGCTTTCATATATATCGGCGCACCAAAGGATGCTATCTGCACAAATCTTTCTTTTGAGGAACATTTGCCAATATGGGAGTTCTCAGAAGTCATCTATTCATTTACGTACCTGTTTGCTTTATTAGTCCCATTAGTAATAATAACTAAGAAGCAATTAAGGTGTTTTATAATTGACTTGTGGTTTGCTACAATTATTGTGGGTATTATTTATATGGCATTTCCGTTTATCGTAAGACAAAGAGTTTTCATTCCACACTCATTTTTTGGGCAGCTTATACTATTTGAACGTTCACTGGACGGAGAAACTGCTGCCCTGCCATCTTTTCATGTGATTTGGGCATTCCTCGCTGCAAGATATTTTAGCAGAAGTATCATACGATTTAATTGGATATGGTATATTCTGGCAGTTTTGATTTCTATAAGTTGCATAACAACGGGTAACCATTCATTGCTTGATGTAATTGCAGGTTTTTGTATGTTCCTTATAATTGTTTATAGATTGCAAATCTGGAACTACATACGCTTGCAATCTGAACGTCTCTCAAATAGCTGGCATGAATGGAGATGGGGTCATGTCAGATTAATTAATCATGGTTTCTATGGAGGGGCTGCAGGATTTGCTGGAACATTACTGGCAGGCTTCTTCCTGGGTCACCAATATGCTATTGTCGGTTTTATTATAATGATATTTGTTATTGTTGGAGCTGGCCTATGGGCTCAATTTATTGAAGGATCTTCCAAATTGCTCAGGCCATACGGCTATTATGGAGGTTTAATCGGAGGAATAGTAGCAAGTACATTAGCTTCCTTTATATTTTCAATAAATTTTTACACTTTACTTGCATCATTTGCAATGGCAGGCCCATGGATTCAGAGCATAGGGCGTCTTCGTTGTTTAGTTCAAGGCTGTTGTCACGGAAGACCTTCAAACGATAATATCGGGATTCGTTTTACACATCCTTATTCCCGAGTAAATAAGATATCAGGGCTATCTGGTGTTCCCTTGCACCCGACACAACTCTATTCAATAGGTTCTAATATTATTACAGGCTTAATTTTAATCAGGTTATTCAATATTGGAATGTCTTCTTCTTTTATTATTGGAATATATTTAATTTTGAACGGGTCAGGTCGATTTGTGGAAGAATCATTTCGTGGGGAAGCTCAAACTCCATATTGGGCAGGGATGAGAATATATCAATGGATTGCAATAATTAATATCTTATTCGGAGCTTTCTTTTCAGCTATACCCAATAGTGGAGTACTGTTATTCCAACCCAATATTGAATCATTATTCCTTGCAATAGTAATGGGCATTTTGGTTGCCATTGCATCTGGTGTTGATTTCCCGGAGTCGAACCGGCGTTTTGCCCGTTTAACAAGTAATTAATGGGTGGATTTAGTCTGCTACTCGTAGCGGTTCGCGCCAGACTGAAGATGATTGAAGGTATTCGGGCTGTTGAGTTTCTATCAATATTTGTTATTGGAGTATTATCAGGAGTACTATTAACTCAAATTTTTAAAGCAATAAAAGATAGAGGCAAACTTTTCGCCGAGCTCGTCACCCCGCAAGCGGGGTTCCTCGGTTGCCTTCGGACTTCGGCCGACATAATCAGTTCCGTCCGACGAAGTCGGCTGGCCGGACAAAGGTCAAAGCTTTCATCGTCTATGCAAATAAGATTCCCAATTCCCCAACTATTATCAATTATTATATAATGCTGTATGCCAACAACATACAATACATCAAATACCTCATTTAAGGCCATTTACAGACCATAGAGACACGATCTCCTTTTCACTGGTATCTACTACTGGCTAAACAACAAGGTTTTTTAAATCGCTTATTAACAGCCAATTACGGTATATTGTCATTTATAACAACTCTACATGTGCCTGAATGTTAGTATAATACCTTAATGTATATTTTAACAGTCATGCACCCAGGAGGGAACTTGGGATGTATAAAATAAAATTGTTTTAAACAAAATTAAGATTTAATTTTAGTGGGAATATGTGGCAAAGAGAAAAATTATCATGAAAGATATATGCAGTCTTTATAGCGTATATAGTCTTACAGAAATGGATAATTGTTTAAATATTAACTATTTAATCAAGCTGGACTAACAACCTGAGATTATTTAAGTAATTATTAATTATAAAAGGAGGAATTTGCTATGATCAATGAAACTGTTTTACGTCGCATTCTTTATGTGGGGACAGGACTCATCATCGCGGTGGCCCTCATTCTGGTTTTTATGGTAATACCGTCTGTCAGGATGGACACATCCCCTCAGGCAACACCGGAAAGGGCAGTTCATGGTATTTGGGTCGTTATTATTGTCCACCTGCTTATTGTTGCTGCACTGATATGGACATTTATGGTTAATAAACGAGGCCGTATAAACAAGGAACTACTTGTTGCTGCAGGAGTGATACCAATATTATTGAGTCTCTTGATATTGGATGGTGCATCAGCTTATTTAAATCATCCTGATCCTGGTATGCATAGAGTAGCTATTTCGATGTTTATTTGCGTCGGGTGCGACTTTATTGCTGGTGTGCTGGCTCTCACTGCACGGTATTTACGACGACATCAGCCACCTTCAAAGTGAATAGTATCTGATGATAAAATCATATAATGTTACGGAGGTTAGAAAAAATGCAATTATAGATGAAAAGTCATGTTTACATAATTTCTAATTGCAATAATACTGTTCTATATACCGGAGTCACAAGTGATCTTAAGGAACGGGTAACCCAGCATAAATCTAAAAAA
>JBAWXY010000051.1:0-14838 GCA_037143835.1 Bacteroidota bacterium
AAAGTTATCAAATTTAAACTTAACCAGTGGTCTTAGTTCCGGGTAGTATTATATAACGCAGTTCATTGATGAAATTTTCTTTGAGCAGCACACGTAAAATTTTCTCACTATCAATATCGCTTAGTCCCCACGAATATAGTTTAGCCCGTATTTCACTACAACAGAATTCCCGGCGGGAGCACTGGGCCATCGCTTTTGAGAGGGTCGTTTTGAAAAGAGCATTTTCAGACATCTTTTGTCCCTTTAATTATTCTCTCCTTGCTATTAATATCTGTAACAATTTGTATCTCCGTATATCCGGATGATTCAAGTAACTGTACCATTGATTTCCCCATCGCTTCATTGATCTCAAAATACAACCTGCCTCTGTGTTTAAGAATTTTGTTTGCAAGCTTAAGTATGGCACGATAATATATAAGAGGATCGGAGTCGTTTACAAAAAGGGCCGGATGAGGCTCAAAATCAAGTACGTTTTTGCTCATAAATTGTTTTTCCGAATTGCGGATATAAGGCGGATTGCTGACAATGATGCCTGCCTTATCAACTCTTTCAGAATCAAAGCTGAAAACATCACCTTTCACAAACGAGACTGTCACATTGTTTGATTGTGCATTTTCCCGGGCTGTCCTGATGGCCTCATCCGAGATATCTATTCCTGTAACTACCGCGCCTGGCAGATTTGCTGCAAGGGCAACAGCTATGCAGCCCGAACCTGTCCCGATATCAATAATCGTTCCCTGATAGCCCCTGTTTTCCCTGATAATAAGATCAACCAGCTCCTCTGTCTCAGGACGAGGAATAAGTGTTGCACTGGTTACTCTGATGACACAATCGTAAAAACTGGTCTCACCCAGGATATATTGGATAGGCTTTCCGGTTTTAAGCTCTTTGCAGATATCGATAATTCTTCCTGCCTGCCGCTTGGTAACTATTTGTTCTGTCATATAAAGCTGATGCAACTTTGTGATGCCAATAACAGTCTTAATGATTATATTGGTAAGGGCACTTATTTCCTGTTCCTGATAGATTTTTTCAAGTTCCTTTGCAAGATAAAACCTGATATCTTTTATTGTTTGTATATTAACACCCATAAGTCAAATTTAGCATTTTCATCGTAATGACGGAGAAAGATGATATTAAATTCATGAGAAGATGCCTCGAACTGGCCTCCAAAGCCGAGGGTTTGACTTATCCTAATCCAATGGTAGGTTCAGTAATTGTGCATGATGGCAAAATCGTGGGAGAGGGTTACCATCTCAAAGCAGGCGAGCCTCATGCAGAAGTTAATGCCATTAACTCTGTTTCTGAGAAAGCAAAGTTGAAATCTTCAACGCTTTATGTAAACCTTGAACCCTGTTCCCATTTTGGGAATACACACCCCTGTGCAGATTTTATTATTTCTAATTCAATTCCCCGCGTAATGATCGGAACCGTTGATACAAATGAAAAGGTATCGGGACAAGGATTGATCAGGCTCCGGGATGCAGGTTGCGAGGTCATAACCGGAGTGGTTGAAGATGAATGCAGAAGACTCAACAGGCGGTTTTTTACCTTTCATGAGAAAAAAAGGCCTTATATAACCCTTAAATGGGCACAAAGTGCTGATGGATATTTAGATATATCAAGATCTGAAGATCATAAAACTGAACCAACCTGGATAACAGGCAAGCCTGAAAGAGTTCTGGTTCATAAATGGAGAGCATCTGAACAGGCAATTCTTGTCGGTGCCGGTACAGTAAGAGCAGATGATCCAAGGCTCAATGTAAGGGAATGGAAGGGAACTCAACCTTTTAGAATAATCCTTAGTAGTTCAGGATCACTCAATAAAAAATCAGTTGTAAATGAAACAAATAGCACAGTTGTTGTGTTTACTCACAATACGGATGCAGATATTTCAAATGCGGTAAAAGTGAAATTGAATGATAATGTACCTTCTGCCTTACAGATTGCCGAATACCTATTCAGTGCAGGTATTCAATCACTGTTAATTGAAGGAGGGGCAAAAGTGCTGAATCATTTTATTTCAAACGGGTTGTGGGATGAGGCGAGAGTTTTTACCGGGGGAAAATATTTTAAAAGAGGAGTAAAAGCGCCTCTGATACACGGGGCGCTATTATCACGGACAATTTTCAGCGGTAGTTCCCTTGAAATATACTTAAGGGATTGGAACAGGTGAAGGCGGTAGTATATATATAGGTACAAAAATACCTGAAAATTAGATTTTTGCAATACTCCTTGGGTCTTGCAGCCAGGTATTCTTTTTTAAAAGATAAGACAGAACCGCTTCGGGAGTTTCGGCGATTTCCCACATACCTTTATGTTCATATCTCAGGAAATTGCCTGATATCATATGTTCAAGAAAATCAATAAATGATTTATAAAAGTCCAATGTATTGAGGATTATAATCGGCCCAACGAACAGACCAAGCTGTTTCAGGGTTATGGCTTCTGTCAGCTCTTCAAGTGTTCCGACTCCGCCTGGCAAAGCAACAACGGCATCTGCCATTGCAAACATCCGTTTTTTTCTTTCTCCCATATCCTGTGTTAAAATCATCTCCTTTACATTTGAATGATTCCATCCTTCATCCTTCATGAAAGAGGGTATCACTCCTGTAATTGTACCTCCGTTTTCAAGAACAGCGTCAGCCAGTTTGCCCATCAGGCCAATGCCACCGCCACCATATACTACATCCATATTAGCCTGTGCAAGGAGTAATCCAAGGTTTGAAGCAGCAGTTGCATACTCAGTGTTAATGCGGCTGCTGGAAGAGGCAAACACACAAATTGTCATGGGCGATTATTAATAAGGCCGTTACAGAAAAACCGAGCGGACATATTGATTAATTCTGACTTTTAAATAAGGGCTTTAAGTTTTGCTACAAAGCTATTCTTTGGAGCAGCGCCAACCTGTTTGTCGGCTATTTTGCCATCCTTGAAGAAAAGAATTGTCGGGATGTTCCTGATACCATATTTTGCAGCAACACCAGGATTGCTATCAACATCGCATTTCACAACGAGAGCCTTACCTGAATACTCGTTTGATATCTCTTCAATTATAGGGGCAACCATTCTGCATGGGCCACACCATTCTGCCCAGAAGTCAACGACAACCGGTTTGTCTGATTTGATGACTAATTCATCAAAATTACCATCATTTACCTCTAATGCCATAATAATTAATATTTTAAAATTTTCCTATAAGTGTCTGTTGCAAAGATAGCTAATTAACTTTAAAATCAATGCCAGGATGATCATCGAGATAAGAGATTAATTCGTTATTCAACCTCACACGGAAGGTTCTTGAAAACATGGGGAGTGAGATTTTGTCATCAGAATCAAGGAAGAGGAATTTCAGTTCGGTTTCTCCCTTGTTTTCATGAATCAGCTCCTTAAGCTCATTAATCATCTCGTTACTGATATTCTCGGGGTCGATCTTAAGCGTTACTGATTTAATAAGCTCATCCTTCACGCTTGACAAAAGATTTATTGTTTTTATCCTTAATTCAAGTTCATCTTCTTTATACTTTCGTCTCTGTACTCTTCCCTTAATAAGAAGATAATATCCAATAGTAAAAAACTTACTGTTTTCAATAAAATCTTTGTCAAACATCATAAACCGGAATGAATCGGAATAATCCTGGAGTGTAAATGAGCCGTAAGGTTTGCCGTTTTTCCCGATCCCGTTTTTTGTGTCTGTCACCATTCCTGCAACGACAACATCTCTTTCGAGATATTCGCGAAGATTTTGCAGATCGGCAAGTGTTGCGGTTGCAAAAGTGTTGATCTCCAGTTTGAAATCATCGAGAGGATGAGAGGAAAGATATATACCTATTACCTCCTTTTCCCTGTTAAGCTTTTCCAGTTTAGGCCAATCGGGGCAGGGAGCAGGTTCAGGTTTTACCATATCAAACCCGCCTGTTTCACCGAAAAGAGACTGCTGGCTTGAATTCTTAACAGTTTTTGCGTTGTTCCCGTATCTGATCAGGCTTTCGATAAAGCTCGATCCTCTCGTGTCGAGCGAAAAATATTGTGCCCTGATTATTGACGGAAAACAGTCAAATGCTCCTGCAACGGCCATAGCCTCAAGATTTTTCTTGTTAAGTGAGTTAAGGTTCACTCTTTCAATAAGATCATAAATATCCTTATAAAAGCCATTCTTTTCCCTCTCCTCAATCAGCTGCAATACAGCGCTTTCCCCAACTCCTTTAATCGCACCGAGGCCAAACCTTATATTTCCATCCTTGTTTACAGTGAATTTCACATTACTCTCATTAACATCAGGCCCGAGTACATCCATCCCCATCCTGCGGGTCTCATCCATAAATGTTGTGATCTTTTTGATGTCACTTATATTACGGCTGAGAACAGCTGCCATATATTCTGCAGGGAAATTGGCTTTAAGATAACCTGTCTGGAATGCAACAAGGGCGTAACAGGTTGAGTGCGATTTATTAAAAGCATATTGTGCAAAAGCTTCCCAGTCGGACCAGATCTTATTTACGACATTTTCATCAAACCCATTCCTTGAACAACCATCCTGAAACTTCAGCTTCATTTCATCCATAATGGAGCGTTTCTTTTTCCCCATGGCTTTTCTCAGGGAATCAGCTTGTCCTTTGGAAAACCCTGCCAGCTCCTGTGAAAGTAACATCACCTGTTCCTGGTAAACCGTAATCCCATAGGTGTCATCAAGATATTTCTCCATTACCGGGATGGGATAGTCGATCTTTTCGGTTCCATGCTTCCTTCTGATGAACTTTGGAATATATTCCATTGGTCCGGGACGGTAGAGGGCATTCATGGCTATTAAGTCCTCGAACCTGTTTGGCACAAGATCTTTCAGGTATCTCTTCATTCCGGTTGATTCAAACTGGAAGATCCCTGTTGTTTCACCTTTACTGAAGAGTTCAAAAGTTTTTTTATCATCAAGGGGTAGTTCTTCGATGTTAATCTCTATCCCTTTCGATTTTTTAATATTGTCAATAGCATCTTTTATAATGGAGAGTGTTTTTAAACCCAGGAAATCCATTTTAAGCAGACCTACCGACTCCACATGACTTCCATCGTACTGTGTTGCATACAGATCAGTATCTTTTGCTGTGCATAGCGGGATATAATTGTCGAGAGAATCTTTCCCGATTATTATGCCACAGGCATGAACACCGGTTTGCCTTACTGAACCTTCAAGTACTTCAGCATATTTTAATGTCTGTGCAATCAGCTTATTAGAAGAATTTTTTTCCTTTGCGAGTTCAGGCACCTCTGCATAGGCCTCCGAGAGGGTGATCCCCGGCCTTTCAGGGACAAGCTTGGCAAGCCTGTCAGCATCGTGTAAAGGAAGTTTCTGTACTCTTGCAACATCCCTGATGGCCATTTTGGCGGCCATTGATCCGAAAGTGATTATATGAGCTACCTTATCGTGGCCATATTTATTAACAACATATTTCAGGACAGCCTCTCTTCCGTCTTCATCAAAATCAATATCAATATCAGGCATTGAAACGCGGTCGTCGCTCAGAAAACGCTCGAACAGTAGTCCGTATTTAATGGGATCCATATCAGTGATCCTGAGGCAAAACGCAACTGCTGAACCGGCAGCGGATCCTCTTCCCGGACCAACAGAGACCCCCATCTCCCTGGCAGCACGAAGGAAATCCTGAACGATAAGGAAGTATCCCGGAAATCCCTTCTTAGCAACCATCTCCAACTCAAAATCAAGCCTTTCGTTCTGCTCTGGTGTAAGTGTTCCCCATCTCTCCCCTGCCCCTTTGTAAGTCAGAAATCGCAGATACTGGTCTTTGTCGGTATAACCCTCAGGCAACTCAAATTCAGGCATGATCGGATCATGGTCAAGCTTGTATTTTTCAATTTTATCGACCAGTCCGGCAACATTATCGATAGCTTCAGGAACATCGCTGAAGATGGCACGCATCTCTTCTTCACTTTTAAGATACTCCTGCTTTGAATATCTTAATCTGTTCGGATCGTCAATATCTTTTGCAGTATTAATGCATATCAGCCTGTCGTGTGCTTCAGCATCTTCGGCATTAATAAAATGGACATCATTTGAGGCAATCAGTTTTACATTATATTTAGCTGATAATTTTTTAAAAGCCTCGCTAACTTTCAGCTGAAGGGGAAAGGCAGATCTGTCAGCGTCGGGATCGTAGGTCTCGTGCCGCTGTATCTCAAGGTAAAAATCTTCCCCGAAAATATCAAGATAGCTCTTCAGGGCTGCCTCAGCACCTGATGTGGTACCATTAAGTATCTCATCCTGAATTTCTCCGGCCAGACATGCTGAGGAAGCTATCAGTCCTTCTTTATATTTTGCTAAAAGTTTCTTGTCGACACGCGGCTTATAGTAAAAGCCTTTAATCCAGGCAATTGAAACAAGTTTAATCAGGTTTTTATATCCTGTGAGGTTTTTGGCTAGGAGAATAAGATGGTCGCCGGAGCGGTCCTCTTTTCCACTGACATCTTCAATAGATCTTTTCGCAACATAAATTTCACAACCTATAACAGGTTTTATTCCCTTTTTTGTGGCACTGTTGTGAAACTCTTTGACGCCAAACATATTACCATGATCAGTAATTGCAATAGCTTCCATTCCCAAAGATTTCACCTTATCGATCAGCAAAGGGATACTGGAAGCTCCATCCAGTATAGAGTATTGAGTATGAACATGTAAGTGCGCAAATGCTGTCATGGATGGAGATAATATATTCAATTTGATCAGTTCACAAAAATACGTAAAATTGGATTATGATTGGAGGAGTCCGGCTCTCGATAAAAAAATAATCCGAAGCATTAATGGGTTGAATCTACGGATAGCTAAATTAGTATTATTCATTTGTTCAATTAAAATTTACTACTATCTTTGCAGCCACAATTTTAAAACAGGTTAAATAATAAAGCGTAAGAATTAATGGCAGTTAAAATCAGATTAGCTAGAAAAGGCCGTAAGAAAGTGGCCTTCTACCACATTGTGGTTGCAGATAGCAGATCGCCACGGGATGGCAGATATATTGAAAAGATCGGATCTTATAATCCGCTCACTAATCCGGCAACTATCGAACTTGATTTCGATAAAGCGTTGGGTTGGCTGCAAAATGGCGCATTACCTACAGATACATGTAGAGCTATCCTGTCTTATAAAGGTGTTCTAATTAAAAAGCATCTTCTTGAAGGTGTTAAAAAAGGTGCATTCGATGAAACAGAAGCTACAAAGCGGTTTGAAGAGTGGATGATGCAGAACGAAGCAAAAATCGAAGCGAAGAAATCAGGTCTTGAAAAATCTCAGGATGATGAATTAGGGAAACGGCTTACGGATGAAAAGCGCGTTAACGAAGCAAGAGCAGCGAAACTTGCAAAGAGAACTGCAGATCTTGCAGCTAAAGCAGCAGCAAGAGAAAAAGCAGAAGCTCAGGCCGAAGAAGCAGCTCCTGCCGAAGAACCAGCTCAGGCACCAGTTGTAGAAGAGACTGCATCAGAACCGGTTGCAGAAGATAAGCCCCAGGAGTAATTGAGCAGTCATAAGGATCAACGATCCAATGGCTTACATTAGCAACATATTACTGGGACGAATCACAAAAGTCAACGGCTACAAGGGTGCCGTAACAGTTAAGTTAGAGAAAATCTTTTCTGAAAATATACCCCAAATGGAATCGGTCTTTCTGGAAATTGAAGGAAGACCGGTTCCTTTTTCTATTTCAGATTCGGAGTATTCAGAAGCCGATATTCTGAAACTTAAATTTGAGGGTTACGACTCAATTGAAAAAATCAGCGAATTTACCGGCTGCCGTGTGTTTCTGACTTCCGGTATTCCTGCTGAGAATAATACAGATGATATTCAGAGCCTCATTGGATATAAAGTTTTAATACAGAACGACATTTTGCTTGGAACAATTACGGAAGTTATTCCAAATCCCGGGCAATGGCTGCTGAATATTAATTCTCCTGAGAATAAAGAAATCCTTATCCCTTTCCATGAACATTTTATCGTGAGTATCGATAAAAAGAAAAATAATATAATAATGGATATCCCGGAAGGGCTGACTGAAATTAACTGACAGAATAATTTCATTTCTGTGCAGCTATTTACTAAAATTCAGGTCTTTTCCATGTATCAATCTAAATTATTTAAAATCATAACACTATGAAAAGGGGAATAATTTTATCAGTAATTATTGTTGCAATGACTTTGACAGCTGGTTTTTCGAATGGTCAGTCAATTGTAAAAGAAACAAGGGATGTATCTGGTTTTACAAGAGTAAGCTTTGGGGTATCCGGTGACCTTTACATTAATTTTGGCTCTGAATTTAAAGTAGTTCTTGAGGGAGAGAAGGCTTTACTTGGAGATATTGTAACAGAAGTCTCCGGTGACAAACTTGTAATTAAGAAAGAGAACTGGCGACTTAATATGAATGAAAAAGTTACAATTTACATTACGATGCCCGAAATAAAAGGATTGGGTGTTTCCGGATCAGGGAGGGCAGAGATTAAAGATGCTGTTAAAGCTGAAAATCTGAATTTAAGTGTCAGTGGCAGCGGTAAGTTATTTACAACGGATGTGGTGGCCGCTGATCTTAATTGCAGCATTTCTGGTTCAGGGGATATTATTATTGGGGGAAGTGGTGATGCAACCAAAGCAGATATTTCAATCAGCGGATCAGGCAACTACCGAGGGGAACCATTAAAGATCGGTTCAGCTGAAATAAGCATTTCAGGAAGCGGTAATTGCAGCTGTAATGTTACTGGGTCTCTTAGGGCCAGTGTTTCGGGTAGCGGAAATGTTACTTATCTGGGTGATCCAAAGGTTGACGTAAGGGTTTCAGGCTCAGGACGGGTCAGGTCAAAATAGATTATTTCCTTATAATCTTAATTGTACCGTTTTGTTCTATTTTAATGACAGGTGATGCAGAATGTTTTTGCCGGTCATTCTGACGATGTTTTACAACAAAATCAGCAGAATCAATTACAGCCTTTTCAATTTCATCGAAATTTTCCGGTGATGGTTTACCGCTGAAATTGGCTGAGGTTGAAACAATTGGTTTCCGGAACCGACTTATCAGTTCGCGGCAGAATTCATCATGACAGATTCTTATTCCTACTGAACCATCCTCACTGCAAACACCGGCTGCCAGATTTTTACCTGTCGGGTAGATTATTGTGAGGGGACTATCGGAAACACTGGTAAGTTCATACACTATTTCCGGGATATCTTTTACATAACGATCAAGCATCTGTTCACCGTCAACAAGAATAATCAGACTTTTACTGTCGCTTCTTGATTTTATTCTGAAGATCTTTTCAATCGCAGAGGGGTTGGTAGCATCACAACCAAGGCCCCATATCGTATCAGTTGGATAGAGAATGATCCCACCCTTTTTCAGGGTGATCAGAGATTCTTTTATATCTTCATCGAAGGTCATACAGTTTGAGTTACCGGGAAACTCCGTTCTTGTTGAGATGCCTTAATTTCATGTATTTATTGAAGGTGGATTTTGAATATAAGGAGCAGATCAAAAATCCGTCATAACCGTCAAGGAAACCTCCTCTGATAATATATGATCTGAAAAACCCCCATATGAGATGAATGTATGGAGTAAACAGATTGGCCTTTTTTCCTGCTTTGTGAAACTCCCTGGCACCAATTAGTGAATATTTCTTCATTTTATCAATATGATCCTGGTGTGAAAAAAAAGGCCAATGAAGCAGATCCCCTTTCAGTTTGCCAACTTTAGCTCCGTTTGACATAATGAATTTCTCATGGAGATTGAGTTCTCCAAATTGCCCTTTGTCGGAATAAAAAAGTCTCAACTGTCTATCGGGGTACCATTGCGAATGCCGGATCCACTTTCCACAAAAGTTATTTCGCCTGTTAAACAGATAACCATCATATTCCCATTTATCTTTAATAGTAAGTATCGACTCTCTGAGCCTGTCGCTTAAAGCCTCATCAGCATCAAGAGAAAGTATATTTTTATGTGTGGCAAGTTGAAGAGCATAATTCTTTTGGTCCCGGTATCCTTCAAAAGCATGTTTTACAAACCGCACTTTATATTTTTTACAAATTTCTTCAGTCGCATCTGTGGAAAAGGAATCAACTATAACTATCTCATCGGCAATCCCAATAATTGAAGCGAGACATTTATCAATAAACAACTCTTCGTTAAACGTTATAATAACCGCAGATATTTTAGGCATAAATCAGCTTCAATTAGGATTGTGTCCAAAATTAACATAAAATCAATTATTAACTACCATTAACTTCGCGAAGTTACTCACCTGTTTCAGAATTTTAATTTTAATATTTTCATCCTCTCTTTCATTTCATTAATTACTTCTATTTCTTTTTGAAGTGAATCTGCCTCAAAGGTTACCGAGAATCGGATAAATTTCCCGGCATCGTCCCAGGGAACAGTAGATATTAATGATTCATGTATAAGAAATTCGGAAAATTCAGTCGCTGAATTAAAAACTTTACCACTTTCCGTACCGATAGGAGCTTTTACATAACAGTAAAATGATCCTTTCGGCTTTTTAGCGTCAAATCCTAAATCATTTAAAGCATCTACCAGCAGATCGAACCTTCTTGAGTATTTTATTATCGTTTTATCAGTTATTTCCGTATGCCTTAATGCCTGAATAGCTGCCTTTTGAATTGCTCTGAACTGCCCTGAATCCGTATTATCTTTTACAGTTGCATAAGCGTTTATCGCTTTACTGTTTCCACAAACAAAACCTATTCTCCATCCCGTCATATTAAAAGCCTTTGATAATGAATGGACTTCTATTCCAACATCCATTGCTCCTTTAACAGAAAGAAAACTAAGTGGTTTGTATCCATCGTATGTTAATGCACTGTAAGGAGCATCATGAATGACGATAATATTGTTCTTCCTGGCAAAATCAACTACCTGCGTAAAGAATTCAGTAGTCGCCACAGCACCTGTCGGATTATTTGGATAATTCAGATATAGCAGCTTAGCTCTTTTTAAAATTGGTTGAGGTATTATACTTAAGTCTGGCAAAAATGAGTTTGATTCAAATAATGGCAGGTTGAATACTTCGCCGCCAAGATATTTTGTATAAGTTGCTGTGACCGGGTAACCAGGAACTGTCGTAAGTAAAATATCACCGGGATTAATAAAACATATTGGAAGCATTGCAAGTACCGGTTTTGATCCTATACCATGAATAATATGTTCTGACGGTATTAAACCTGAAAGCCCATATACCTTTTCAAGGTAACGGGCTGCGGCTTCCTGAAATTCAGGAATTCCGTTATCTGCATACCATCTGTTTTCAGGTTTTCCGGCTTCTTCTGATAAAGCTTTTACTACCAGATGATCAGCGGGCCAATCAGGCTCTCCAACCCCCATGTCGATTAAGCCTGATTCAGGGTGTGCTTTTTTTGCCGCTGCTTTTGCTCTTTTAATAAGTTCAAATTTGTATATCACTGTTGATTTTCCAAAGTTGACACCACCAAGTCTTTCTGATATTTTGTCATCAAAAAAATTAACCATGATTATTTTCTTTGTTATATTTATTAAAACTGCTGGTTTTTTATTTTGGACAAAAGTAATAAATGTAAAGGGGAAAAATGTAAAAATCTGTACAAGTAAATAAAGAATGAAAAGCAAAATTTCATTTTCACAATTGTAAAAACTAGCGTAAATTTGATATTAGTTAGACTTTAATCTTTCTGTTGAATAATTTGTAAGTAAAACATTCTTCTTTTAATTAATAAGAAAAGCTATGAGCAAGTACATTTATTTAACCTGCAATCCTGAAGCACTTGTAGCTTCAATGCTTCCTCCTGAGGGATTTGGCCTCTATCTGTCAACAGGCACCAAAAAACGGAACAAGGGCCAGATAATTTTCTTCGAAGTTGATCTGGGTAAGATTGAAAACATAATAGATATGGAGAGCCTTAATAAAAGGTGTGTAGCAAAACCAGATGGCAGCCCGAAAAGCTCTGTCTATCTTTCCGTCTACAAAGTGCTGGAAACTGTACCTGTGGCAGCAATTAAAAGTCTGTATCTCACTACTGATCATGGTTGCGTTCTTGAATTAAAAAAAGCAATCTATGACAAGACAGGGGAACCGAAAAATGCTCTTCATCTGTACCAGGAATTATGCCCGGTAACTCCACTTGTAGCCAGTGGCCTTGCTCCTTCAGTATTTCTTAAAAGACTTACCGATGGATCAATCCCGATTGTTCTTCCCAAACTTTTCTTTGTTGAATTAAAACTTGGTGAATTGGCAACTAATCCGCTTTCGGGTTCTGCTGAACACCTTCCTTATCCCAATATCGGGCATTTGAGAGACTGCCTTGAGATACTTAAAGGTGAATATGAAAAACATATGAAAACAGTTCATCGAATATTCTCCGGAGAGCTTCTTTACAGGACAATTGACACCGGATTCTATGTGGGAGCAAAAGATGAAATCGCTTATTATCCCTATCCAAAAATGGCAGAACTGAAAAACCTGAATTACAATTTTTTCAGGGCTATTTAGTGGGATTCATTTGATATTAAAGATCTTTTAAAAATAATATCCCTGCAGAGAGGATTTTGAACATAATTATTGTTTAGATTATGAGTTTTTTTCTTAAAAAAACTATTTCAAGAATAGTTCGTTTTCATTTGTATTAATAAAAAACTAATATAGTTTTGTACCGGTGAATTTTTTTCATTTCAAAACCATTAATTTTTAATTTAAAAACAGATATTATGATTAGTAATTTATTCTGGATTGTGCCGATCTCAGCACTCATGGCATTGTTATTTGCCTGGATCTTTTATAAAGGTATGAAAGTTCAGGAGGAAGGAACAGATAAAATGAAAGAGATTGCTGAATATGTAAGAGAAGGTGCAATGGCCTACCTGAAAAGCCAATACACGGTTGTTGGCAAGATTTTTATTGTTCTTGTTGTATTATTATCCATACTGGCATATATGGGTGTTCAGAACCCATTTGTTCCGGTTGCATTCCTTACAGGAGGGTTCTTTTCAGGTCTTTGTGGTTATCTCGGAATGAAAACTGCAACATTTGCATCCAACCGGACAGCCTGGGCTGCCTCAAAATCACTTAACAAGGGATTGCAGGTTGCTCTGCGTAGTGGAGCAGTTATGGGTCTTGTTGTTGTCGGATTCGCACTTCTCGACATTGCCGCATGGTTCATTTTCCTGACTAAAGTAGTATTTACTCCGGAACACATGGCCACAGGATTTAATTTCCTGGGTCTTACATTTGTGCAGGCAGGAATTGATGAGCACCAGAAATTTGTTGAGATTACAGCAACAATGATCACTTTTGGTATGGGTGCCTCGACACAAGCTCTCTTTGCACGTGTCGGTGGAGGTATCTTTACAAAAGCTGCTGATGTGGGCGCTGATCTCGTTGGTAAGATTGAAGCAGGAATTCCTGAAGATGATCCACGTAACCCGGCAACTATTGCTGATAACGTTGGTGATAATGTAGGTGACGTAGCCGGTATGGGTGCCGACCTTTATGAATCTTATGCAGGTTCAATACTTGCAACAGCTGCTCTCGGTGCTGCCCTTCCTGCAATAGTAGGACAAAGTGATTATCAGATAAAAGCTATCATAGCTCCCATGCTGGTTTCAGCAATCGGGATTTTGTTGTCAATAGCCGGAATATATATGGTGAGAACAAAAGAATCTGCTTCTCCGAAAACCCTTCTCAGAGCACTTCTGCTTGGTACAGGGGGAAGTTCAGCTCTTATACTGGTTGTTCTGGCAGTAATGGCTTATGCTGACTGGATTACCTGGGGTGTTTTCGGCTCAGCAGTAGCTGGCCTTGTTGCAGGTGTAATTATCGGTCAGGCAACAGAATATTATACTTCTGATGGCTATAAACCAACACAAGGTATTGCAAAACAATCTCAGACAGGACCGGCGACAGTAATTATTGAAGGTATGGCAGTGGGTATGTTTTCAACCTGGCTGCCTGTTCTGACAATTGTTGGTGGTATTATTGCCGCTTATTCATTTGCAGGAGGATTCCACAACTTTGCCATGGGTGTTTATGGTATCGGTTTCGCATCTGTAGGTATGCTCTCAACACTTGGAGTAACACTGGCAACTGATGCTTTCGGACCGATTGCAGATAATGCAGGTGGAAATGCTGAAATGGCAGGACTTCCGGAAGAAGTCAGAGAAAGAACTGATGCCCTTGACGGGCTTGGAAATACAACAGCTGCTACTGGTAAAGGCTTCGCTATTGGATCGGCTGCTCTTACTGCCCTGGCTCTTGTTGCTGCATATATGGAGGAAGTAAAACTTTGGCTTGGAAGGCTTGCTGACAAAAGTATTGATGGTTATAAACAGATCGGTGATGTTTTGTTTTATAAGAGTCATGAACCTGCAGCTGCAGCTCTTCAGGCGGGCCAGCAGGCAATCGAAGTTTCACATGCCGGAATCAAAGATTTTGTTGCAGCATATAACCTTTCACTCTTCAACCCGATATTGCTGGCAGGTCTTTTCATTGGAGCAATGATGTGTTTTGTATTTGTTGCAATGGCTATGAAAGCCGTCGGAAGAAATGCAGGGAGAATGGTTGATGAAGTAAGACGACAATTCCGTGAAATTCCGGGAATTATGGAAGGTACGGGAAGGCCCGAGTATGCAAAATGTGTTGCGATTGCAACTAAAGGCGCACAGAAAGAAATGGTAGTTCCAGCGCTTATGGCAATTGTAGTACCAGTTGTTGTTGGGATTGTTTTTGGTGATCCCGGAGTTGTCGGGTTGTTAATGGGTGGAATGACTACAGGCTTTACACTTGCCAGCATGCTCAACAATTCGGGAG